>JAGCXA010000010.1 GCA_017961575.1 Clostridia bacterium | reverse complement strand
TCGTTTTTTTGCAAAAAGGGGCTTGACAAGCAAAATCCGCTATGCTATAATTGTTAAGTCGCCGGATGGAAAGTCCTTGTGCGATGACCTTGGCCCGGTAGTTCAGTTGGTTAGAACGCTAGCCTGTCACGCTAGAGGTCGTGGGTTCGAGCCCCATCCGGGTCGCCATCCTTTATACCCTCGCCGCTGTAGCTCAGGTGGTAGAGCAGAGGAGTGAAAATCCTCGTGTCGTTGGTTCGATTCCGACCGGAGGCACCAGCGACCACGGGTCGCTCCGCGGATTTAGCTCATTTGGTAGAGCGCGACCTTGCCAAGGTCGAGGTGGCGGGTTCGAGCCCCGTAATCCGCTCCAAAAAGAGCGGGAAGGATCCCGTGATCCTTCCCGCTCTTTTTCGAACCGCTCTCGGCTCGAACCCCGAATATCGCCGTTCGCGGCGATATTCCAAGGCGTCGCCCCGGCACAGTAAAGACGACTGTTCCGTTATTCGACGCCGGGGTTCCGTAGCCCCGTAATCCGCATCCCCGGTAACTTTTCCCCCTCCGGCGCCATAGCCAAGCGGTAAGGCAGAGGTCTGCAAAACCTTCATCCCCGGTCCGATTCCGGGTGGCGCCTCCAAAACGAAAGCACCCCATTGCGGGGTGCTTTCGTTTTGGAAACACCACTCCTCCATCGAACCGGGCTCCGCCCGCGCTTCGCGCGGAGCGGAATCCGGTCCGCATCCCCGCCGCAGCCGCGGGGAGCTTGCTCACCGGCGGCAAGGCGAGGGATATTGCCGCAACGCGGCAAATTCCGTTTTCTCGCGGTCTCTTCTTTCCTGTCTGGAAACCCCACTCCCACGCGCGCCGTCGAATCCCGTTTGCGCGTCGCTCGTCAACTCGCTCCTTCAAACGGGTTCTTTGGGCACGACCACTTCGCCAAAAACGCCCCACCGGGGCGTTTTTGGCTCGCTAACATCGGACCGGGCTCCGCCCGCGCTTCGCGCGGAGCGGAATCCGGTCCGCATCCGCCGCCCGGAGATCGGCAAGCTCGCTTGCCAGGCGGAGGGCGCGCGGATATTCGCCGCAGGCGAAATTCCGGCTTGCCCCGATAAAACACGACCAATGGAACACCTCATCTGTCGCTCCGCGACAGCTTCCCCTCCAAGGGGAAACCCAAGAACGCCTCCGAGCAAATATTGACTTTCCCGCCCGTTCATGATATGATGATTGCAACAGAGAACCGCCCCGCCCCTGAACCCTGAATCAAAAAAAGGAAACGAACGATGAAAAAAGCCGTTGTTGTTTTGCTCTTGCTTTCCACCCTTCTGGTCGGTTGCGTTCATCAGAATCAAGGCGTTACAAATCCCGCGTCCGGCGGTGGAGAACCGGACGGTTCAAGCGTTGAAAGCTCCACCGTTCCCGGAAATGAAGCCGTCGACTCCTATCAGGACATCGTGTGCTATCCCGCACAGAGTTACGGAACGTATCTGATCGGCTACAAAGCCGACGTGGATATTTTATCGCTTCAACTTCCGAAGTCCTGGGTTTTAACGAAAAAGAGGTCGACTTACCTGATCTCCAACGAGCGCGGAGAGATCGGCAAGATTTCTCTCGGCGCTGCCCAAGACGCGGAATTCTGGGAACCGGCTTGCGAGGAAGAGCGTCATCAGGCGACGGAGACGGTTTTCGTCAGCAAAATCATTGAAAAGCGGATCGACGGATCCGGTTTCCGCCATCGCTATACCTTTATCTATCAATCGAACAACGGCGGGCGGACGCTTACGTTAACGGTGAATTACGCGGAAGCGGATCCCGACGCGCAAAACCTGATTTATTCCGCCGCCAAAACGAAAACGATGCAAACCGACCCGAAAATCGGTATCATTACGGCGCCGTCCGCGAAGAACTCCGTGCTGATCCTCGGCAACAGTTTTGTCAGGACTTCCGACGTCGGGGATATCTTGCAGGATATGTGTCTCAAAACCGGAAAAACCTGTTTTGTTACCGCCGTGTCCCGCGGATACGCCACGATCTCCACCTATGCGAGCGATACCTCGATGCTCGACAGCATTAAAGCCAAAGACTACGGCGCCGTTTTCATTTGCGGCTGTTACAGCAACGCCGCGGAACAACTGAGCAGTTACGAAACGCTGAGAACGGCTTGCAATACGGCGGGGATCCCGTTGATCCTTTTCCCGGCGCACAACGAAAGCCTTGATACGATCAACCGGATCCGCAACAAATATCCCGACGATCTCTTTTTGAATTGGAGGGAAGAAATCAATAATCTGATCAACAAAAAAAGAATCAGCACCTGGGATTTCTGCATCAACGACGAGCATAAACACAGCACGCCTCTTGCGGGATACGTGGGAGCGCATATGATCTACCGCGCGATTTTCGGCGAGCTCCCCCCGAAATATCAGTCGACCGTTTTTAATTCTACCTCTTATTACGCGACCCTCGGGGATTACGTGACCGATCCGGTTTTCCGGCTCGACAATCTATCCACGGTCTATTATTATTTCGATTAACGCGGAAACTCCGCTTTTCACAACCGAAAGGATCTTAAAAAACGTGTTCTGAAAACCGTCGCGCGATTCGTCCTCGAAGGTTCCTCTCTGGAACAGGCGGTCAAGGGAGACTGATCGAGGCGAACCGATCGCAAACGGCGCCCCTTGGCGGGGCGCCGTTTTGAATGAATTGCCGCCGGCGGCGGCGCGCGGTTGTCTTGACACCCCCTCTCTGCTTTGCTATAATGAAAAGGAAGATTCCCTTGACTTCCCCCGTTCCCGGTGCTATAATGGTTGCGGATGCAACAAAACGCCTTTTTTAAGGAGAATGGCTGATCTATGGTTCCGATGATGCCGCCCCCGCCGCGGCGCGACGACGTTCCGCGCGTTCCGCCCCCGAAGAATATTGCCGACGTCCCCCGGTTCCTCCGTGAACTGATCGGGGGCTTCTTCTCCCGGCTGGGTTACATTTTCGCCCTGGTATGGCGGACGGGTCCGTGGATCCTCTTCGTCAAGTCCTTCATCGCGCTTTTCCAGGGCGCGATGCCGATCGTCGGCTCCCTGATCTCGAAGGAGATCTTAAACGAATTGCAGAAGATCATCGCCGATCAGGCGACGTCGGGCGCCGGCGCCGATTTCAGCGCGTGGGCGCAGTCGTTTATCGGCTCGACGGTGATGTTCCTTCTGATCTTCCTCTTCACCTACCGGATCCTGAACAATATCATCGGGCGGATCAGCACCGCGACCACCCGGATCGCCGGCGAGCTCGTCGTGCGGCACGTCAAGACGCTGATCATGACGAAGGCGGCGAAGATCGACCACGCCTCCTTCGATATGCCTGAGTTTTACGAAAAACTCGAAAACGCGAACCGCGAGGCGGGACACCGCCCGATCGAGATCATCTCGAACTTCTTTGCGATGATCAGCACGGTCATCAGTTTCGTCGGCTACCTTCTGATCCTCTCGCGGGCGCTTCCGCTCGCGGCGGCGGCGATCCTCGTCGTCTCCTTCCCTTCCGCGATCGTCAACTTCATCTACCGGCGGAAGAACTGGGCGTATATGCGTTTCCGCTCGCGCGACCGCCGCGAGATGAACTACTATTCCGACGTGCTGGTCAACAAGGACCTCGTCAAGGAGATCCGGCTCTACGACCTGTCGGGGGCGTTCATCGACGCCTATCAGTCTGTCTTCAAACGCTACTTCGCCGGGCTTCGCCGGCTCATCATCCACGAGGGGATCTGGCACGTTTCGATCTCGCTGGTCTCGTCGGTCGTCAACTGCGTCTGCTACGGGTTCGTCGCCTACGGCGTGTTCAACGGCGTGTTTATGATCGGCGACTATTCGCTCTATACCGGCGCGCTGAACCAGATCTCGACCGAGGTCGGGAACCTCATCAACAACTCGGCGTCGATCTACGAAGGGACGCTCTTCATCGACAACCTGCTGGTCTTTCTGCACGAGGAGCAGAAGATCGTGCCGGAGGGAGAGCCCCTGCACGTCACGCGCGGGATCCCGCACACCGTTGAATTTCAGAACGTCAGTTTCCACTATCCCGGCACCGAGCGCGACGTCATCAAAAACGTGAACCTGACGCTCCGTCCGGGAGAGACGGCAGTTCTGGTCGGGCTGAACGGCGCGGGGAAAACGACGCTGATCAAACTGCTGACCCGTCTTTACGACCCGACCGAGGGGCGGATCCTGCTCGACGGCGAGGACCTCAAACGCTACGACACGGCGGAACTCTACAAGATGTTCGGCATCATTTTCCAGGACTTCGGACGCTACGCCGTCACCGTCTCGGAGAACATCCACTTCGGCGACGTCCACCGCACGCCGGTGCCGGAAGACATCCGGGAGGCGGCGGTACAGGCGAACGTGGACGGGTACATCGCGCGCCTGCCGCAGCAGTACGACACGCCCCTGATGCGGATCTTTGACCGCGAGGGCACCGAACTGTCGGGCGGGCAATGGCAGAAACTCGCCATCGCGCGCGCCTTTTACAGCACGTCGGACATCCTGATCCTGGACGAGCCGACGGCGTCGCTCGACGCGATCGCCGAGCAGGAGATCTTCAACACCTTCGATCAGCTCCGCCGCGATAAAACCACCATCTTCGTCTCGCATCGGCTTTCGAGCGCGACGGTCGCCTCGAAGATCGTGGTTCTGGAATACGGAGAAGTCGTGGAGGAGGGCACCCACGCCGAACTGATGGAGAAGCGCGGCAAATACTACGAACTCTTCTCGACGCAGGCGAAGCGCTACGTCAGCGAGGGCGAGCGGATCAACGGCGACGTCGACGAGCCTACGCCGGGATCGCGCCGCCGCTTCCCCGGCGCGGGAGGCGAAGAGGGCTCCAACGCGGGCGAAGACCCTGCGGTCGAACTCTGACGCCGCGTTTCGCAAAAGAAAAACCGTTTTTTTGCAAAAAGGGTTTACTTTCTTTTTTTCATCTGTTATAATGATAAGCGGTAAAGAACGCCCGCTTTCGCGGGTGTCGTAACCGAATCAAAAGAGATTTTGAACGGAGGAACTATTATGGCAAACGAATCCTTGAACGCCTTTATGGACGTCAGCAAAGACTCCGCCGCCGTCGACGCCTCGAAAAAGGTGCGCGTCGGTATCATCGGGTGCGGCTGGATCGCGGAAACGCATCTGTCGAGCTACCTGAGACAGCCCGACGTCGAGATCGTCGCGGGTTGCGACCTGATCCCGGGGAAAGCCGAGGCGTTCTTCAAAGCGAGAGGAATTGAGGGCGTTAAGACCGATTACGCCGATCACAAGGCGATGCTCGCCGACAAGTCGCTGAAACTCGACTGCGTGAGCGTCTGCACCTACAACCGGACGCACGCCGTCTGCGCGATCGACTCGCTGAACGCGGGCGTGAACGTCCTGCTTGAAAAGCCGATGTGCGTCACCACCGAGGAAGCCGTCGAGATCATGCGCGCCGAGAAGAAGAGCGGCAAGGTTCTCTCGATCGGATTCCAGCCCCGTTTCGACGCCAATATGCAGATGATCAAGAAGATCGTGCAGTCGGGCGAACTCGGCAAGATCTACTACATCCAGACCGGCGGCGGACGCCGTCGCGGTATCCCGTTCCCCTACGGAACCACCTTCATCGAGGACAAGACCGCCGGACTCGGCGCGCTCGGAGACATCGGGTGCTACTCGCTCGACTGCGTTCTGAACGCGATCGGCTATCCGAAGCCGCTGACCGTTTCGGGCTACAAGTCCGACTTCTTCGGCAAGGATCCGAACTACTGCAACTACGTGAAGAAGGGTCATCCCGAATACGCCGAGAAGTTCTCGGTCGACGATTTCGCCGCCGCGTTCGTGCGGCTCGAAGGAGGGATCATCCTCGACTTCCGGATCGCGTGGGCGATGAACCTCGACACCTCCGGCGACTCGATCATCATGGGTACGAAGGGTTCGCTCCGCATCCCCTCGACCGAGTGCTGGAACGGCTCGTTCGACAAGCCCTTGAAGATCTATCACGAGGTCGCGGGCGAGCAGGTCTGCACCGAGATCCCGCTGGTCACGAACAAGGCGGGGATGCCCTCGCTCTTCGACCAGAAGATCCGCACCTTCCTCGACGCGAGCAAGAACGGCGGCGCCGCTCCCGTTCCTTCGAGCGAGATCCTCTACAACCAGGCGATCCTGGACGGGATCGCGAAGTCCGCGGCGCTGGGCAAAGAAATCGAGATCAAGATCCCGAAGATCTGACGAGCAAACACGACCGCGCAGAAATGCGCGGTCGTTTTTTGTGGCGGTTATGAGTTGCGCTACGGCGCAACGTTTAGAGTTATGGAATCTCCGCCCGTTTGCGGGCGGAGATCGTTATGAGTTGACCGCGCCGTTCGGCGCGGTCAACGTTTTGGTTTACCGAAAGCAAGAGAAACGCAAAAAGCGGGGACTATAGAACCGCAAAACGGCGTTAGTCGAAAGGGAACGCCGTTTTGCTCTTCAATAAACCTTTTATTGAAGTTCTTTGCCCCGCTTTCTTTCAAGAAAGCGGGCGCTTCCCTCTCTCAATACATCTTCGCTCCCGCAGGGATGTGAGGATCAAGCATGAGAAGGTGGAGTTTTTCTTCGTCGTCCTCCTTATGGACGGCGGAGATCAACATTCCGTTCGATTCGATCCCCATCATGGCGCGGGGCGGGAGGTTGGTGATGGCGAGCAGGGTCTTCCCCACCAGCTGTTCGGGCTCGTAGAAGGCGTGGATCCCCGAAAGGATGACGCGGTCGGTCCCGGTGCCGTCGTTCAGGGTGAATTTCAGGAGTTTCTTCGACTTCGGCACCGCCTCGCAGGCGAGCACCTTCACCGCGCGGAAATCCGACTTCGAGAAGGTCTCGAAATCCACCGCGTCGGCAAACAGCGGCTCGATCTCCACCTTCGAGAAGTCGATGACCTCGGGGGCGGACGTTTCGGCGGGGGTCTCGGCGGCGGCGTCCGCGGGCTTATCCTGATCCAGCGGCTTCATCGTCGGGAAGAGAAGAACGTCGCGGATCGACGCGCTGTCGGTCAGGAGCATCACGAGCCGGTCGATCCCGAATCCGAGCCCGCCCGTCGGGGGCATCCCGTATTCGAGCGCGGTCACGTAGTCCTCGTCGACCCTTGCCTTCGTGTTCGGATCCTCGCGGCGCCGCGCCTCGACCTGACTGACGAAGCGCGCCTTCTGGTCGATCGGGTCGTTCAGTTCGCTGAACGCGTTGCCGAACTCGGTCGCGTTGATGAAGTACTCGAACCGCTCGGTGAAGGCGGGATCTTCGGGCTTGCGCTTGGCAAGCGGGCTGTTCTCGACGGGATAGTCGTAGATGAAGGTCGGCTGGATCAGTTTTTCCTCGACGAAAGCGTCGAAGAGTTCGGCGAGCACCGTCCCCTTGGTCGCGTCGGCGGGGACCGGAACGTGCAGGCGCGCGGCTTCGGCGCGCGCGTCCTCGTCGGTCTTCCACGCCGCGTAGTCGGCGCCCGAATACTTCTTGACCGCCTCGACCATCGTCAGGCGTTCCCAATGCCCCATATCGATCATATTGCCCTGATAGGGGATCACGGTCGTGCCGCAGATCTTCTTCGCGAGCAGGGTGTAGAGTTCCTCGACGAGGTCCATCATCCCCTTATAGTCGGTGTACGCCTGATAGAGTTCGATCGAGGTGAACTCGGGATTGTGCTTCGGGTCCATCCCCTCGTTACGGAAGATCCGTCCGACCTCGTAGACGCGCTCGAACCCGCCGACGATCAGCCGTTTCAGGTAGAGTTCGGTCTCGATGCGGAGCACCATATCCATATTCAGCGTGTTGTGGTGCGTGAAGAACGGACGCGCCGACGCGCCGATCTCGAACGGGGTCAGGATCGGGGTGTCGACCTCCAAAAATCCCTTGCCGTCGAGGTACGCCCGGATCTCGCGGAGGATGTTGCTCCGGCGGACGAAGGTGTCCTTGACCTCGGGGTTCATAATGAGATCGACGTAGCGCTGCCGATAGCGAAGGTCGGTATTGGTCAGCCCGTGGAACTTCTCGGGCAGGGGAAGCAAGGACTTCGCAAGCAGTTTGATCGCGTCGCAATGCACCGAGATCTCGCCGGTCTGGGTCTTGAAGACGAAGCCGTGCACGCCGATGACGTCGCCGACGTCCCACTTCTTGAAAGCCGCGTAATCGTCCTCGCCCACGTCGTCGCGTTTCACGTAGAGCTGGATCTTGCCCGATCCGTCCATCAGATGGACGAACGCCGCCTTTCCCATCACGCGGCGGCTCATCATTCTGCCGGCGATCGAGACGGGGATCCCCGCCTTGCCCGCCTCCTCGTTATGCTCGAAGCGGTCGAAGTCCGCCTTGATCTCGTCGGCGTGAGAGGTCACGTCGAATTTCGTGATGACGAAGGGGTTCTTCCCCTCCGCGACCAGCGTCGCCAACTTCTCGCGGCGTACCGCGAGTTCACTGCCCGGATTGTTGTTCTGTACGTCTGCCATTTTGCTATACCCTTTCTGTCCTGCCCGCCGCGGCGGGGAGCGCGTTTACTGTGCGCGCGTGATCTTTCTGACTTTCAGTCCGACCTGTTCGCCGGAGGGGAGTTCCGCCACGACGCGCTCTCCCGACTTCGCGCCGACGAGCGCCCGCCCGATGGGCGAGACGTCCGAGATCTTCCCCGCGAGGGGATCGGCGCCGTAGGAGTCGACGATGTGGTAGGTGATCTCCTTCTTTTTCTTCTCGTTATACACGACGACGATCGAGCCGACGTGGATGAGATTGTGGTCGATCTCGCTCTCGTCGACGACGTGCGCGTTCTTGATCCGCTCTTCGAGTTCGGCGATCTGCATGGCGTTCTTCGCCTGCTCGTTCTTCGCCTCGTCGTATTCGCTGTTCTCCGAAAGGTCGCCGTAACTGCGGGCGGTCGAGATGTCCTTCTTGATGATCTCGCGCTGCGCTTTCAGTTCGTCGAGCTGCGCTTTCAGGGAATCGAGACTTGCCTGCGTGATGATCTGCTGCTTATCCATGGTTCTTCTCCTTATTCGGTTTATTCTATCTGTTTTTTCAAGGGTTGACTTTTTGATCGAGGAGCGCGAGCGCCGCCGAGAGTTGCGGATCGTTCTCCTGCGTGCGGAGGAAGACGCTGATCGCCGCCTCGTCCTCCGTCAGTTCGCGCACGACGTCGGGGGTGATCCCCACCCCGTCGTAGTTGACGTTCGACGCGGGATTATAATGCGCGAGGGTCATTTTGAGTTTGTAGCCCGACCCGAGCGCGTAGGTGGTCTGCACGGTCCCCTTCCCGTAGGTCGTGGTTCCGACGACCGTGACGTCGAGCGCCGAACCGAAATCCGGGGTCGCCCAGTCGCGGAGTGACGCCGTGAAGAGTTCCGCCGCCGACGCGGTGTTCCCGTCCACGAGAACCGCCGCGGGAAGAGTGATCCGATGCCCGCCCTCGCAGTAGAGGGTGGAGGACGAACCCGCCTTCAAGTAGCCGTCCTCTGCCGAAATGGTATAGTCGGAGAGGGACTCCGACCGATAGTCCACGTAGGCGATCACGCCGTCCGGGAGCAGATAGGCGAGCGTCTTCGACACCTCGGTGAGCAGTCCGCCGCCGTTCTGACGCAGGTCGAAGATCAGGGCGTCCACGTCCGCCTCGGGCGCTTCGAGTTCCGAGATCGCCGCAACGAACTGTTCGTAGGTGTGTCCGTCGAACCCGCTGATATGAACGTAACCGATCCGGCTTTCACCGTAGGTCTCGATCCGGGAAACGACGGTCTGTTTAATCACTTCGCCGCGAGGGATCGACGCGCGCCCCTCGGCTCCGCCGCGAAGATAAACCACCTCGACGACGCTTCCCTTTTCTCCGGCGATCGCCTCGAACGCCGTCTCGTACCCGTCGGAAAACAGGACGCCGTCGACCGAAACGATCTCGTCCCCGGCAAGCAGACCCTCCCTTTCGGCGGGCGAGTCCTTGTGCACCAGAACGATCCGGGCGTTTCCGTCCTCCGTTTTTTGGAGCGTAACGCCGATCCCGAAGAAACTGCCGGAAAGGTCCGTCGAGTACGAAGCGTACTCCGCGTCGGTGAAGAACGTGCCGTATCGGTCGCCCATCGCCGTGATCGCCGCCTCGATCATCGCCTCGGTCAGCGTCTCGCGGTCGGGTAAGTCGAAGACCGAGTCGGAGTCGAGCAGTCCGAGCGCCGTTTCGATCAGTCCGACGTCGTATTTGTCCGATATTCTCACGTAATGCGCGCGATAGTCCTCGATTTCGCTCCGATACCGCACCGTGACCGAAAAGAAGGTCGCAAGGAAAACGACGATGCCGGTCGCGAAACAGGCGAGCGCCGTAAACAGGATCGGATGGCGGCGCCATCCCGTCCTCGTTTCGGACTTTTTTAACGATTGGTTCTGTTCGTTCATTTCCCGCCGCCTACCGGATCCGTTCTGCGACCGACGCGATCGCCGCCTGCATCTGCGTATCCTCTTCCTCTGTCAGAACGTAGACCGATTTCGCCTTCGCTTCTTCGCCGAGGTCGACGGCGACGTCGGGGATCACGCCGACCCCCTCGTAGTTGCCCGAATAGGGCGGGTCGTAGTAGGCGGTCGAAACGGTGGTGGCGCGGGTCATATCGTCGGTCCCGCCGTCCGCCTCCCCTTTCGAGAGGAAGTACATCGTCTGCATCGTCCCTTTCCCGAAGGTGACCGTTCCGACCACCTTCACGTCGAGCAGTCCCTGCTTGCCGTAATCCTGTATCGCGCAGGTGAAGAGTTCGCCGGCGGACGCGGTGTATTGGTTGCAGAGAACGGCGATGGGGACGCTTGACGGGATCTCGTGTCCGTCCCTGGCGTAGTCGGTCACGCGCTCCCCGTTGTAGTAGAGATAACTGGCGAGCGGCGTACCGTCGGGCACGAAATAGTCGAGGACCGAAAGGATCGAGGTGAGCAGTCCGCCGGGATTGTTTCTGAGGTCGAACACCAGTCCCTTCGCGCCCGAAGCGAGCAGTTCGTCGAGGGCGGCTTTGAACTGGGGCGCGGTCGTGTCGTCGAACTCGGTGATCCGGATGACGCCGATTTTCGGCGTCCCGGCACGCATCGAGGCGGACGCGGTGACCTGCGTGACCTTGCGCCGCGTCATCGTACGGGTGAAGGTCTCGCCGTTCCGCCCGAAGGTGACGGTCACGTCGGTCCCCTCCTCCCCGCGGATGCGGTTGACGACCTCGGCATACGAGAGGTCGGCGATCGGAACGTCGCCCACCCGCTCGATCGTGTCGCCCGTGAGAAGCCCCGCCTCGAAGGCGGGCGTGTTCGGGAAGACCGCGATGATCGTGATCGTCCGTTCAAGAGAGTTGTTGGTGACCTGAACGCCGATCCCGACGTAATTGCCCGTCAGATCCGAATCGTACTCGTCGTACGCCTCGGCGTTCATATAGTAGGCGTACTTGTCGCCGACGGCGGCGAGATAACACTCGCAGAGAAGGTCGGTCACCTCGTTCGGATCGGTCTCGTCGATCAGAGAGCGGTACTCGTTGTAGAGTTCAACGATCGCCGAAACGGTCTCCTCGACCGTGCCGAGTTCCCCGACGTAGAAATTCGTGTAGTACACGTGCATCCGTCTCAGAACCGTCCGGTTGAAAGCGGGGATCCCCTCGGACTCCGAAAGGAGTTCGACGAACGCGGTCGCGGGCGTCGTTCCCTTGTCGGTCGCGGGCCCGGTTCCGGCGCCCGTCGGGGTCGCGGGGAAGCACCCCGAGAAAACGAGGGTCAGGATCAGAAGCAGAAGGCAGACGGCAAGACGCCGCGCCCCGAAGCGGTTATCTCTCATATCTCCCATCCTTCCTTTAATCAACGGAGCCCCGGCGCCCGGAAAAACGGGCGTCGGGGTGAC
Organism: Clostridia bacterium; assembly: GCA_017961575.1. Lineage (GTDB taxonomy): Bacteria > Bacillota > Clostridia > Oscillospirales > CAG-272 > UBA1740. Next base: position 7,898 of record JAGCXA010000010.1, on the reverse strand, counting down.
TTTTCGCTCATACTGCCGCGAAAAACGGCGAATCAGAACTTGGTCGGTTTGCTCGTCAGGTACTTCTTGACCATCAGCGCCACCTTGAAGGTGACGGCGTGCTCGAACTCGCGGAGATCGAGCCCGGTCAGTTTGCGGATCTTTTCCAGCCGGTAAACCAGCGTGTTCCGATGCACGAACAGTTTGCGCGAAGTCTCGGAGACGTTCAGATTGTTCTCGAAGAAACTCTGCACGGTCATCAGCGTCTCGCGGTCGAGCGAATCAAGCGAGCCGCGCTTGAACACCTCGTCGAGGAAGATCTCGCAGAGGGTGGTCGGCAGCTGATAAATCAGACGCCCGATCCCGAGGTTCTCGTAACTGACGATGTTCTTCTCGGTGTCGAAGACCTTTCCGACTTCCAGCGAGATCCGCGCTTCCTTGTAGGCGCGCGCCAGATCTTTGAGCCCGTCGACCACCGAACTGATGCCGATGCTGACCTTGGTGAAGAACTCGGAGTTCAGCGTCTCGGCGATCCCGGCGGCAAGTTCCTCCACCTCGCGGATGTCGGTTCCCTCCTCGACCTCCTTCACCAGAACGACGTCGGATTCGCCGATGTTGATGACGTAGTCGCGGCTCTTGTCGGGGAACATCCCCGCCACCATATCGTAGGGAAGCACGTCGGTCCAGCCGAAGAACTTGATGATGAGAACGACGCGGTGATCGTCGCCCGAGAAGTGCAGTTCCTTACTCTTGATGTAGATGTCGCTCGGCAGGATGTTGTCGAGCATAATGTTCTTGATGAAGGAACCCTTGTCGTATTTTTCGTCGTAGAGACTCTTGATGTTCCCGAGCGAAACGGCGAGCATCGCCGCGTAGCGGCCCGCTTCCGCGTCGTCGCCCTCGACGAAAACGATCCCCTCGTTCTTTCCGCCGATCGAAATGAACCGATAGGTGAAGCCGTTGAACGCCGCCGCGTCGTTGGAGAAGGCAAGCTCCTCACGGACGCCTTGGCGGGATTCTCCGACCAGACGCGGGTCGCTGCAAGCGACGATCACGCCCGACTCGTCGATGATGCCGACGGTGCGGTTGATCGCGTCCTTCATCTGATGGATTACACCCTGATACAAACGGTTTGCCATGTTCGTTCCCCCTTTGCGGTTGTCTGTGTATTGGCAACTCTGACTTATATTTTACATCTTTTTTTGTCAAATATCAATAGTCAATCGTAAAAAAGTCACAAAAAATCAAAAACTTTTTCAGCAATGTGACGAGCAAGGGTTCAAAGTTCGTAGCGAAAGGAGAGGCAGGCGAGGGCGAAAAGCGGGGCGGTTTCGCACCGCAGAATGCGTTTTCCGAGCCCCGCGAGGACGAACCCCGCGCTTTCGGCTTCCATCGCCTCACCCTCGGAGAATCCGCCCTCCGACCCGACGACGACCGAAACCGTCTTGGGCGGCGCGTCGGGCAGCGCGGCGGGAAGCGGGACCGTCCCCGCCCCCTCGTAGCAGAAGAGCGGCAGATCGGCGGTCTTCGCCGCGTCGAGCATCGACGAGAAGGTGAGCGGAGGATTGACCGTCGGGATCGCGCCGCGCCGGCATTGCTTCGCCGCCTCCGCGGCGATCCTGCCGAGCCGTTCGGTCTCGGCGGCGATCTTCTCTGGACGCGGTTTCCGCACGACGAACGCCGACTGAAAGGGCGTGATCGAGGTCGCGCCGAGTTCGGTCGCCTTCTGCACGACGGTTTCGAGTTTGTCGCCCTTCGGATAGGCGACGTAGAGCGCGATCGAAACGGGCGGTTCGCCCGCCGCTTTGCGGGAGGCGAGGATCTCCCCCTCGCACAGATCGTCGCGGATGCGGGTCAGGCGGACGTCGAGTTCACGCCCCGACGGGGTGCAGACCGTGACCGTCTCGCCCACCGCCATCCGGAGCGACCGGGCGATGTGGCGCGCGTCGGCGCCGCACACCGCGACTGCGTTTTCGGTCACGGCGGAATCGCCCACGAAGAATCTCGGCATATCTCCCTCCTTACTCCGCCAGAACGAAGCGGAGCGCGTACCAGTCGTTTTCGGAGACGACCTTTTCCTCCCGGAACCCGGCGGCGGTCATCCCCTCCCGGAGATCGGGCAGCCGTCCCTCAATGATCCCGGAGCAGACGAGGCGCGCCCCGGGACGAAGGCAAGCCGGCAGATCGGGCGCCATCCGGAGCAGCACGTCACACACGATATTGGCGACCGCGAGGTCGTACCCGCCGTCCGGCGTTTCGACCGACGCGAGCAGGTCGGACGTATCGAAAAAGACGTTTTCGGTTCCGTTCGCCGCGGCGTTTTCGCGCGCGACGCGCACCGCCACGGGGTCGATGTCGTATCCCCGAACGAGCGACGCGCCGAGTTTTTCCGCGACGATCGAGAGGATGCCGCTTCCCGTCCCGACGTCGAGCACGCGGTCGCCCGCCTTGACCGTCTCCTCCAACAGAAGGACCGCGAGCCGGGTGGTTTCGTGCGTCCCCGCTCCGAACGCCATTCCGGGATCCATTCTGACGACGGTCTCGCCGTCCTTTGCCCGGTAGTCCTGCCACGCGGGAACGATCGTGACGTCGCCGACCGTGATCGGGTGATAGTAGCGTTTCCAGGATTCCGCCCAATCCTCCTCGCGAAGACCCTCGCACTCGTATCCCCACTTGATCCCGGCAAACGCGAAGCGTTCGCGGAGGAAGGCGATATATTCGGAGAGATTCTTTTCGCGCGCGACGAAGATCGAAACGGCGACGCGGGTCGGGTCGGCGTTTTTGATCGTCTCGTCCACCAGATCCCCGTACATCCCCGTTTCAAAGGGAAAATCGCTGTAATCCTCGATCAGAAGCCCGTTGTCGAGCATTCCCATCACCGCCGTCAGAACGTCGAGGTCGTCGCGCGAGCCGCGCACGGTCAGTTTCGTCCATTCCGCCTGTTGTTCCATCTTCTCTTCTTTCCGTTCCGCCGTCAGTTTTTCGCCGCGGCGACGTCGCGTTCGATCTGTCGGTACAGTTCCTCGGGGGACTCGAATTTCCGCTCGTCGCGTATAAACCCGAGCAGTTCCACCCGCGCGGTTTTTCCGTACAGGTCGCCGCCCGCGTAGTCGAGCAGGTAACTTTCGCAGTTGATCCCGAACCCCCCGAAGGTCGGGCGCGTGCCGACGTTCGAGACCGCAGGGTAACTCTCTTCCCCGTCGAGCGTGACGCGGGAACGGTAGACCCCGCGGCGCGGGATCGCGAAATAGGGCGGGATCGGCAGGTTGACGGTGGGGACCCCTTCCGTGTGTCCGTAGCCCCGTCCGTGTTCCACCCGCCCCGTGTAGGCGAAGGGTCTGCCGAGCATTCTTTCCGCCCGCAAAGCGTCGCCCTCCGCGAGCGCGGCGCGGATCGCCGACGAACTGACCACCGCGCCGTCGAGGATCGCCGGGGCGATGACCTCCGCGTCCCCGCCCGCCTCGCGCATCAGCCGGACGAGCGTTTCGCTGTCGCCGACGGCGCGCGCGCCGAACCGGAAGTTGAAACCGCAGACCGCCACGTCTGCGTTCAGCGTACCGACGAGAACGTCGGACACGAACCGTTCGGGAGAGTAGCCCGCGAACGCGGGAAAATCGGCGGCGTAGACCCGTTCGATCCCCGCCTGCCGGAAGAGTTCCAGTTTCTCGGAAAAGTCGGTCAGCCGGGATGCGTCGGGCTTGAAGGTGAGGGCGTCGTCCGAGAAGGTAAAGACCGCCGGAACGAGCCGACGGGCGGCGGCGATCTCCGCGACCCTGTCGAGCAGGCGGCGGTGCCCGATATGCACCCCGTCGAAAAAGCCGAGCGCGGCGACCGTCCGCCCGGAGACGGGCGGAGGACAGCCGGGCAGGATGCGGATCAGTTTCACGGCGTTCTCCTCCCTTCTCTCTTTGTTTTATCGTCGTTCGTCCGACTAAACTCCGATGATATTATATCCTTTTTTATACGGATTGTCAATCGGGCGGCGTCGGATTCCGCGCGGATCGGAAAAAACGGTTTTTTCGTTCTCCCGCAAATTGACAAGAAACCGAAGAGATAGTATAATAGAAAAAGAACAAAAGAGGGGCGCGCCCCGAAGGAGGATCCCGTGAAACTGAATTACAGGAGGACCGTTCTGGTCGGTTTCGCCTTTTTCCTGATCTGCCTGTTCTGGCAGGCGTACGACACGCTGATCCCGAAGATCCTGACCGACAAATTCGGGATGTCGCAGACGGCGTCGGGCGTCATTATGGCGCTCGACAATATCGTGGCGCTCTTTATGCTCCCGCTCTTCGGCGCCGTATCGGACAGATGCCGCTCGAAGATGGGGCGGCGCACGCCCTTCATCCTGATCGGGACGATCGTGGCGATCGCCCTGATCTTCCCGCTCTCGATCTCGGATCGGATGCAGCTCGAAAACCTCTCGGACGGCAATGCCGCCGACCGTGAGGCGGAACTCTCGCGGCTCTGGGACGCCGATCCCGAGATCGCCGATCCGGCGGGATCGGGCAAGACGCGGCTGCAAACGCTCTTTACCACGCGGGAGGACTTCACGTCGATCCCCCTGACCGACGAGAACGGCGACCTCTCCGAGGGGCAGACCGACTTCGTGATCCCGGCGCGGCAGGCGTACGCCCGCGCGGTGACGAGGGAGAACCCCGCGCCGATCATCCTCTTTATGGGGGCTTTGATCCTGCTTCTGCTTTCGATGTCGGTCTTCCGATCGCCCGCCGTCGCGCTGATGCCCGACGTAACGGTCAAGCCCCTCCGATCAAAGGCGAACGCCGTCATCAACCTGATGGGGGCGCTGGGCGGGATCCTGACGCTGGCGCTCGGACTTCTGCTCGGAACCGGGAAACCCGAAAACGCCTTGATGCACTACGGGACCTTCTTCCTCATCGTCGCCGCGATGATGGCGGTCTCGCTCGCGATCTTCCTCGCCTTCGTCCGCGAGCCGCGCTTCGTCCGCGAGATGGAGGAGGAGAGCGAACGGCTCGGCGTCTCGCCCGACGTCGAAAGCGAGCTTGACGAGGCGAAGCGCGAGGCGGAGAGGCACGGCGGAACGGGCGCCCTGCTCCCCCTGCTCCTGATCCTCTCCTCGGTCGTCTTCTGGTACATGGGCTACAACGCCGTGACGAGTAAGTATTCGGTCTACGCCGGGACGGTTCTGGGGCTGGATTACAACCTGACGCTCCTGCTCGCGCAGGGCGTGACGATCCTCGCCTTCCTCCCGATCGGGTTCCTCTCGGAAAAGGTCGGGCGAAAGCGCACCATCCTCGCCGGCGTGATTTTGATGGCGGTCGCCTTCTCGTTCTGCTCGATTCTGCGGCAGAACAGCCCCGCGATCCTCGTGAACGTCCTCTTCTGCGCCGCCGGGATCGGCTGGGCGGCGATCAACGTCAACAGTTTCCCGATGGTGGTCGAACTCTGCAACGCCGACAACGTGGGCAAATACACCGGCTACTACTACACGGCGTCGATGGCGGCGCAGACGCTGACCCCGATCCTGTCCGGCTTCTTTATGGATCGGATCGGGATGACCTCGCTCTTCCCCTACGCCGCGATCTGCGTCTTCTGCGCTCTCGTTACGATGATCTTCGTCAAACGCGGCGACAACCGCGAAATCAAACTTCCGACCGATGAAAACAAGGAGGAAACGGTATGACTCCCCTTCAAATCGCTCTCTGCTCCGCCCTCGGCGGGTGCGTTCTGCTCTGTCTTCTCGCTTGGCTGATCTTCCGCTTCCTCACCGCGCCGAACAAACCGCGCGCAGGGACGGATCGACTCCTCGGCGTGGAACTCGCCCACCGCGGACTGCACGAGAATCCGACGCTTCCCGAAAACTCGCTCGGCGCGTTTCAAGCCGCCGTCGACGCCGGATTCGGGATCGAACTCGACGTACAGCTCTCCTCGGACGGGATCCCGGTGGTTTTCCACGATCAGACGCTCGACCGCGTATGCGGGATCTCGGGCTCGACGCGGGACTATCCGTTTGAAAAACTCGCGACCACCCCCCTCTTCGGGCAACCGGGGACGGGGATCCCCTCTTTCGCCGACGTGCTGGCGGTCGTCGGCGGGCGCGTTCCCCTGCTCGTCGAGATCAAGGGGGAGGACCCCGACTTCCGCTCGACCTGCGCGAAAGCCGCCGCGCTCCTCGACGCCTACGACGGCGAATACTGGGTCGAGTCCTTCAACCCGCTTGCCATCGCGTGGTTCAGAAAGCGCCGTCCCGCCGTCCTGCGCGGACAGCTCGCCATGGCGTATTCGCGGCACGATAAATACAAGGGTAAGGCGAAGTACGGCGTTCTGCAACGCTTCCTTCTGAACTTCCGCGCGCGTCCCGACTTCATCGCTTACCGGGTCGCGGACGTCGACGACCGCTCGCTTCTCCGTCTGCGCCGGGTCTACCGCGTTCCCGTGATGCTCTGGACGGTCAAGACGCCGGAGGACCGCGCGGCGGCGGCGGGCTTTGACGGGATCATCTTCGAGGGCGCGGGGCGCCCCGCGAAGGAGGATCGGCAACCGTGAATATCACGCTGACGGCGACCTGCCTGTTCGGGTTGGAACGTCTGCTCGGCGAGGAGATCGAGGCGCTCGGTTACGACCGGGTCGAAACGATCGACGGGCGGATCACCTACCGCGGGGATGAGGAGGCGATCGCCCTCTCGAACGTCTTTCTCCGCTACGCCGAGCGCGTGTTCATCAACCTCGGACGCTTCTCCGCCGAGTCCTTCGACGATCTCTTCGAGGGGACGAAGGCGCTTCCGTGGGAGTATTGGATCGGGCGGGACGACGCCTTCCCGGTCAAGGGACACTCGATCAAGAGCAAACTCTTCTCGATCCCCGACTGTCAGCGGATCGTGAAACGGGCGGTGGTGGACCGGCTCTCGTCGGTCTACGGGCTGACCCGCTTCCCCGAGACCGGCGTGACCTATCAGATCGAGTTCTTCATTTTGAAGGACGAAGCGACCCTGATGATCGACACGTCGGGCGACCCGCTCCACAAGCGCGGCTACCGTCCGGCGGCGAACGTCGCCCCGATCAGAGAGACCCTCGCCGCCGCGATCGCGGCGATCTCCCGTCCGCGGGAAGAGGTGCTGTTCTGGGATCCGACGTGCGGCTCCGGCACCATCGCGATCGAGGCGGCGATGCAGATGAAAAAGATCGCGCCCGGCGCGAACCGCCGCTTCTCCGCCGAACGCTTCCCCGCGATCCCGCGTTCGGTCTGGCTCTCTGCGCGCGAGGAAGCCCGCGACGGGATCGTGCAGACCAAGTTCGAGGTCTACGCCTCGGATATCGACCCGGAAGCCGTCGCGCTGACGAAAGAGAACGCCCGCCGCGCGGGGGTCTTTGACCTGATCCGCGCTTTTGAAGCCGACGCCCGCAAGATCTCGGCGCCGGGGCGGCGCGGCACCATCGTCTCGAACCCCCCGTACGGCGAACGCATGATGACCGAACCCGAGGTTGAAAAACTCTACCGCGAACTCGGCGCGCACTTCCGCTCGCTTTCCCCGTGGCAGGTCTATATCATCTCGTCGGTCCGGAACTTCGAAGCCCTCTACGGCAAGCGCGCCGATAAGACGAGAAAACTCTATAACGGGATGATCCCGTGCGTGCTCTATCAGTATTTCAAGAACGAAAAGAACGAGGGGAACGCGCGCTTTCTTTGATGGCGTCGCCCGCATTTCACGGGCGGGCGCGGTGAGGAAAGCGGGGCAAAGAACTTCCATAAGGGGTTATTGAAGTTGCGGCTCGGCTCGTGCCTCGCCGAGCCGCGGTTGTATAGCCGGTTCTTTTTCCGTCCGCTTTGCTTTTGTCTATGACCTCGTCGCGCGGTCGCGCGACATATCGGGTTCCGCGCAAGCGGAACATCTCGAAATTGCCGCCCCGGTGGGGCGGCAATTATATCGAACGGCGCATCG
>JAGCXA010000001.1 GCA_017961575.1 Clostridia bacterium | reverse complement strand
TATAGAGCAGCGCGGTCACGGTACCCGTAGGATTCCTTCTGACCACGTAGTCGGTCGCGTCGAACGAAACTTTGAGTTCGCCGTCCACGTAAACCGACGCAACGTAGGTGTATTTCACCGCGGCGTCTACGATCTCCGCATCCTGATGTACGCGGAAGCCGAGACGGTGCCAGCCGTACTCGCCGAGCGACGGGGTGTGCGATCCCTCGGTGGGATAGAGGAAATCATAGGTGTAGCCGCCTCTTTCCTTCGGGGTGATCACAGATCCGACGTTGACCAGATCGTATGCGTCTACGTGAGCGAAGGTAAACTGCTGCCAGGTATACTTGGTTGCAAGCGTCGAGTTCCAGAGGAAGGAAACCTCGACCAGCAGGTCGTTGCCTTCGTAGTTGTTCGAGACATCGGGGTAATAGTGCTGCGAAGCACTCTTGATGCTGTTGATATTGCGCTTAATGTGAATACCGGAGGCGTTATCATCGTGATTGAGCCAATCAACGCCGTTTGCGGTGTTATACGCCGTACGGGTCGATTCGTCCCAATCGGATACGATCTCGATCGCGTTGGCGCTCCAAACCGAAATCATCTTGGCGTCGGAATAGCGGGTGCCTGCCCCGTCGGTAGCGAAGGCGCGGACGTAGATCGGACCGTCAAAATAGGAGCGCGGGATGTTGGTCAGTTTGACCGCCAGCCAGAAGCGTCCGGTGTCGGCGTCATAGGTTTTACCGTCCGCCACGATGGAACTGTAAACGGCGGAAGCGTAAGCGGTCGCGCAGCCGTCGGCACCGACCGAGGGGGTCGAGACGGTCTTCGAGAAGACGAAGCCCGCGGCGGTGTAACCGGCGAGTTTGGAAGCAGGGACGGTACATACGAAACGCAGATTCGAGTTCGCGTCGATCATCGAATAATCGACGGGCGCCTGATAACCGAAGTCACGGAATTCTTCCTCTTCTGCCGAGGCAACGAACGGGACGAACGCCGCGACCGTAACGGTCAGCATCGCCAGGATCAAGAGAAGCGCGACGGCTCCTCTCCGGGTTCTTGCTTGATGTTGCATTCTTGATTCTCCTTTTTTAAATAATGCGGGCGCGGGACCGGCGTCGCCGCGTCCTCCGGAGGATCAAATCCTCTTGCAATCATTATACAGCAAGTCATATCAAAATGCAAGACAAAAGCGCCGTTTTTAGCCCATTTTGCATAAATATTTTCCAAAATTGCAGAATCAGAGGGGTTTTGGGCAGCGGATCGGCTCTATTTGCAATTTTGCGCTTTTGGTCTTGCAGTTTTCCGAGGGGTGGGACGACCGCCGATCGGTATGCGCGGGACGACGCGCAAAAACGCGGCGACGCCGTAGTTTTTCCTGCATTAACCTTGCATAAAAACAGCAAATCGGTTGACAAAACGATGGGCGCGTGATAAGATTATATCAGGGTAAAGCAAGCGGCTTTCGCCCGGAAAAGAAAAGGAGAAACGGATATGAGCAACGCAAAAACCAAGTACGCGGGAACGAAAACCGAAAAGAACCTCGAAGCGGCGTTCGCAGGCGAGTCGCAGGCGCGGAACAAGTACACCTACTTCGCGTCGAAGGCGAAGAAAGAGGGCTTTGAGCAGATCGCCGATCTGTTTCTCAAAACCGCGGACAACGAGAAGGAACACGCCAAACTCTGGTTCAAGGAACTGAACGGGATCGGCGACACCGCCGAGAACCTCGCCGCCGCGGCGGACGGGGAGAACTACGAGTGGACCGATATGTACGAGGGATTCGCCAAGACCGCCGAGGAAGAGGGATTTCCGGAACTCGCGGCGAAGTTCCGCGGCGTCGCCGCGATCGAACGCCGGCACGAGGAACGCTACCGCGCCCTGCTCCGCAACGTGGAGGCGCAGGAAGTCTTCAAGAAGAGCAGCGTGAAGGTCTGGGAGTGCCGGAACTGCGGACATATCGCAGTCGGGGAGAAAGCCCCCGAGGTCTGCCCCGTCTGCGCGCATCCGCAGGCGTATTTCGAGATCACGGCGGAAAACTACTAAGGCGCCGCGGGGCGGCGCGCGAGATAAAACCGCAAGCGGTTTTTCGATATGCCGCGCCGACGGGCGCGGCTCGATATGTTTTGCACGCAAGCGCGCAAAACTCGATATGTCGCTGCGCGACGAGAAGGAAGCGCGGTTTTATCTCGGCTCTCGTTTGCGAAGCAAACATATCGAATGCGAGCAACGCGAGCATATATCGAATTGCCCTAAGGGCAATATATCGAATCGCGCCAAACGCGATATATCGACAAAAAGGAGAATTATTTTTGGAAGAAAATAAAAACGGACTACGTGAAATGACGGTTGTTTTCGCACTCTCCGTTTCGGACGTTTGCGACGAGATAAAAGGATGCCGCGTTTACGTCGAACAAGTGATCCGATCGTCATCTTCCATCGGCGCAAATCTATACGAAGCCAAATATGCTCAAAGCCGCGCTGATTTCATAAACAAACTTGAAATAGCGTTGAAAGAGTGCTTTGAAACCGAATATTGGCTTGACCTTCTGCACTGAAAAGAAAAACTCTCCGACGAGCAATTCAAAGCGCTGAACGCAAAACGTGGGGCGATCCAGCGGAAACTGATCGCGTCGATCACGACGGCGAAACAGGAAATCGACAGATAAAGCGCCTCCGATGCGATAGCGAGGCGTGAGATTACAATGAACGATTGCCAAATGGGAGGAAACGGTATGAACGAGGTTTTGAAGAATATCAAGGAACGGCGGAGCGTGCGCAAATTCAAGCCCGACCTGCCGGGAAAGGCGACGCTTGAAACGATCGCCGAGGCGGGGATCTACGCCGCGAGCGGCAGGGGACAGCAGGCGACAAAAACGATCGTCGTGACCGACCCCGCCGTGCGGCAAAAGATCGTCGAAGCGAACCGGGCGATCGGCGGCTGGGGAGAAGGGTTCGATCCCTTCTACGGTGCTCCGGCGATCCTGATCGTTCTGTTCGACAAATCCTGCCGCACCGGGATCTACGACGGGTCGCTCGTGATGGGCAATATGATGCTCGCCGCCCACTCGCTCGGGCTCGGAAGCATCTGGATCCACCGGGCGAAAGAAGAGTTTGACGGCGAGGACTTCAAACGGTGGCTCGCCGATCTCGGAGTCGACGGAGAGTGGGAAGGCGTCGGGCATCTTGCCGTCGGCTACGCGGACTGCGATCTTCCCGCCCCGGCGGAACGGAAGCCCGGACGGATCGTTTGGGTCGAATAAGAGAAAGAACGGAAAGGACCGGATCGGCGCGATCCGGTCCCTTTTCCTGACGGCGCAAAAAGAGGGATTGCGGGCGGCGCGAAGCGCGAACCGGGTCGCCCGACCGGACGGCAACGCCGTCATAAAACGACGCGGCATTTTTTCGCTTTGGTATTTACTTTTGCCGACGTAGGGAGTATAATGGTATCATCTTATAACGGAAGGCGGACAAGCAGATGAACAAACGGGTTTTCGGGACGCTGCCGAGCGGGACCGAAATCGAGGAATACACCCTTTCCAGCGGGGTGGCGGAGGCGTCGGTCATCACCTTCGGCGGGGCGATCACGCGGTTCGTCGTGGACGGGATCGACGTGATGCTCGGTTTCCCGACCCTGGAAGACTATCTGGAAGACCATTCGCACCAGGGGGCGCTGATCGGGCGGTACGGGAACCGGATCGCGAAGGGGCGCTTCACCCTGAACGGCGTGGAATACAAACTGGCGAAGAACAACGGGAACAACCACCTGCACGGCGGGGTGATCGGATTCGACCGGAAGGTCTGGGGAGTCGAGGCGGCGAGCGATACCGCGCTGACGCTTACCCTTCACGCCGACGATATGGAGGAAGGGTATCCCGGAAATCTCGAAGTGAAAGTCACCTACCGTCTGACGGGTTACGCCCTCTCGATCGAGTACGAGGCGAAGAGCGACAAGGACACGGTCTGCAACCTGACCAACCACTCCTATTTCAACCTGAACGGGTGCGGGTCCGGGGACGTGCTGAATCACGTCGTTCGGATCTTCGCCGACGCCTACACCGAGGTGGACGGCGAGTTGATCCCGACGGGCGTGCGCCCCGACGTGACGGGGACGGCGTTCGACTTCCGCACGCCGCACGCGATCGGCGAACGGATCGCCGAAACCGGGAGCGGATACGACCATAACTTCATTCTCTCTCAAAAACCCCCCTTCCCCATCGCGGGATTCAACCTCTCCCCCGCCGCCGTCGTGACGGGAGACGCCCTGCAAATGTCGGTCTATACCGATCAGCCGTGCGTCCAGTTCTACACGGCGAACTTCCTCTCGGGCGACCGTCCGAAACTGAAAGGCGGAGCCGTCAAGCACAAGCACGCGGCGTTCTGCCTCGAAACGCAGGAGGAACCCGACAGCCCGAATCACGGCGGAGCGATCCTCCGCGCGGGCGACCTCTATCACACCGTGACGGTGTACGAGGTGAAGCCAAGGTGATCCGGCAACGCCGGATCACAGTTATGATCGCCTACGGCGAGTTTGGAGTTATGATGCGCTGCGCGCAGTTATGAGCGGCTGCGCCGCGTTGGAAGTTACAAGGGCGATCATATCATAACGTTCGGCGACAGCCGAATTCATACGTTTGGCGCAAGCCAAACTCAAAACTTCTGCCTTAGGCAGAATCATAACTTGATACAGTGCGAAAAAAAGCGCCTGCCGCGGCAGGCGCTTTTTTCGTTTGTACGTCAGTTCCCCGTCGTGACCTTCGCCGACACGTCGTCGACGTAGATCAGCGCGTGGGTACGCATCTGGGGAGCAAACCGGACGTTGATCTGCGTGTTCTGCTTGAAGGCGATCGAACCGCCCGTGACGTCGGAACTGTTTGCGAAGAAGCAGTAGGAATCCCCGAACTTCTCGCCGTCAACGAAGATCTCGACCTTGAACGACGCGTTGCTCTTGCCGTAGTTCTTGACCGTCAGGCGGAAGGTGAACTCGTACCACGTTCCGTACTGAAAGGTCTTCGCCCCGTTGTCGGGCGACTCGATGACGCTGTTCGAGGTATGCTTGCCCACGACGAAGGTATAGCCCGTCGTCGGGTTCGCGCTCTGATTGAAGCGCAGGGTCGGCATCCAGAAAGGCGAATCCCCGCTCATAAAGCGGATCTGCATCATATTCTGGTTGCTGCCGGAAATGCTGTTGCCGTAGCGGGTTTCGGACGAGACGTTGATCTTCATTCCGAACTCCACGACGGTGGCGTCGGTCATCGTCGGCGCGGTGATCAGGGGGAACGTGAGCGTCCCGCCGCCGTCGTTGCCCTCCGTGTTCTTGTTGATCTCGAGAACCTTGTTCGAGGAGTTCGCGGGATCCGAGACGACCTTGAAGGTCGTACCCGCCGCACCAGAGTCGCTTCCGCCCTTCGGCGCCGCGTTCAGCGTATCGTTCGTGAAGTCGTATTTGACCGGGTCGATCTGCGTTTCGGTCCCGGTGCCGGGATCGGTCTGCTGCGATCCGCCCTTGCCGCGGGACGGGGCGCTGTCGAGCAGCTGCTTCATCAGGGTCTTATGACTGCTGCTGAAAACGTCGATGGTATGCGAGAGACCGACGGTATGACAGATGTGCATCGCAAAGCTCATCACGAGGTTGGTCGCGTTGACGTCGCCCTCCTTGACCCCGAGCGAGACCGGAGTCCCGTAAATCGTCGGAGAGGAGCCGCTCGTCAGGTATCCGTAGGAGCCGTCCTGACACCGGAACAGTCCGAGCACCTGTTTCAGTGCATTCATCATCGGGAGAATGTCGGCTTTGATCTGCGCGTCGTAGCGGGTGACGAGCGCGGTGCCGCCGTAGTTTTTGAGGTTCTGCCGGATATTTCCGAGCGCCGCCCACGGGTTGAAGACGTAGGTGACGCGGGCGGTGGCGTCGTTCGACGTGGGCGCCTTCTTGATCGCCATAATGGCGTTCGCGACCATCTTGTCGGTGTTGGGGCAAAGGCGGCCCGCCGCGTTATACATCGCCATGACCTTATAGGCGCAGGTGAAGATCCCGTAGGGGTTCTCGCTCGTACCCTTGAGGTTGGTGTAGCGGTCGGTCGAGGCGTTGTAGCCCGTGACCCAGAGCCCGTAGGTGGGATTGATCCGTTCGTCGAGGACGTCGAGAACGGTGTCGAGAGTTCCCGCCGCCTCGAAAAGCGACGTCCGGGTCTGCAAGTCGTTCGACCATTGCTCGCAGGTTCTGGTATTGAGCATCTCGTTGACGCGGCTACGCACCGAAGTCTTGTCGCGGACCCAACTCTCGTCCGCCGCCAACCTTTGCACCGCCTGATCGTAAAGACCGGCGGTGGACGCCAGACGTTCTTTCGCCGTCGGGTAAAGCGGCTCGGAACCGAGCCATCCGAGCATCGTGATCGCCCAGTCCTGATCGCGGGTGTAGCGCATCGCGTTGCTCTGCGACTCCGCCTTCGTCCATTGCGGATGGTAGAAGTAGCCGTCGGAGTTGTCCTGCTTCGTCTGATAGAACGTGATCATCTTGCTCGTGATCTCGGGTCCGAGAAAACGGGCGAGATTGGAACCCGAAACGAAGACGCGCAGACGTTGACAGATCTGATAGGTGGATTCCATATCGGGGAGATACTTGTACGTATTGGTTTGGCTCCGGAAGGTCTTGTCGTCGCGCGCCGAATTGGAGTAGTAGAAGGCGCCGTAGTCGGGATCGTAGAGCCCCGCCCACCAGCGGACGATCTTCTCGGGATCGTAGAACTCCTCGTAGAAGTCCTTGACCGCCGCGCGCACCTCGGGGTCTTCGATCTCGTTGAATTGTTCCGCCCAAACGCGTTCCTCTTTCTCCCGGCGTTCCGCCTCTTCCCTGGCGGCTTTCTCCTCCGCCTCGCGCCGCAACTGTTCCGCGTACTCCGAAATCGAGACGTGCCCGACGTATTCGGTGCCGATCGCGATCTGCAAGGCGCTCTCCGTAACGTAGTGGGAGGCGAAATACCTGACGCCCTCCATGGCGGCGTATTCGTGGTTCCAGACGACGGCGGCGCCGTCCTCGTTGAAGAGGATGGCGTAGGTCGCCTCGTCGCCGTCGAGGGTCGGAAGAATCTCTTTTGCCCGTGCGGTAATCGCGCGGTTGGTCTCTCCGAAAACGAGTTCGACGCCGTTCTTCCCGGCTTTGTCGGAGCTATACGTCGGGGTCTCCCCGATCAGGGTCGACAGGGTCCCGCGCAGCGTCATCAGGTCGTCGACGACCGAGGAAGGCACGCCGACGGTCGAAACGATCATCGTGGGAACGACGCCGTCGCCGTAGACCGTCACTTTCGGTTGGTTTTCCTCTTTCTTCGGCGCGCAGGCGGCAAGCGGAAGTACCGTCGCGCAGATCAGAAGAAACGCCAGTAGTCTTTTCATCGTTTTCGTCCTCCAAAAAGGTCGTTCGTTCGGTTTTGCGCCGGACGGCGCGCCGTTACTTGCTCGCGTGAGTCAGGGTGGCGGTCAGATCGTCCACGTAGATCAGGGCGTGAATCCGTCCCTGCGGCGCGAACCGGATCCCGATGGGTTTCTCGTTTTTGAACCGGATCGAGCCGGCGCCGATCGAGTCGCCGTCGGCGTAGAAACAGACCGAATCGCCGAACTTCTCGCCGTCGACCAAAATCTCGACGTTGAACGCCGCGCTGCTCTTGCCGAAGTCCTTGATCGTCAGACGGAAGGTGAACTCGTACCACGTATCGAAGCTGAAAACCTTTTTCTGACCGTCGGGCGATTCGATCACGCCGGAGCTCGTGTTCTTCCCGACGACGAATACGTAACCGGTCGCGTCGGAATTGAAGCGCAGGGTCGGCATCCAGAACTCGGTCGTGTCGCAGACGAATTTCATCTGCATAATATTGAGGTTGTTGTGATCGGCGTTGTTCCCGAAACGGGTCTCGGAGGAGACGTTGAGCCGCATTTTGAATTCGTAGGTCGTCGCGTCGTCCATCTTCGGCACCGTGAGCGTCGGCAGCGTGATCTGCCCGCCGTTGACCCGGTCCTCGGTGTCCTTCCTGATCTCGAAAACCTTGTTCGCGGAGTTGCCGGGTTCCCTTACGACCGTGAAGGTCGTCCCGTCCTGCTGCGAGGCGTTCTTCGCCCAGACGGGGGCTTTCCCGACGTCGGAATCCGAGAAGTCGCAGGAGGTGGAAACGCTCTCGCGCTTGACGATCTTCGGGGCGTTGTCCAGCAGTTCCTTCATCAGTTTCCCGTGCTTTTCGTTGAAGATCGGGATCGTCTCGTCAAGACCGATCGCCGTGCAGACGTGCGTGGCGAAACTGACGATCAGGTTGTTCGCGTTGACGTCGCCCTCCCGCGCGCCGAGCGAGGCGAGCGTGCTGTAAATCGTCGGGGACGAGCCGGAGAGCAGAAAACTGTACGATCCGTCCTCCCACCCGTAGTAACCGAGGGTCTTCTTGACCGCGTTGAGCATCGCGAGGATATTCTGCGAGATCACGGCGTCGTAACGGGAGACGAGCGAGCGGGTGCCGTAGTTTTTCAGGTTGTTGCGGACGTTTCCGAGCGTCGCCCAGGGGTTGAAGAGGAAGGTCGAACGGACGCCGGGATCCTCGGACTTGATCGCCTTGATCGCGTTTTCGGTCATCTTGATCCCGTATTGGAAGAGGCGTTCGCCCTTGTTGTAGCACTTCATCACCTTATAGGTGTTGGTGAAAATACCGTAGGGGATCTCGGCGTCGCCCGCGAGGTTGGTATAAAGATCGGTTTCGGCGTCGTAGCCCTTGACCCAGAGACCGTAGGTCGGATTGACCCTTTGGTCGAGGACGTCGAGAACGGCGTCGAGCACGCCCGCCGCGTAGAAGGTCTCGAGCTGGGTATCGAGTTTGTTCGCCCAATGCTCGCAGGAGGTCTCGTCGAGCAGTTTGTTGACGTACGCCTTGACCGACGCCTCGTTCGGGGTCCACCCCTCCGCCGTCGGCGCGGACTGCTCCGACTGGTTTTCGTTCGAGGCGGATTCCATCGCGCGGTCGAGCGCCGTCGGATACAGCGGCGCGGAATGCAGCCAGCGAAGCATCGCGATCGCCCAGTCCTGGTCGCGGGTATAGCGCATCGTGTTCAGTTCGGTGTAGGGGCTCGCCCATTGCGGGTGATAGAAGTAGCCGTCTTCCTCGCTCTGCTTGGATTGCAAAAACGAGATCATTTTCGCCGTGATGTCCGGGCCGAGGTAGTTCGCGAGGTCCTCGTCGGGGTCGAACGCGCGCAGTCTGGACACGATCTGCATCGTGCTCTCGATGTCGGGGAGGAACCCCTCGTAATCGCGCGCCGAGTTCGAGTAGTAGAATGCGCCGAGATCGGGGTCGTAGAGCCCCGCCCACCAGCGGATGAGTTTTTCGGGGTCGTAGAAGTCCTCGTAAAAGTCCTTGACCGCCGCTCTCACTCCTTCGTTTTCGATCACGTCGAAACGCGACGCCCACACGCTCTCGAATTTTGCGTCCTCTGCCATTTGGAATGCCTCCTCGTTTGCCGAAACGGATATTTTGCCGACGTAGGTCGTGCCGGATTTGATTTTCAGAGTCTCTTCCCCGACGTAGGTATCGGTGAAGTATTTGACGCCCTCCATTGCGGCGCAGTCGTGGTTCCAGACGACGGCGGCGCCGTCCTCGTCGAAGAGGATCGCAAAAGCGGCTTCGTCGCCGTCGAGGGGCGGAAGCAGGGCTTTCGCGCGTTCGGTGATCGCGCGGTTCGTCTCTCCGAACACCAGTTCGACCCCGCTCTTTTCAAGCGCGTCGGAGCCGTACGCCGGCGCCGCCCCGAGCCGGGTCGACAGGGCGTCGCGGATCGACGCGATCCCGTCCGTAACCGACGCGGGCGTCTCGTCGGACAAAACGATCGCGGGGACGGTTCCGCCGCCCCAGACCGTTATCTTCTTTTTATTGTTTTTATTGCCGCAGGAGGCAAGCGGGAGCAACAGCACGAGCGCAGAAAGAACGATCAGGACTTTCTTCATCTTCATTCTCCTTCTCGGATCCGGAAAACGGGTTTTCTTGATTTGATTGTACCACGGTTCGTTGTGCGATTGTGTTGCGATAGTGTGAAGAATCGTTGAATTCCAATTTAATTATACTTCTTTTTCTCCTTATTTACAATGCGTCCGATTGTCGGACTCTTGCTTTGAATTGACCTTTCGGCTTTTCGGCGGATGGGGGCGACCGGGAACGGCGAGGGCGAAAAAGAGACGGCGCGGCGATCGAGGCGGCAAAAAAACTCGTGCATCGCGGTCTTGAAAACGGGAGATTGAGCGAGATTGAGCGAGATTGAGCGAGTTTGCGCGGCGGTAATCCGATTTTACGAAAAAAGTTTTGAAAAATCCCTTGACAAGCCACAATCCCTGTGTTATAATACCACCGTTCGAAAAAAGGGCGATGAACGCCCGACTACGATTCGGAGGAAAGAAAAATGTCCACTTATATGGCTAAACCCGAAACCGTCGTCCGCAGATGGTTCGTGATCGACGCCGCCGGTAAGCCGCTCGGCAAGACCGCCGTCGCCGCCGCCACCATTCTTCGCGGCAAGCACAGACCCGAGTTCACTCCGCACGTCGACTGCGGCGAGTACGTGATCGTCATCAACGCGGCGAAAGCCGTCCTGACCGGTAAGAAACTGGACAAGAAGATCTACTACCGTCACTCCGGCTATATCGGCGGACTGAAGTCCGAGAGCGCCCGTCACCTGATGGAGACCCGCCCCGAACTCGCGCTGGAAAAAGCGATCAAGGGGATGCTTCCCCACAACTCGATCGGCGCGAAATCCGCGACCCGCCTCAAAGTGTACGCGGGCGAAGCCCACAAGCACCAGGCGCAGCAGCCCATCGCCGTTGATTGATCGAAAGGAGAAGAACAATGACCTATCAGAGTGCGAAACCCTACTTCTACGGCACCGGAAGAAGAAAGAAATCGGTTGCCCGCGTTCGTCTCTATCCCGGAACCGGCGTGATCACCGTCAACGGGAAATCGATCGACGAGTACTTCGGACTTGAAACCCTGAAACTCATCGTCAACCAGCCCTTCGCGACCACCGATTCGATCGGAAAGTTCGACCTCGTGGCGAACGTCCGCGGCGGCGGTCTGTCGGGACAGGCGGGCGCGATCCGTCACGGCGCCGCGCGCGCGCTGGTGACCGCGGACGAGACCTTCAAGCCCCTGCTCAAAAAAGCCGGGCTCCTCACCCGCGACCCTCGTATGAAGGAAAGAAAGAAATACGGTCTCAAAGCGGCGCGTCGCGCTCCGCAGTTCTCGAAGAGATAATCTCGGGAAGACCGGATCAAAAACGACCGAGCGATTCGCTCGGTCGTTTTTTTCGCGCCGCGAGAAACGGCGCGATTTCGTTTTCTGCGTATAAAATTGCGCGGGATGGAAAAGAATAGGAGCAAATCACACGCCGAAAGGATGGAAAAATGAAAAAGAAACAACGCAAACGCCGCTTGCTCCCCGTTCTCGCGCTCGTCCTCTCCTGCCTTGCCGTCGCCGCCCCGATCTGCGCCGCCGAGATGGGGAGCGGGGTCGCCTGTCTTGCCGACGCCGAACCGATGATCAAGAGCGGGCGCGCGGGCGAACCGCTCGCCTTCTCCCCCGCCGATTTCCGACAGGCGGTCGGGCTCTCCCGGATCGGATCTGTCACGGTCACCGAACTGCCCGACGGCTCGACCGGGACGCTGAAACTCTCGGGCTTCCGGGTCAAGGAGGGGGAAACGATCCCGGAGGCGGCGCTCTCTTCCCTGACCTTTACCGCCGCGACGCCCCTGGTCTCGGAGAGTTCGTTCCGCTTTAAGACCGCGGAGGGGTCGGGGGTCGAGATGACCTGCCGCATCCGGCTGACCGACGGGGCGAACCGCGCGCCGAGCGTGGGGGCGATCCCCGAAACGCGGCTCGCGGTCTCGGCGCAGAGCGGGACGCGGACGGTCGGAACGCTTCTTTCGAGTGATCCCGACGGGGACGAGGTGACCTATCTGCTCGTGACGTCCCCCGACCACGGTTCCGTCATCCTGACCGACCCGAAGAGCGGCGCGTACTGCTACACCCCGCGGGCGGGTTATACCGGGACCGACCGATTCCGCTACGTGGCGCGGGACGAATACGGGAACTATTCGGGGATCGCGACGGTCACGGTGACGGTGAAGGAACGCGAAAGCGACGCCGTATTCCGCGATATGGTCGGTTCACCCCGCGAGGGCGACGCGCTGACCGCCGTCGCCGCCGGGATCATGCAGGGGCGGATCGCGGGCGACAGCCGTCTTTTCGACCCGACGGAGACCGTCTCCAAAACCGACTTCGTCGTGATGGCGATGAAGGCGGCGGGGATCGCGCCGCGCGCGGGGCTTTCGCACACGTTCTTCGATAACGACGCCGATTTTGCCGACGAGGTGCGGGGGTATCTGGCGACGGCGCAGCGAATGGGGATCGTCGTCGGAACCTTCGGGGAAAACGGGCTGATCTTCGACGGTGACGCGCCGATCACGGCGGCGGAGGCGGTAACGGTCGTCCACCGGGCGCTGGGAAAAGACCCGGGCGCGATCCCGGTGGGCGCGTCGGTGTCCGACGTGCCGGTCTTTGCCCGCGCCGCCGTCGCGTCGCTCGACGCGCGGGGACTGCTCGACGGGATCGACCGCGAAGCGCTCCGGACGAACGCCCCGCTGACCCGCGCAGACGCCGCCGCGCTGGTGGCAAAAACGATCGCGCTGAAAGGTGCGGATTGAATGAAACCGGAAGAAAGATCCCCCCGCATAACGGGGGGATCTTTCTTCTATGGAAGGTAGGTGACGACCGATCGCGTCAAGCGCGCGGGGAATCAGTCGGCGGAGTCGGGGGCGGGGGTACGGTCGGCGGTCTGATCGGAGGTCTGACCTGCGGTCTGATCGGCGGTCGGGGCGGAGAGATTCATCCTTTTCGGCTTGCAGCCGAGCATCGTGACGGGTTGGTGCAGGACGCCGATCTCGATCTCGGATTTCCCCGCCGCGTACTCGCCGTCGAGCGAGAAGGGCGCGTCGCCGGACGGGAACCGCATCACGACCCGCGATCCGCGGAAGAAGGAGATCTCGTCGCTGTCGTAGGGCTTCCCTTTCCGGAGGGCGCGGAGGCAACGCGAGAGTTGGCGAGGACTTTTCGGCGGGCGGATGAGCATGACTTCAAACTTTCCGTCCGAGAAATCTACGTCGGCGGGATTGAGCCGCAGGACGCCGCCGAAGGAGGTCGAGTTGCTGAAACTGCCGAAGATGAAGCGCTCGCGCGAGACTTTCCCGTCCTCGGTCTCGACCTCGGCGTCGACCGGGCGGACGTGTACGACCTCGCGGATCCCGTGCAGGATGTAGGCGAGGTGACCGATGACGTTTTTGAGTTTCTGCGGCGCGGAATAGGAGGTGCGGGTGAAGATGCCGAAACTGGCGACGTAGGTGAAATAGCGGTCGCCGTAGTAGCCGACGTCAAGTTTCATCGGCGGCTCGGAGAGGATCTGCTTCGCCGCCTTCATCGGCTTATACGGGATGCCGAGACTGCGGGCGAAATCGTTGGTGCTCCCGGCGGGGATATAGCCGACGGGAATATTTCTGCCCGATCTGAGCACGCCGGTGATGACCTCGTTCAGAGTGCCGTCGCCGCCGACGCAGAGGATCATATCAAAGTTGGACGCCGCCTCGGCGCAGACCTGCCCGTCCCCGCGTGAGGCGGTGACGTGGTCGGTGACCGAGAAGCCGTTTTCATCGAAGAAACGGTGCAGTTTCGGCAGAGCGCGAAGCCCCTTTTTCCTGCCGGCGCAGGGATTCACGACGATGAGACAGCGCTTCTTATTTTGCGTTTCATTTTCGGGCATACACGTTCCCTCCCTTATGGAAAGAATACGGGGGCGGTTGTCAGAAAACGCGGAAATTTGCCGTTAAAGCGTATCGAGCAGAGCGGACGCCATGGCGAGCGTCATCGCGGCGGCGCCGAGCAGAGCGTCGACGTTGATCGCCTCGTCGGGCTGGTGTTCCCCGCCGTGTCCCGGACGCATTTTCAGCATCGGGTAGCCGGGGAGCGACGTTCCGACGCTGAACGCGTTTTTCAGGTGGCGGGCGTAGGTGCCTCCGCCGCTGTAATACGGGGTCGCGTTCGCGTCGCCCGTCAAGTCGCGGTAGGTCGCAAGAACGGCGCCGGCGGCGGGAGAGTCCTCGGGGAGCCGGAAGCCCTCGTCGTTGTCGATGGAAACGAGGTCGAAGGAGACGCGGGCGAGCGTTTCGCCGATCTTTTCCTCGACGCGGGCGGCGGAGACCGTCGTGCCGTAGCGGAGATCGAAGGAGAGGACGAGCCGTCCCTCATCGGTCGAAACGATGCCGTTCGCCGTCGTGACGGGTCCGAAAAAGGGATCGTCGTTTGCAAGCCCGAAGGGTTCGCCGTGTACGCCGGAGAGAAGGTCGGACGCGCGCGTGAGGATCGCGCGGTCGCCCTCTCCGAGCGAATTGAGCGAGAGAAGCAGGTCGCACGCCTGTTTTGCCGCGTTGACCGATTTTTCCGGGATGCTGGCGTGAGAGGTCACGCCGGTCGCCGTCAGGGTCAGGACGCCTTCGTTTTCGGAGAGCGAGAAGGCGGAGTTGCCCGCGATCGCCCCGGGCAGGGCGCGGGCGACGGCGCTGTCGGCGCGAAGGGTGATCTCGGCACGGTCGAGCACCACGTTGAAGGCGAGCCCGCCCGCAAAGGACAGAATATCCGAGAAGCGGTCGCGCGAGCGGACGTAGAAGCGACAGATCCCCTTCTCACCGAGCGAAACGGGGTAATCGTTGTCGGGGACGAGCGAGAAGTCGGGCATCGGGTTTTCGCGCACGAAGGACGCGACGTCCTCCATCCCGGTCTCCTCGGCGGCGCCGATGAAGGCGACGAGTTTTCCCCCGATCGGAAGCGACAGGTCGCGCACGGCGCGCATCACGTAGAGCGAAATGACAATCGCCGCCTTGTTGTCGACGCTTCCCCGCCCGACGAGGCAGCCGTCGATCTCGGCGGGCTCGAACGGCGGACAGTACTCCCATCCGTCGCCCACCGGGACGACGTCGGTATGCCCGAAAAGACCGACCGAGCGATCGCCCTCTCCGTAGGTCGCGATCCCGTAATAGTTGCCCTCGCTCGCCTTGGCGTCGAATCCGTTTTCACGGAAGAGCGCGATCGCCTCAGACAATCCCGCGAGGCAAGCCGCGCCGTAGGGGGCGCCGGGTTCGGGGTCGGAACGGACCGAGGGGACGCGGATCAGGCGCGAAAGGTCGCGCACGACGTCGGCGCGGCGCTCGGCGAGATAGCCGTTTACGAGCCGAAGCGTTTTACCGTCAAGTTTCAAAGTCGTTTCCTCCGATCAATAGAACGTCGCGACCTCGGGTTCGGGGGCGGTCGCGGGTTCGCGCGAAACGGGGATCAGGACAGGTCCCTTTCCGCCGTAGAGTTTGCAGTTCTCGAAGACGATCTTCGCCGTGAGGATCTGCCAATCGCGGGTGTTGTACTTCTCCGCGTCGTCCGCCTTCACGGCGAGGGCGCGGTAGGTGATGTCGTTGACACAGCAGGTCATCACGTGCCGTCCGATGGCGTAGACCCCCCGGGGTAATTGGTTATCGCGGGCGATGATCCCCTTGAACCGGACGGTTTTGCCGATATACTTCTTCGTTTCCTCGGTGAGGTCGCGGTACCAAATCGCGTAGTCGCGGTCGGCGATCTCAATGATCGGGGCGGAGATATCGAACGGAAGCGGATCCTCGATCTGATCGCTTTCGAGCCGTCCGTCGGCGTACTCGTAGAGGATCTGCGCGCCGCGGCTGATCGCGCGGACGATCTTGTGCAGTTCCATCACGTCGCGCCCGGGGGCGACGCGGTTGAAGAGCACGACCTCGGCGCTCGTCATCTTGTCGACCGTCTGCTGGCGCATATTGGCGTTGAAGGTGAGGAAGGTGGTCGCGTCGGCGATCATGATCTCCTGACAGATGAACCAGCCCTCGGGGAGGGCGTTGTAGAGCAGATCGATCTGCCACATTCCGTTGTACTCGACCATCACGCGCTCGGCTCCGGCGCGTTTCTGTGCGGCGGCGAGGCGATCCGGGGTGAGGCGCGAGGGATCGTCAAAGGTCTGCACGACGACGTTCGAGAGGTCGGCTTCGTCCTTGCCCTTGTTCGGGTTGGGCGAAAGGTCGTACTCCTCTTCCCCCTCCTCGCAGACGAGGAGCAGGATCTTGCCGCCGTCGTTGAAGCGCTTGTCACAGAGGGTCTCGCGGATGAACTTGGTCTTCCCGGCTTCGAGGAACCCGGTGAAGAGATAAACCGGCATTTCCACGGTCAGATCCCTCCGTTACACGCCGAAGAGCGCGGTGATCGCCGATTCGTTCAGGTTGGAACCGATCACGCAGAGCCGTCCCGTCACGTCGGGGGTCCCTTCGCGGACGTCGATCCCGTCGGGAACGAAGTCGAAGTGGTACCAGACGCCGCCCTCGCCCTGCACGATGCCCTTCGCGCGGAGGATCGCGCCGTAGGTCGTCGAATCCTCGTCGAAGGCGGTCAGGATGGTTTCCAGCCCGTCCTTCGTAAACTTTTTGGTCGTTTCGACGCCCCAACTGGTGAAGACCTCGTCGGCGTCGTGCCCGTGGTGGTGATGGTGATGATGC
>JAGCXA010000009.1 GCA_017961575.1 Clostridia bacterium | reverse complement strand
TTTCAAAAACCCCTTGACAAGAAAAAAACGCTGTGCTACAATCAAGTAAACCGATGAGGAAGGGTAAGTAAATTCCGAGTTCGTCTTCCAGAGAGTCGCGGGTGCTGTGAACGCGATAGACAGGGCGGGATCGAATGGACTTCCGAGGGCGAGCGGAAAGCCGGATGGCGAGTATGCGAGCCGGAGCGGACGCTCCGTTAACAAACGTCGGCATATTTGCGTATGCGTAAAGTGGGCGCGCAAGCGTCAAGCAGGGTGGCACCGCAGGTTTGGACCTGTCCCGGCAAGAAGTCGGGGACGGGTCTTGTTTTTTTTCGTTCCGTCCGCTCCCCGGCGACCACGTGACGGAGCATTTGAGGACAGAGGCAACGAAATCGACCAAACGGAGGAAAACACAATGGCACAGAACATCCCCTACAAAATCTATCTGAACGAAAACGAGCTTCCGAAGCAATGGTACAACCTGCGCGCCGATATGAAGAACAAACCGGCGCCCCTGCTCAACCCCGGAACCGGAAAACCGATGAAAGCCGAGGAACTCGAGCCGGTCTTCTGCTCGGAACTCGTCAAGCAGGAACTCGACAACGAAACGCGCTTCTTCGACATTCCGGAAGAGATCTACAACTTCTACAAGATGTACCGTCCCTCGCCGCTCGTCCGGGCATACTTCCTTGAAAAGAAGCTCGGCACCCCGGCGAAGATCTACTACAAGTTCGAGGGCAACAACACGAGCGGAAGCCACAAACTGAATTCCGCGATCGCGCAGGCGTACTACGCGAAGAAGCAGGGACTCAAAGGAGTCACGACCGAAACGGGCGCGGGACAATGGGGCACCGCCCTCTCGATGGCTTGCTCGTTCTTCGGGCTTGACTGCAAGGTCTTTATGGTCAAGGTCTCCTACGAGCAGAAGCCCTTCCGCCGCGAGGTGATGCGCACCTACGGCGCGTCGGTCACCCCGTCCCCGTCGACCGAGACCGAGGTCGGACGCAAGATCCTCGAGGCGCATCCCGGCACGACCGGATCCCTCGGCTGCGCGATCTCCGAGGCGGTCGAGGTCGCCGTCAAGAGCGAGGGCTACCGCTACGTGCTCGGCAGCGTTCTGAATCAGGTGCTTCTGCATCAGTCGGTGATCGGTCTTGAAACCAAGGCGGCGCTCGATAAGTACGGCATCAAGCCCGATATGATCATCGGCTGCGCCGGCGGCGGATCCAACCTCGGGGGGCTCATCGCTCCCTTTATGGGCGAGAAACTGCGCGGCGAAGCCGACTACCGCATCATCGCGGTCGAGCCGGCGTCCTGCCCGAGCTTCACCCGCGGCGTCTACGCCTACGACTTCTGCGACACGGGTATGGTCTGCCCGCTCGCGAAGATGTATACGCTCGGCTCCGACTTTATCCCGTCCGCCAACCACGCCGGCGGGCTTCGCTACCACGGAATGAGCAGCATCCTGTCGCAGCTCTACGACGACAAACTGATGGAGGCGGTCTCGGTCAAGCAGACCGACGTGTTTGAAGCGGCGGAACTCTTCGCCCGCGTCGAGGGGATCCTGCCCGCGCCCGAAAGTTCGCACGCCATCCGCGTCGCGATCGACGAGGCGCTGAAGTGCAAGGAGACCGGGGAGGAGAAGACCATCGTCTTCGGTCTCACCGGCACCGGCTACTTCGATATGGTCGCCTACGAGAAGTTCCACGACAAAGAGATGTCCGACTATATCCCGACCGACGACGAACTCGCCGCCTTCCGCGCGAGACTGCCGAAGATCGGGTGATTCCCTCGCAAACCCGCGCAAAACGCGCCGCGCGTGCAGATCACCTGCACGCGCGGTTTTTTATTTTCGGGCGCGGTATGCCCCGCCGGAAAAGCGGGACAATAAGAACGGTGAGTCGGGGAGGGGCGTCTCCCCGCGAAAACGGATACAAAAGGGGAGACTGTTATGAAAATCGCGTTTTTTGACACAAAACCCTACGACAGAGCGGCGTTTGAACGGGAGGGGGGCGAGAAGGGAGTGGAGTTCCGCTTCTTTGAAACCAAACTGAACGCCGACACGGCGGATCTGGCGCGCGGGTGCGACGCGGTCTGCGTGTTCGTCAACGACGAGGTGAACGCGGCGGTGATCGACCGACTCCGCGACGCGGGGATCGGACTCGTCGCGCTTCGCTCCGCCGGATATAACAACGTCGATCTGTCCCACGCCTTCGGGCGCGTCCACGTCGCGCACGTCCCGGCGTACTCGCCCTACGCCGTCGCCGAGCATACGGCGGCGCTTCTTCTGACCTCGCTCCGCCGGATCCATAAGGCGTACGATCGCACCCGCGACTTCAACTTTTCGCTGGTCGGCTTGACCGGGACGGAACTGCACGGCAAGACGGTCGGGATCGTCGGAACCGGGAAGATCGGGCGCATTTTCGCCGGGATCTGCCGCGGCTTCGGGATGCGGATCGTCGCTTTCGATCCGTACCCGGCGCAGGAGTCCGGGATCGCGTACGTCTCGCTCGACGAACTGTTCGCCGTCTCGGACGTGATCTCGCTCCATTGCCCCCTGACCCCGGAGACCCGCCACCTCGTCGACGCGGAAGCGATCGGAAAAATGAAGCGCGGGGTCGTGCTGCTCAACACGTCCCGCGGCGCGCTTGTCGACGCCGAGGCGCTGCTCGACGGGATCAAGGCGAGAAAGATCGGCGCCGCCTGTCTCGACGTCTACGAGGAGGAGGCGGACGTCTTTTTCAACGACCTGTCGGGGCATATCCTCGACGACGACCTTCTCGCCCGCCTGATCTCGATGACGAACGTCATCGTCACCTCGCACCAGGGGTTTTTGACCGAGGAGGCGCTCGGCAGGATCGCCGAAACGACCGTCTCGAACGTCCGCTCCTTCTTCGATTCCGGCTGCGTTTCCTGCGACAACGAACTCTGCTACCGATGCGGGAAGATCGAGGAATGCAAGGGCGGCTTGCGCCGCGCGCGGTGCTTTTGAATCGCGGTCGCGTCTGCCGGAACAGATCCGAAAAAAAGAAAGCCGGAAACTCCGGCTTTTCTTTTTATGCGGTCGCTCACCCCAGCGCCTCTTCAATCGCCCTTGCGGTTTGCAGGATCGTTTCGGCGATGGGGGCGAAGCGGTCGGGGGTCGCGCTGTCGAGGTCGAGCACGCCGAAGAGCGCGCCGTCCGCGCGGTGGAGCGGGACGACCATCTCGGACGCCGACGCGGCGTCGCAGGCGATATGATCCGGGAAGGCGCGAACGTCGGCGACGACGATCGGCGCGTCGGTTTCAATTGCGCGTCCGCAGACGCCGCGTCCCGCGGCGATCCGCACGCAGGCGGGTTTGCCCTGGAACGGACCGAGAATCAGCCCGCCGCCCGCCAGACGGTAGAATCCCGCCCAGTTCAGGTCGGGGACGGTATCATAGATCAGCGCGGCGGCGTTCGAGAGCAGCGCGATCTCGTCGCTCTCGCCCGAAAGCAGCCCGCGCATCAGTTCGGGCAGATCACGGAGCGCGGCGGATTCGTTCGTTTGCGTCATCGTTACCTCCGGCAAGGGATAGTCCCCGTTTTGAAGAGCCCTGCTCGCGGTCTGTACGATTTTCTCCTTCATAACCGACCTCTTTTCTTATTTTCGGAGATACCGTTCGTCCGAGGGTTCCCCCTCCGACGGGACGAAACGCTCCGCTCTCGTGCGCAGATCGTATTTCTCGCGAAGCGCCGCGATCCGTGCCATCAGCGGACTTGCGTGGTGCCGATCCAACGCCGCCTGACCGTCCCACGAATCGATCAGCAGCACCGTTTCCGGATCGTCCGCGGAGAAGAAATAGGCGTACCGCAGGTTGCCCTTTTCCCCTCGGATCGCGTCGACGATCCCGCTTTCGGTCATTTCGTTTACGAAGGCGCGGGCAGACCCGTTCCGTCCGGTGTAGTACAGATTGACCGTAACGCTCTTCATTTCAGTTTCAAGCCGTCCTTGAACGCCTCTCCGACTCTGCCTCCGACCTTGTAATAGCCGTGGGTGTAGGGATCGAACGCGATCGCTTCGAGCGCGTCGACGTCGACCTTTCCGTCCTTCATTTTGGTTTCCTCGACCGTCGTGCGGAGGACCTTGCCGATCACGCCGATCCCGGTCTCGTCGTTCTGATATTCGACGAACGCACATTCCATCGCGATCGGTAGTTCGTTGATGATCGGCGCGTCGATGAGCGTCGATTTTTCAAAGGTCAAGCCCGACTTTTTGAATTTGTCGTGATCGGCGCTTCCGTGTACGCAGCCGAACCAATCCGCCTCGACGACGTGCTTCGCGTCGGCGATATGCACGACGAACCCCCCGCGCGCCTTGACGTTCTTTACGGTGGTGTGCGTTTCGGTCAGGTTGAGCGCGACCATATCGCGGGCGAGCATCGTGCCCCACGCCGCGTTCATCACGTCGACGCTCCCGTCCTCGTTGAAAGTCGAGATGAGAAGCACCGGCATCGGAAAGATTGCTTCGGTCGTTTTGATCTGTTTCTTCATTTCTTTTCTCCTTTATTCGCTTTGCAGCGATATGATGACGTTTTCTTTGGCGAGCAGGTCGGTCAACTCCGCCTGCGAGAGTCCGATATGCCCCAGCCGCGTGTAGCGCCACGTGTTGGAACCGTAAAACACGACGATCTGATCCCCGGAGTAGAGCACGATATCGCCCGCCGCCGTCGTCGTCTCGACGTCGTTTCGCGGAAGACTTCGTCCGAGGGATCCGACTTGCTCGAATCCGCCGTATGCGGACGCCTCGACGGTCAAGCCGCCCTTCGCCAGTTCTTTCAGCGCCGCGACCGATTCGTTTTCCAGCCACGCGACGGGGACTTCGACGTCACCGATAAACAGTTTCATCGTACCGTTCACGGTCGTTTCCTCCTTTGTTCCGGGCTCCGTCGGTTCGCCCGCGGGTCCGCTTTTTTCGCTCGTCGCCGCCGTCTGCGTCGGTGCCGCTCCGCACCCGGCGAGAAGGATCGTCAGGCAGAGCGCGACGACGAGGAGAAGATTACGGGATCGGACCGGCGCCCTGCTCATTTCAGGTATCTCCTCATAAACGCGTCAATCTTGTCAAACGGGATCGCGTTTTTCCCGCCTCCGTCGTAGAGGTCGGTGTGCACCGCGCCCGCGACGATCAGCAAATCCTTATTATCCGTATATTTACTGTCCCGGATCATATTCTCGTAGGCGTCGCGACCGAAATAGAGGGAGTGCGCCTTTTCGCCGTGAACGATCAGAACGGCGGAGCGGATCTCGTTTGAATACTGCAAGATCGGCTGATTGAGGAACGACTCGCAGCCGATCACGTTCCATCCGCCGTTCGAGTTGAGCGAGCGGGGATGATAACCGCGCGGCGTTTTGTAGTAATCATAGTAATCCTTGACGAAAAAGGGCACGTCCGCGGGCAGCGGATCGACCACCCCGCCGCCAACTTGATAGGAGCCGTTTGCAAGATCTTTCAGCCGCTGCGCGCACAAGGCGGCTTTTTTGCGGTAGCGCGCCTCTTCGCTGTCCTCCGCGTCAAAATACCCCTTCGCGTTGACGCGGGTCATATCGTACATCGTCGCGGCGACAGTCGCCTTCACGCGCGTGTCGAGCGCCGCCGTATTGAGCGCCATTCCGCCCCAGCCGCAGATCCCGATAACGCCGATCCCGTCCGGGTCGACGTCCTCACGGAGGGACAGGTAATCCACCGCCGCCATAAAGTCCTCGGTGTTGACGTCGGGCGACGCCATACAGCGGACGTTGCCGCCGCTCTCGCCGGTAAACGACGGATCGAAGGCAAGCGTCAGGTAGCCACGTTCCGCCATCGTCTGCGCGTAGAGCCCCGCGCATTGCTCCTTGACCGCGCCGAACGGACCGCAGACGGCAATCGCGGGCATCTTTCCGCTTTTGTTTTTCGGGACGTAAAGATCCGCCGCCAGCGTGATGCCGTAGCGGTTGACGAAGGTCGCTTTTTCGTGATCGACTTTGTCGCTTTTCGGAAAGGTTTTGTCCCATTCGGCGGTGAGTTTCAGTTCTTCTTTTTTCATCGTCTATCCTTCACTGTTACTGAACCGGGGTTTTTGTACTACTACTATTATAACCGATCCGACGCCAAAAAGCAAGCGACGCGCAAGCGCGGCGGCAGGGAAGTTCCAAAGGGGGATTCGACGCGCCGGAGGCGGATGAGGTGAACTCCCGACCGTCGAGGGCGGGAGTTCACCCTACCCTCCGGACGGCGCAAGCGAACAGTTCCAAGGGGGATTCGACGCGCCGGAGGCGCTACCTGCCAACTCTCGCCGGACAAAGAACGAAGGAGAGCGGAAACGGATGGCGAGAGTTCTGGTATGTTTGCCGCGGCGCGGCAAACATACGGCAGGTTCGAATTGAACGGAGAGACGATAACAGGGATCCCCCTCACGAGGAGGGGGATCCCTGTTATGGCCTACCCGACAGGATTCGAACCTGCGACCTTCAGAGTCGGAGTCTGACGCGCTATCCAGCTGGGCTACGGGTAGATGGCTTTTTTTGATGCCTGAATAGTATAGCACATCTTTTTTCAAAAGTAAAGTGCTTTTCAAGAAAAAGATTTTGCGCTCCGTCGGGATGGGGCGCGTGGGAGTCGAAACGGGCAGAAAGTGGGGATAAATTGCACACAAACGAATGAAAATAAGGAATAGAAACCAACAGAGTGGGGAACAAGGCAATGATGAAAGCGCGGAAGACCGCGAAACGAACCGAAACAGGCGCGAACAGCGCCAGAGGGTGGATCGAAAGCCGCGAGTCGCCGGGGAAACGGGATCCCGGAACGAGCCCGGACGGCGACCGGATCTTTTGTAAAGTGGGGGACGGTTGCCGGCAAATGACGGCCGTCATGCGGTATTTTTGAATGCGAATTTAATTAAGTGGGGAAAAATCCCACGAAATGAAACATATAAAGCTGGAAACAATTGCGCAATTGCCGGAGGGGTGGGGCAAAAGGTCGGTCATTTCCCTTTTTGCGGGTAGTTTCGGGACGGAGAAAACGGCTTTTTTCGCGCGGGGTGGGCGCGGGACAATTTTTTCTTCTTTTTTGCGTTTCGCTCTTGCAATCGTTCTTTGAAAATGATATACTAAAAAAGTAGTTTTTGCGCGCGTTTGTGCGCCTGCGAAAGGAAGCGGGAAGAATGAAAACGGGGTTCAACAACGACCAGTATATCCGGTTGCAATCCAAGAGAATCAAAGATCGGATCGAGCAGTTCCACGGCAAACTCTACCTTGAATTCGGCGGAAAACTCTTCGACGATTTCCACGCTTCGCGCGTTCTTCCCGGTTTCGCTCCCGACGTTAAGGTGCGGATGCTCGCCGAACTGAAAGACGAGGCGGAGATCGTGATCGCCGTCAGCGCGGCGCACATCGAGGCGAACAAGCGGCGCGCCGACCTCGGGATCACCTACGACGCCGACGTGATGCGCCTGATCGACGCTTTCCGCGGGATCGGGCTCTACATCGGGTCGGTGGTGCTGACCCAATACAGCGGACAGCGGACGGCGGACGCCTTCGCGTCCCGGCTCGGGGAACTGGGGATCAAGGTGTACCGGCACTATCCGATCCCGAACTATCCCTCCGACGTCGAACTCGTCGTCTCGGACGACGGCTACGGCAAGAACGATTACATCGAAACGACGCGGCAGCTCGTCGTCGTGACGGCGCCGGGACCCGGGAGCGGGAAGATGGCGACCTGCCTCTCGCAGCTCTATCACGAGAACAAGCGCGGGATCAGCGCGGGCTACGCGAAATACGAGACCTTCCCGATCTGGAATCTGCCCCTGAAACACCCGGTCAACGTCGCCTACGAGGCGGCGACCGCCGACCTCGACGACGTGAATATGATCGACCCCTTCCATCTGGAAACCTACGGCGAGACCGCCGTCAACTACAACCGCGACGTCGAGATTTTCCCGGTTCTGAAAGCGATCCTCGAACGCATCTACGGTACCTGTCCGTACAACTCCCCGACCGATATGGGCGTCAATATGGCGGGCTACGCCATCTTCGACGACGACGCGGTCTCGGAGGCGGCGAAGGAGGAGATCATCCGCCGCGCCTACAAGGCGAGATGCCAGCGCGCGAACGGGCTCGGCTCCGAAAACGAGGTGCGGAAGATCGACGTTCTGATGAAGACGGTCGGCGTTTCGCTCGAAAGCCGGAGATGCGTCGGACCCGCGCACGCGGTCGCCGAACGGACGGGCGCTCCCGCCGTCGCGATCGAGTTGCCCGACGGACGGATGGTGACCGGAAAGACCAGTTCGCTTCTCGGCTCGGCGTCGGCGGCGCTCATCAACGCGATGAAGGTGATGGCGGACATCCCCGATGAGCATAAAATCATCAACACCGAGATCATCGAGGCGGTGCAGAGGTTGAAGGTCGGTCACATGGGCGCGCACAACCCGCGGATGCACACCGACGAACTGCTGATCGCGCTTTCGATCTGCTCGGCGTCCGACCCGATCGTCGCGAAGGCGCTGCTGGCGCTCGACGATCTGCGCGGGAGCGAAGTCCACTCGACGGTGATCCTCGCGTCGGTCGACGACGGCGTTTTCCGCAAACTCGGAATGAACGTCACCTGCGACCCGGTCTACCAGAGCAAACGGCTCTATCACGCCTGATTTACGAAAAAAATAACAACCGCCCCGCCGTCACGGCGGGGCGGATTTCGTTTCGTTTACAGGATCGGATCGAAGACGGTGACGCTCAATTCTCCCGGAAGACCTCTTCCGCGTACCGCACCGACGCCATCGCGTCGGGACAGTAACGGTCGGCGCCGATCTCGCGGGCGCAGGACTCGGTGAGGACCGCGCCGCCGACCATCACCCGGCAACCGGGCGCCTCGCGCCGGAGCAGGTCGATCGTGTCGCGCATCGAGGGGACGGTGGTCGTCATCAGCGCCGAAAGCCCGACGAGCGTGACGTTTTCGCGTTTGACGGCGGCGAGGACGGTTTCCGCCGGGACGTCGCGACCGAGGTCGATCACGCGGAAGCCGTAACTGTCGAGCATCGTGCGGACGATGTTCTTTCCGATGTCGTGGATGTCGCCCTTGACGGTCGCCAATACGACCGTGCCGCGCGACCGTCGTTCGCCGCTCTGCTTTGCGAGGGCTTCGCGCACGACCGAGAACGCCGCCTCCGCCGCGTCGGCGGAGAGAAGCAGCTGCGGGAGAAATACCGTCCCGTTCTCAAACAGCACGCCGACACGGTCGAGCGCGGGGATCAGGGTCGAGCCGATCAGGTCGAGCGGATCGACGCCGCCCGCGATCGCCTCATTGGCAAGCGCGCCTGCGCTCGATTTCATCCCGTGCAGGATCGCGTCGGTCAGGGTGGCGCCGGATTCGACTTTCGGAGCGGGGGTTTCCTCCTTTTTCGCGCCGAAATGCGCGATGTAGGAGAGGCAATGGGGGTCGCCGCCGAAGAGGGCGAGCGAGGAGCGGAAGGCGTCGGTCATCGGGGTCGAGTGCGGATTCAGGATCGCCGCAGAGAGCCCCGCGCCGATCGCCGCCGAGAGAAACGCCGTGTTGACGTGTTCGCGTTCGGGGAGTCCGAAGGAGATGTTCGAGACGCCGAGCACGGTTTTGAGCCCCCGGTCGGAGAGCGTTTTCAGGGCGTCCAGGGTGGCGCGCGGATCGGCGCCGGCGCTGACCGCCATCGTCAGGGGATCGAAGAGCAGGTCGCGGGCGGGCAGTCCGTAGCGCGCGGCTTCGGACAGGATCTTGTCCGCCACGGCGACGCGCCCTGCCGCCGTTTCGGGGATGCCGTCGTCGTCCAGGGTCAGGGCGACGAGCATCGCGCCGTACTTTTTCGCGATCGGGAGAACAGCCGCCATCACCTCGCGCTTGCCCGAGACCGAGTTGAGCAGCGGTCTGCCGTTGACGCGGCGGAGCGCCGCTTCGAGCGCGGCGGGGTCGGCGGAGTCGATCTGCAGGGGCAGGGTGACCGAGCGTTGCAGTTCGAGGACGGCGTTGACCATCATCTGCGGCTCGTCGATCCCGGGCAGCCCGACGTTGACGTCGAGGACGTCGGCGCCCTCGTCCTCCTGCCGGACGCCCTCGCCCACGAGGTAGTCGAGGTCGCGGTTCCGAAGCGCCTCTTTCAGTTTCGGTTTTCCCGTCGGGTTGATCCGTTCGCCGATGATGATCGGACGCTCGGCAAGATCGACGGCGCGGCTCCCCGACGAGAGAAGGCACTTGGTCGGTTCGCGCTTGGCGGGGAGCGGAAGAGTCCCGCACCCGGCGACCACCGCCGCCAGATGTTCCGGGGTCGTACCGCAGCAACCGCCGAGGATCGACGCGAAAACGCCGAGTCCGGCAACCGCCTCGGCAAAAGCGTCGGGCAGAAGATCGTAGGACGCCGTGCCGCTCTCGTTCATTTTGGGAAGCCCGGCGTTCGGGTTGAAAAAGAGCGGGATCGACGTCGCCGCGGCGATCCGTACCGCCGCCGCCGTCATCTCGTCCGGTCCGACCGAGCAGTTCAGCCCGAAGGCGTCGACGCCCATCGCCTCGGCGAGAGCGCCCATCGCCTCAACCGGAAGCCCGGTCAGCATCCGTCCCTTTTCGTCGGACGTGACCGAGAGAAAGAGCGGCAGATCGCAGTTTTCCTTTGCGGCGAGGATCAGCGCCTTCGCTTCGTAGGGGAGCGAGAAGGTCTCGGCGAGGATCAGGTCGGCGCCTGCCTCGACGCCCGCGCGGATCTGTTCCGCGAAGAGGTCGTACGCGTCGTCAAAGGAAAGATCTCCGAGCGGTTCGAGCAGTTTTCCGGTCGGTCCGACGTCGAGCGCGACGAAAAAGTCGCCCTTCCCGGCGCTCCGGGCGTTTGCGACGGCGGCTTTCACCGTCTCGGCAACAGACAGACCGACGGGGGCGAGTTTCAGTCGGTTCGCCCCGAAGGTATTGGTTTTCAAGATGTTGCATCCCGCCGCAAGATACGCCGCGTGGATCCCCCGCACGACGTCCGGATGGTCGAAGCCGAACTTCTCCGGCACCGTTCCCTCGGGCATCCCGGCGGCTTGCAGCATGGTTCCCATCGCACCGTCGAAAAACAGGCGGCGGGTACCGATCAGTTCACGAAACTGCATGGGGTTTTCTCCTTCATCGGCACAGGATCCGGGATCAGTTCTTTCCGTTTCCCGGGATCAGATACGACAGATTTTCCGAGATCGCCTGAGCGACGTCGGGTTTGTTCATCGTGTAGACGTGGATCCCGCGCACGCCGTTGGCGAGCAGATCGACGATCTGTTCGGTGGCGTAGGCGATCCCCGCCTGCTTCATCGCGTCGGGGTCCTCGCCGTAGCGGTCGACGATCCGGCGGAATCGGTTGGGGAGCGTTGCACCCGAGAGCGCGCAGGCGCGGGCGATCATCCTGCCGTTGGTGACCGGCATGATCCCGGCGATCACCGGGACGTCGATCCCGCGCGCCATCGCCCTGTAAAGAAAACTGTACATCACCGAGTTATCGAAGAACATCTGCGTGGTGAGAAAATCGACCCCGCGATCCACCTTCATTTTCAGGTGGGCGATGTCGTCCTCGCGGTGCGGGCATTCGATATGCCCCTCGGGATAGCAGGCGGCGCCGATGCAGAAATCCCCGGTCGCCCGGATCTCCGACACGAGGTCGGCGGCGTAGCGGAAGTCTCCGGTCCGTTCCTCTCCCGCGGGAAGATCGCCCCGCAGCGCCAGCACGTTTTCGATCCCGTTCTTTTTCAGTTCGGCGAGCTGCGCCGCGACGTCCTCTTTGGTCGAACCGACGCAGGTCAGGTGTGCGAGCGCCGTGACGCCGGAGCCGTTCTGCACCTCGCGCGCGAGCGCGACGGTTCCCTTCGCGCCGTTTCCGCCTGCGCCGTAGGTCACGCTGATGAAGTCGGGACGCAGCGCCGCGACGCGCCGCACGGCGTCGAGGGTCGGTTCGAGCGGGAGCCCCGGTTTCGGCGGAAAGACCTCGAAGGAGAGGGTCGGGATCCCGCGTTTCAGTTTCTCACAGATTCTCATCGGTCGGTTCCTTTCTTTGCCGCGGCGGGGAATCGAAATTATAATTATTGTCAGTATATCACAACTTGCCCGGAAGGTCAACCTTTTTTCGCTTTTTTCGGCGCGTTTCCGGGCGTCGGCAATCGGACACTTGACAAAAACGGTAGAATAAACTATAATGATACCATTCTACCGGGGCGCGCGGGAACGCGCCCGAAGATCCGCAGAGGAGACAGACTATGAGTACAAACGTGCGTGTGCCCGAGATCTACGGGTGCAGGGTGTTCAGCGACGAAGTGATGCGGGAACGGCTCCCGAAGGACGTTTACCGTTCGCTGACCCGGACGATCGCCACCGGCGGCGAGATCGACGCCTCGATCGCGGGGACGGTCGCCAACGCCATGAAGGACTGGGCGATCGAGAACGGGGCGACCCACTTCACGCATTGGTTCCAACCCCTGACCGGTGTCACCGCCGAAAAACACGAGAGTTTTCTCTCGCCCGTGGGCGGGGGAAAGGTCATTATGGAGTTTTCGGGCAAGGAACTCATCAAGGGCGAGTCCGACGCCTCGTCTTTCCCGTCCGGGGGACTGCGCGCCACCTTTGAAGCGCGGGGCTACACCGCGTGGGACCCGGCGTCCTACGCCTTCGTCAAGGACGGTTCGCTCTTCATCCCGACGGCGTTCTGCTCGTACAGCGGCGAGGCGCTCGACGCCAAAACCCCGCTTCTGCGTTCGCTCGACGCGCTCTCGACGCAAGCCGTGCGGATCCTGCGGCTCTTCGGCGATAACGAGACCGAGCGCGTCTCGGTCACCGTCGGCGCGGAACAGGAATACTTCCTCGTCGACCGGGCGGACTATCTGCGCCGCCCCGACCTGCGCTATACCGGGCGCACGCTCTTCGGCGCGCCCGCCCCGAAGGGACAGGAACTCGAAGATCACTATTTCGGCGCTCTGAAACCCCGCGTTTCGAGTTTTATGGCGGATCTTGACCGCGAACTGTGGAGTCTCGGCGTCGACGCCAAGACCAAGCACAACGAGGCGGCGCCGTCGCAACACGAACTCGCGCCGATTTTCGGCACCGCCAATATGGCGATCGACCAAAACCTTCTCATTATGGAGTACATGAGACGGACGGCGGAAAAGCACGGGATGGCGTGCCTGCTCCACGAAAAGCCCTTTGCCGGGGTGAACGGGAGCGGTAAGCACGACAACTGGGCGCTCGCGACCGACGGCGGCAAGAACCTGCTGAAAGCCGGGCGCACCCCCGCCGAGAACCGTCAGTTCCTGCTCTTCCTCGCCGCCGTCGTCAAGGCGGTCGACGAGTATCAGGACCTTTTGCGGCTCTCGGTCGCGTCGGCGGCGAACGATCACCGTCTCGGCGGCAACGAAGCGCCGCCCGCCATCGTCTCGATGTTCATCGGCGACGAACTCGAAGCCGTCGTCGAGTCGATCGTGTCGGGTCACGCCTACAACGGCGCGGGACGCGAGACCATGAACCTCGGCGTTCCGTCGGTCCCGACCTTCACCCGCGACGCCACCGACCGCAACCGCACCTCGCCCTTCGCCTTCACCGGCAACAAGTTCGAGTTCCGGATGCCCGGCTCGTCGCAGAACGTGGCGATGCCGAACATCGTCCTGAACACGGCGGTCGCCGAGGAACTCCGGCTCTTCGCCGACGAACTCGAGGGGGCGGAGGACTTCGACGCCGCGCTCCGCGCGCTGATCCGCCGGGAACTCACCGCGCACCGCCGCATCATCTTCAACGGCAACGGCTACTCCGAGGAGTGGCGCGAAGAGGCGAAGAAACGCGGACTGCTCGAACTGAAAAAGGCGGTCGACGCCTTCCCGTATCTGACGGCGGAAAAGAACGTCGCTCTGTTCACCCGCCACGGCGTGATGAATGAGAACGAACTCCATTCGCGCAAAGAGATCCTGCTTGAAAACTACGCGAAGGTCGTGAACATCGAGGCGCTGACGATGATCAGTATGGTGCGCCGCGACTACATCCCCGCCGTCGAGAAGTATATGCGAGATCTCGCCGCGACGGCGGAAAAGAAGCGCGACCTCGTCCCGAACGCCGGCGTCCGGGTCGAAACCGACCTGATCCGCCGCCTGACCGCTCTCGCCGAGGAGACCTATCGGCTCGTCGCCAAACTCGAAGAGGAAGAGGAGATCGCCGCGAAGATCGCCGACGGGTACGAAAAGGCGAGGGAATACGCCGACCGTATCCTGCCGCTGATGGACGAACTCCGCGCGGCGGTGGACGGGATGGAGCCGCTGACCGCTTCGGAATACTGGCCGGTGGCGACGTACGGCGACCTTATGTTCGGGGTTTGACGACGCGCACATTTCAGCGCAGATCGGAAAACAAGGCGTCTTTCTAAATCCGGTTAAAGCATTTCACTTTGTAAGTTGTTTCACACAGCAAAATGCTATTAAGGTGGAAAACCGTCCGCTTTCGCGAACGGTTTTCTCCTTTTTTTAAATTGTTTTCCTATCCGCGTTTGCGACCGCTTGGCGTATGTGTGTATACGCCGTCGGGTCGCAAGCGCGAATTCTGCATCTGCCTGTGCGCGCCTGATAGCCCGAGCTGGCGCGGACGGGTTAAATAAGAGACTGAATGTACGCTGGCGCGGGTGGGTTGAAAAAAGAACCGAAGCAGTTCCGTTTTTGAAACCGCGGCGCGGCGAGTCACGAGCCGTGCCGCTAACTTCAATCCCGATTGAAGTTCTTTGCCCCGCTTTCTTTCAAGAAAGCGGGCGTACCCCCCGTTACCCCTCGTCTCTCCCCTCTAATAGCGCGAGGTTGCGGAGCAGGGTCTTTCTGCCGCGCCAGGCGTAGGCGCGGGACTTGAACTCCTCGTCGGGCATAGAGGCGATCCGGTCGTAGGTGAGGCGCGGGGTGCGGTCGGTTTTGAAGAAGTCGACCGGGGAGAGGGCGTCGCCCGACTTGATCGCGGCTTTAACGTGCGGGCAGGACGTCTGACACAGGTCGCATCCCCACGCCGAGCCGTGGGACAGGATCAGGTCTTTTTCTTCCGGGGAGAGTTCCCCCTTCTTCTGCGTCACGGCGGAGAGGCAGAGCGAGCCGTTGCCCGAAAGGATCCCGGTCGGGCAGGCGGCGGCGCAGGCGCCGCAGTTCTCACAGTAGGAGACGGCTTGCGGGACGCGGCAAGCGGGGAACTCTTCCGGCGGGACGTCGGTCACGACGTCCCCGATGAAGACGAGAGAAGCGTACTTCGGGTTGATGAGCAGCCCGTTCCGCCCGATCACTCCCAGCCCCGCCTTCGCCGCGGCGTCGCACTCCGCGATCGGGGAATGATCCCCGTAACTGCGGAAACCCCCGTCCGGAAAGACGGTTTGCAGATACCCGACCAGTTTTTCGCCGAAGGACCTGAAAAACAGGTGATAGTCCCGCGACGCCGCGTAGAGCGAGAGGTTTTCGGTCGGTCCGGCGTAGTAGGGAACCAGGTAGAGCAGAACGGTGCGGGGGGTGAAAGCAGGGTCGCGGTCAAGGAGGCGTTGCAGGGTGACGCGACACGCCGAAAAGGGGATCGCGGCGTACTGCGTGATCCCCTCCGACGCGAACACCGCGTCGAGCGTTTCGTAGTCCATACCGTGACCCCCCTTTCCGGGTATTCGCTCTTTTCAGTAATAGAAATCGAACGAGAACCCGTAGATCTCGACCGTGTCGCCGTCGCGCACGCCCGCCTCGCGGAGCAGGGCGATCACCCCGTTCTTTTCCAGCACCTGCTGGAAGCGGTTGAGCTGGTCGTAGTCGTTCAGGTTCAACTGCGCCATAAAGTTCGAGAGCCACTTGCCCGAAACGGTAAAGATCCCGTTCTCGCGCCGGACGAAGGTCTCCTTCTCGTCGGCGGCTTCCAGCGCTTTGCGCGCCGCCTCGGTCTCGGCGGTGATCTCCGGCTCAAACTCCTTTACCGGCGGCAGTTTTTCGAGTTCCAGAGCCGCCAGGCGGATCAGGTCGGATAACCCCTCGCCCGTCGCGGCGGAGACCCGGATCACGGGACGCCCGAGTTTTTCGGCTTCGGCTTTCACCCGTTCCCAGTTTCTTTCGTCCTCGACCGCGTCGGCTTTGTTCGCGACGATGATCTGCGGGTGGGTCGCAAGTTCCGCGGAATAGCGGGCGAGTTCGCGGTCGATCACCGCAATATCCTCCACCGGATCGCGCCCCTCGCTCCCCGAAAGATCCACCACGTGCAGGAGCAGACGGCAGCGGTCGGTGTGCCGGAGAAAATCGTGCCCAAGCCCCAGCCCCTCCGACGCCCCCTCGATCAGTCCGGGGATGTCGGCGGCGACGAACCCGCGTCCCTCTCCGACCTCGACCACGCCGAGGTTCGGGGACAGGGTCGTGAAGTGGTAGTCGGCGATCTTCGGGCGCGCCTTGCTGATCCGCGAAAGAAGCGAGGATTTCCCCACGTTCGGAAACCCGATCAGCCCCACGTCCGCGATCATTTTCAATTCGAGCAGGACGTTTTTCTCTTCACCCTTTGTCCCGCTCTTGGCGAAACGCGGGATCTGCCGGGTCGGGGTGGCGAAATGCCGGTTCCCCCAGCCGCCGCGCCCGCCCTTCGCCGCGATGAACTCGCGGTCGCGCGACATATCGAAGAGGATCTTTTTCGATTCGGGATCGCGGAGCAGGGTCCCCGGCGGGACGAGGATCACGACGTCCTGCCCGTTCTTGCCGTGCATCTTGTCGCCCTTGCCGTCCTCGCCGCGTCCCGCCTCGAATTTGCGGTGATAGCGGAAAGCGAGCAGGGTATTCGACCCCTCGTCGACGCGGAAAACGATATTTCCGCCGCGCCCGCCGTCGCCCCCGTCGGGACCGCCCGCGGGAACGTATTTTTCGCGGTGGAAGGTGACGGCGCCGTTTCCGCCGTCGCCCGCCTTCACCGATATTTCGATCTGATCGATAAACATTCTCCGTCCTCCGTTACACGTCGCCCACGTTCTGCTCGCCCTTCTCCCGGATCATCAGCCGGATCGGGGTGCCCGAGAAGGTGAAGGTCTCGCGCAGACAGTTTTCCAGATAGCGCTGATAGGAAAAGTGGAAAAGATCGGCGCTGTTGCAGAAGACCACGAAGGTCGGCGGAGCCGAACGCACCTGCGTCATATAGTAGATGCGCAGCCGCTTGCCCTTGTCGGAGGGCGGCTGATG
The DNA here is from genome assembly GCA_017961575.1 of Clostridia bacterium. Taxonomy (GTDB): domain Bacteria; phylum Bacillota; class Clostridia; order Oscillospirales; family CAG-272; genus UBA1740. Next base: position 14,942 of record JAGCXA010000009.1, on the reverse strand, counting down.
CCGCGCCATCGCGTCGCCGAGCAGGTCGTTCAGCATCCCCGTGGGAACGCGGAAGTTCGCCGCGGCGTAGACGTCGCCGATCATCTTGTAAAGGTTGTTCACCCGCTGCCCCGTCTTTGCCGAGACGAAAACGATCGGCGCGTAGGGCATAAAGGCGAGGGCGATCCGGACGCGGTCGGTGAACTTCTTGACCGAATCGTTATCCTTTTCGATCGCGTCCCACTTGTTCACCACGATGATCGAGCCCTTGCCCGCCTCGTGCGCGATCCCGGCGATCTTCTCGTCCTGTTCGGTGATCCCCTTCTCGGCGTCGATCATAATGAGGCAGACGTCGGCGCGCTCGACGGCGGTCTTCGCCCGGAGCACCGAGTAGTACTCCACGCTGTCCTCAATCACGCTCTGCCGCCGGATCCCGGCGGTGTCGATGAAGTTGAATTTCCCCTCCTCGTTCTCGATCAGGGTGTCCACAGCGTCCCGGGTCGTGCCGGGAATATCCGAGACGATCGAGCGTTCGATCCCGGCGAGCCGGTTGACGATCGAGGACTTGCCGGCGTTCGGCTTTCCGATCACGGCGACCGAAACGACCCCTTCCTCGACCTCGCTTGCCTCCTCCTCGGGGAAATAGGCGAGCACCCGGTCGAGCAGGTCGCCGCTCCCCGAACCGTGAAGCGACGAGAGGGCGATCGGATCCTCGTCGAATCCGAGTTCGTAGAATTCGTAGAACTCGGGGGCGACGTCGCCGATCCGGTCGGACTTGTTCACCCCGATCACGACGGGCTTCCGGCTCTTTTTCAGCATCACGGCGATCTCGCGGTCGTCGGCGAGCAGTCCCGAGCGGATGTCGCAGAGAAAGATGATGACGTCGGCGCTCGCGATCGCGACCTCGGCTTGCAGACGCATCTGCGAGAGGATCACGTCGTCGGTTTTCGGCTCGATCCCGCCCGTGTCGACGAGGATAAAACGGCGACCCCGCCACTCGGCTTCGCCGTAGATACGGTCGCGGGTCACGCCCGGCGTATCCTCGACGATCGAGCGACGTTCGCCGATCAGTTTATTGAACAGGGTGCTTTTCCCCACGTTCGGGCGACCCACGATCGCCACAACAGGTTTGCTCATAGTCCGACTCCTCGATTCCTCCCGCGCCTCGGCGCGTCCATACCTATACAGTATACAATTATACCATAATCCCCTCGGTTTGACAAGCGGAAAAACGAAAAAAAGCGCCGCCCGGCGGCGCCGCGAAAAAAAGCGTCGAAAAGACGCCGAGAAGCGGCCGTTTGAACTTGACATCTCGCGCGCGATGCGGTAAAATGGAAGTGGTAAACCGTCACCACCGCCGCGCGGCGGAATACGACAAAAGGAGCCGGTATGAATCAAGCCGAAAAACAGGTTCTTGCCGAAATGGCGAACCGGGTCAGGATCGGGATCCTCGACGGCGTTTACAACGCCGGATGCGGGCATCCGGGCGGATCGCTCTCGATCGCGGAACTGCTGACCTACCTTTACTTCAAGGAAATGAAGATCGACCCGAAAAAACCGAAGTGGGAGGATCGCGACCGCTTCGTTCTCTCGAAGGGGCATACCGCGCCCGCCCTCTACGCGACGCTCGCCGAGCGGGGATTCTTCCCGGTGGAGGAACTCAAAACGCTCCGCAGGATCGACAGCCGTTTGCAGGGTCATCCCGATATGAAGGGGATCCCCGGCGTGGATATGTCGACCGGCTCGCTCGGGCTCGGTATTTCCGCCGCCTGCGGGATGGCGCTCGCCGCCAAAACGGCGGGGAAGGACTACCGCGTCTACACGATCCTCGGCGACGGGGAGAGTGAAGAGGGACAGGTCTGGGAAGCGGCGATGTTCGCCGCCCACTACAAGCTCGATAATCTCGTCGCCGTTGTCGACTGGAACGGATTGCAGATCGACGGCACCGTCGAGGAGGTCATGAACCCGACCCCGCACAACCTGAAATTCGCGGCGTTCGGCTGGAACGTGATCTCGATCGACGCGCACGACTACGACCAGATCGAGGCGGCGTTTTCCGCCGCGCGGCAAACCAAGGGCAAACCCACCGCGATCATCGCCAAGTCGGTGAAGGGCAAGGGCGTTTCGTATATGGAGAACGCGGTGCAATGGCACGGCGCCGCGCCGAAAGAGGATCTGTACCGGGTCGGACTTGCCGATCTCGGTCTTTCCCCCGAAGAGATCGAAGGGAGGTTCAAGCAGAATGGCTGACAAGATCGCAACCAGAGAGGCGTACGGCAAAGCGCTGGTCGCCCTCGCGGACAAGTACCCCTTCGTCGTGCTTGACGCCGACCTGTCGCAGGCGACCAAGACCTGCCTGTTCGCCAAAGAGCATCCCGACCGCTTCTTCGACTGCGGGATCGCCGAGGGCAATATGATGAGCGTCGCCGCCGGGATCGCGTCCACCGGAACGATCCCCTTCGTGTCTTCGTTCGCGATGTTCGCCGCCGGACGGGCGTTCGAGCAGGTGAGAAACTCGGTCGCTTACCCGCATCTGAACGTCAAGATCGGCGCGACCCACGCCGGGATCACGGTCGGGGAGGACGGCGCGACCCACCAATGCTGCGAGGATTTCGCCCTGATGCGCGTCATCCCCGGAATGACGGTGATCTGCCCCGCCGACGGACCCGAAACCTACGCCGCCGTCGAAGCGGCGTTGAAGTGGGACGGTCCCGTCTACCTCCGCTTCGGTCGGTACGCCGTGCCCGAGGTGACGGCGGGGGACGCCGTCGCCCCGTTTGAGATCGGTCGCGGACGTCTTCTCCGCGAGGGGAAGGACGTTTCGATCGTCGCCGTCGGCTATATGGTGCATCTCGCGCTCGAAGCGGCGGATCTGCTCGCCGCCGAGGGGATCTCGGCTGAGGTGATCGATATGCACACGCTGAAACCCATCGACGCCGAACTGCTCGTCGGGTCGGCGAAGAAGACCGGCGCAGTCGTCACAGCCGAGGAGCACAATATCATCGGCGGGCTGGGTTCCGCCGTCTGCGAGGCGCTCTCCGAGAGCGCCCCCGTTCCGGTCGAGCGCGTCGGCGTCCGCGATACCTTCGGACGGAGCGGCAAGGTGCCGCAGCTGCTCGAACTCTACGGGCTGACCGCCGCCGAGATCGCGGCGAAAGCCAAAGCCGCGATCGCACGGAAAAAGTAAGAAAACAAACGAAGCGCCCGCGCAGTTCGCGCGGGCGCTTTTCTGTTTGTCGGGGTCACTTGATCCCGTATATTTTTTTGAAAACCGGCATCAGGGCAAGCGCCATTTTGCGCATCCCGAGGTCGTTCGGATGGCACCATTCGACGGTGCATTCGTCTTCAAGGTCTCCTGAGAAGATCGAGTAGCCGTCGATGAACCAGACGTTCCGGTCGCCCGCAGAGACCGCCTCCCGCCAGACGCTCTCGATATAGTCGCGGCGGATCTTCCTGCTCCCGCCGTGTGTGCCGGGGGCGGACATAAAGATGAAGGGAAGGGAGGGGTTTTTGTCCCGGACGGCGCGATACAGGGGCGGGAGGGTCGCTTGCAGGTGTTCGAGCGAGGGGGCGTTATGGTCGTAGTCCGAGACGAAACACGACATTTCAAGTCCCGCCATATACTCGACGAGTTCGGGTTCGCCCTTCGCCGCGCCGGCGAAGCCGAGGTTGATAAAATCGAGGTTCAGGTACTTGGAGAGGATCGCCTGGTAGGTCAGCCCCGGACGCGAGGCGCAGGCGCCCTCGGTGATGCTGCTGCCGTAGAAGACGGCGGGCAGTTCGTTCCGATAGGGGATCCCGCCCGAGAGGGACGCGCCCTTTTTCAGACCGATCCAGAGGTTCTTCACCGTCCCGTAGGGCGGGAAGTTGAGGGTCAGGCGGCGGCTCTGCCCGTCTCCGAGATCGACGATCCCGGCAAAATCGTGTTCGCCGAGTTTGCCCGACGGCGGCATAAAGGGTTTCAGGAAAACCGTTTCTCCGTTCTCCCGGTTCAGGTAGAGGTCGAACCCCTGCGAGCCGGCGAGCGTCATGTGCGGCATCACGCCGATTTTGTAGTGGGTCTCGCAGAGCAGGGCGACGTAGGGCGAATCGGTCGTGAAACGGACGCGCCCGCCCGCGGGACGGAGGTTAAGGTCCTCCACCTTCCCTCCGACGCGCTTGCCCACGTCGTAGGGGAAGCGGTGAAAGGGCGTCGACGGGTCGGTCGGGTCGCACAGCCCGTAGATCGCAAACGGCGCCTGCCGCACGTCGTGCCAGACGAGATCGTCCCGCTTTACGTCGTCGGGCACTTGAAAATTGCTGTCGATTTCGGCGATGTTCATATCCGGTTCCTTTCGGGGGAAATACTCGGATAAAGTGTAGCACAAGACGGCGGGCTTGTCAAGTAAAACGCGCCCGGCACAACCGGGCGCGTTTCCCTACGAGAAAAAGCGGTGACGACCGACGGTGAAGAGATAGGGACGGTTGTTCTCGATCCAGTACGACGTCGCCTTGGTCGGCTCGTAGAAGAAGAGCGCCGACGGGGAGACCGAATACCCTTCGAGACAGATCTTCGCCGCGACGGTCGAGATCCAGTAGGGCGCGGCGTAGATCGTGCCGTTTGCGACCGGGGTGAATTGCACGCCGTCCTTCCGGTCGAAGATCACGCCCCAGATCGTGTTCGGGAAGGCGGTCGAGCGCACGCGGTTCAGGATCACGTTGCCGACGGCGATCTGTCCGGCAAGCGGCTCCCCGCGGCTCTCCGCCGAGATGATGCGCGAGAGCCAATAGAGCGCGTCGGGATCGTAGGTCGCGTCGCCGGGCGCCGGGGGCGTGAAACTTCCCGAGAGCGTGACGGTCGCGGTCGAGGGGGAGAAGACCATCCCCATCCCCGACAGTTTTTTCGCCGTTTCGAGCGGGACGTAGAGATCGCCGTCCGAGAGGATCGCGATCGGATGCGGGTCGTAGAAGACCCGCCCGTTCACCGTCAGGTAGGTCGCGCCGTTCCAGCCGGAGACCGAGAGCCCCGGCGCGTCGAGCGTCCAGCCGTCGGGCGTGTTCCTCACCCGGCAGTCGGCGAAAAGGTCGGAGAGTTCCGAGACGGGGAGATACGGGGTCCCGGCAATCAACCGCCCCGTCATGGCGAGCCGTGCGCGACCGAGACGAACGGGGAGCGCCTTATGGGAGGAAAGCGAACGGTCGGGCGCGGCGTAGGCGGGGAGCGTTTTCTCTCCGGCGGCGAGGGCGGGCAGAGCGGGGAACGAGAGGCAGAACAGGAGCGCGAGAAGCAGGGAACAGACGCGGAGGAGACGAGGTCGGCGGTTCATACCGTATGTATTCCTTTCCCGGGGAAGCCGGAGATTCCCGTGTCGAATTTTCTTTCCGGCAGTTCCAGTATACACCGTTCGGCGCCCCCGGCGCAAGGAACAAATAACGGCAGAAAAGGAAGAAAAATCCGAGGAAAATAAAAACCGCCCCCCAAGGCGGGGGACGGTCGGTTTCCGAGAGGGTCAGACCGTGCGGAGTTCGCTCGGCAGGTCGGCGTAAAGATAGAGCGAACCGCAGACGAGGATCATATCGCCCTTCTCTTTCGCCGCGTCGATCGCGTCGGAGAGGTTGTCGCGGCTCTCGCCAGCGATCCCGAGTTCCGCCGCCTTTTCACGAAGGGCGTCGGCGGGCAGGGCGCGGGGATTGTTCTGCACCGTCGTGAAGACGAAGTCGCGTCCCGGCTCGGCGAGCAGGCGGAGCGAGGGGGCGATCTCCTTGTCCTTCATACAGGCGAAGATCACCGTCATTTTCGCCCCGGGAAAGTAGCGGTCGAGCGAGCGGTTCAGCGCCGTGATCCCGTTCGGATTGTGTCCGCCGTCGTAGAGGATCACGGGGTCGCGCGAAAGCAGTTCAAAGCGCCCCGGATGCCGGGCGGCGGCGATCCCCGCGGCGATCGCGTCGGGGTCGACGCCGAGTTTCAGCGCGACGTCGCAGGCAAGGCAGGCGTTCTCGATCTGGTGCAGTCCGCCGAGCGACGGCGCAAGGTCGATCCCGCGGTAGGAGAAGCGCTCCGAGATCAGGTCGAAGTCGCCCGGCGCGGGCGGTTCCGAGAAGACCGGGGTCACCCCGACCTCCGCCGCGCGGCGACGGATCACCCGTTCGGCTTCGGGACTTTGCGGGGCGGAGAAAACGCAACCCGTCTCGCACGCCGCTTTGATGATCTTGCTCTTGGTTCCGGCGATCTTTTCCACCGTGTCGCCGAGGTATTCGACGTGGTCGAGGTCGATCTTGGTCAGGATCGCCGCGACGTTGCCTTCGATGACGTTGGTCGCGTCGAACTCGCCGCCGAGCCCGGTTTCGAGTACGACGTAATCGACCTTTTTCTCCGAGAAATACAGGAAGGCGATCGCCGTCCAGATCTCGAACTGCGTCGGGGCTTCGCCGCGGGCGGCTTCGCCGTCCTTCGCCGCCCCCTCGACTTTTTCGAGCAGGCGGTCGAGATCGGCGTCCCCGATCGGCGCGCCGTTCAGCGAGATCCGCTCGTTCACCCGCACGAGGTTCGGCGAGGTGTAGAGCCCGACCGTGGACCCGGCTTTGCAGAGGATCGCCGACAGATACGCGGCGACCGATCCCTTGCCGTTGGTCCCGGCGATATGCAGGCAGCGAAGGTTCTTTTCGGGGTTGCCGAGCCGCGCGAGCAGATCGGTTTCGCGTTCAAGACCGAGCCGCGAGACCGTCTGAAAACTGTTGGCGTAGGTTTTGAAGTCGGCGCCGTCCGCCGTCTTCCCGGACGGGGCGGGCGCTTCGGTTTCGGAATACGAAAACTCGTCTTTTGCGCCCGGGCGTTCGTCCTTTGCGCCCCAGACGGTCCGTCCGCGCCGTTTCAGAGCCGAGAGGAGCGGCGGAAGCCCGAAGCGGCAGACGAGATACAGAACGGCGACCCGGATCGGGTAGTTGACGAGGGCGTTGATCGTCCGGGTATAGAGGGCGGCGGCGTAGGACGGGGCGTAGCCCATCGTTTTGAAGACCGCCGACATCAGAAAAACGTCCACCCCCGCGCCCACGACGAAGAGGGTCAGAAGGATCAGCGGAAGCGACGGGCGGCGGCGGTAGAGGAAGAGCCCGAGGATCAGCCCGAACGCCGCCTTGCACGCGAGGATCAGCGGGTTCATCCCCGTCGTGACGAGCGACCCGATCAGGTCGGAAAGCCCGTATCCGACAAACGAATACAAGGGACCCGCGAGAAGCCCGACGAGGGCGATCGGCAGGAACCCGATTTCGACCCGGAACATCGTGTTTGCCGGGCTGTAACCGAGGAAGCGGCAGAGCACGATCGAGAGCGCCGTCATCGCGGCGGTCAGCGTGATCTTTTCAAGCGGGGTCAGGGCAACTCCGAACTTCGTTTTTTGCATAAAAAAAGTCCTCCTTCGCAAAATCATCTCGTTCTGCGCGGAGGAATTACACCCGGGCGCCGAACAGCGGGATGCGGGCGGTTCACTGTGACGGCGAAAACCGTTCTTCGTCCGCCCGGCAACTCCCCGTCCCGGCGGCACTCGACACGAACCGACCTACTCTGTCTGCGTTTTTTGTCTATTGTAGCACGCGACGCCGCATTTTGCAATAGGAAAAAAACGTTTTTTTCAAAAAAACGCCCGGGACGAGTGCGCGGAAGACGACGGGAAACGGGAAAAAAGGGACGCCCGCGGACGCTGCCGCGTATTTTCCGAAAGTTGTCGCGACGGATTGACAAAGAGGAACGGGAATGATATAATAGATAAAGGTCGACACCTTGTTTCGTTTCGGAACGGCGACGGACGCCGTTGACGACCGAGAACCAAAAAAACCAGAAACGGAGACTTTGTTTTGAACACCACCAACACGAACAAAGAGGAGAAAGCGATCACGTTTTCCGACCTCTGGCGCGTTCTCTTGACGGCGCTTCCCCTGATGCTCATCGTGGGGATCATCTTCGTCGGCGTCGGATACGCATACAGAAAGGTAACTTATCATCCGCAGTACACCTCGAAAGGGTCGTTCTTCATTTTGCGGGATCTCGAAGGGATCGAACAGAAACTGTCCTCGGAGGCGTCGCTCGCCATCGGTCTGACGCCGTCTTTTCTGGACATCGTGACCAGCGACTACGTGTATGAAAATACGGCGAAGAAGTTGAACGAGACGGGCTACCAGATCAGCAGCCGGCAGGTGAGGGCTTCCGTTTCGGTCACCATTGCCGAAAAGTCCATCGTCGTACCCGTCCGCGCCGCCGCCCCGAACGCGGAGGACGCAGAGAATCTGCTCGCGGTGTTTATGGAAACGGCGATGAACCGGGTCAACGAGTTGTTCAGAATGGAAGACGAGAAAACCTTCGTGTCCTACTGCGATCATCCGAGCAAGGCGTACGAGTCCAGCAGTTTCGGGATGATCCGCATCCTTCTGATCGCGCTCCTCGGGATGATCGTCGTCTACGGCGTCTACCTGGTCCTCGATCTTGTCGACGACCGGATCCGGACGGGCGAGGACGTCGCCGACGTCGCCGGGCTGACCCTGCTCGGGATCGTTCCCGACGCCGACACCTCCGAGCGGAAATATACCTATAAATACGGCAGAAAATACGCGAAGCACTACGGCCGCTACGGCGGGACCGGGTCGCAGAAGAAGGAGGGTTGACAGATGAATAACGTAACCTTCCGTTTCCCCCACGAGGACAACTATTTCATCAACGAGGCGTTCAACGCCCTCTCGATCAACCTGCGCTTTTCGGGTCCCGACCGCAAGGTCATCACGATGACGAGCTGTTTTGAGAACGAGGGCAAATCGTTCACGGTCCTGCAACTCGCGCGGCATCTCTGTCAGGACGGAAAGCGCGTTCTCGTTATCGACGCCGATATGAGAAAGTCGCGGATGGCGTCGAAGTACACCGACCTGTCGGGCATCAAGGGTCTTTCCGAGGTGCTCTCCGAGATGGCGACGCTCGACGAGGCGCTTTATCACGTTGAGAACGTCCCCGGAATGGACGTGATCTTCTCGGGCGACTATCCCCCGAACCCCTGCGTCCTGCTCGGCAATCACCGCTTCAACGATCTGATCGCGCAGTTCCGCGAGCAGTACGACTACGTTCTGATCGACAACGCGCCGCTCGTCCCGGTCGTCGACGCGATCCTCTGCGCCAAGGCGTCCGACGGCGTGGTTCTGATCGTCAACCGCGGCAAAGTGCGGCAGAAAGTCCTGCGCACCGTCGCGGCGCAGATCGAGCAGAGCGGCGTCGAACTGATCGGCGTGATCTTAAACGACAACGGGAAAAAGAAATCGCTCTTCGGCTTCAAGCGGAAGGCGAAGACCGACTTCGGAAAGTATTACGCCTCGAAGCGGAAGTCCGCTTCCGAAAAGTAAGCGGAACCGAAAAAAGAAAAGCCCCGGCGCTCTCGCGCCGGGGTCGTTTTTTCATAGCGGTTTCAATTTCGCGTAGGTGCCCATCAGTTTCTTGGTCACGCCGCTGTCGAACCTGACTTCAAACAGGACGTCGCCCCCCATTTCGCGGGAGGAGATCACCGTCCCCGCGCCGAAGAGGGCGTGGGAAACGCGCGTCCCGTCGGAAAACCGCGTCACTCCGTACCCCGCCGGGCGGTCGGGCTTCTTCTGCGCCGGACGGCTGAAAGGCGAGGCGGGAGAGGGCGTAAAGGGGGATACCGGACGGAGCGGCACGGGACGCTGCGTCTGCCGGGTCGCGCCGAAGCCGACCGACGGTCTTCCGCCGCTCTCGCGTTCAAGGAGGTTGCCGGGGATCTCGTCGGCGATAAAGCGCGAAAGGGGATTCGAGACGGTTCTGCCGTAGAGCATCCGTTCGTTGGCGTGCGTGATCCGGAGCCGATCCTTCGCCCGCGTGAGCGCGACGTAGGCGAGTCGGCGTTCCTCGTTCATCTCGGTAGGATTGAAGATCGACTGCGTGCTCGGAAAGACGCCTTCCTCGGCTCCCGCGAGGAAGACCTCGGGGAATTCCAGCCCCTTCGCGCTGTGGATCGTCATCAGAACGACGGCGTCGGCGTTTTCGTCGTATTTATCGACGTCCGAGATCAGGGCGACCTCTTCGAGAAATCCGACCAGCGTCGGCGACTCGGTGCGCTCCTCGTATTCGAGCGCCGCCGAAACGAATTCGTTTACGCTGTCGATCCGGGTCTTCGCGACCTCGCCTTCCTCTTCGAGCATCGCCTTGTAGCCGGTGCGCTCGAAGACCTCGCCGATCAGGGTCGACGGCTTCATTTCGGCGCGCCGCAGTCCGTCGATCAGATCGGTGAACGCGGTCAGCCGTTCGGACGTCTTCGCGATCGCGGGGAACGAGGCGGAACGCCGCATCACTTCCATCATCGAAAGCCCGGTCTCGTTTGCGATCTCGGCGATCGCGTCGACGGTCGACGCGCCGATCTTGCGTTTCGGTTCGTTGACGACGCGGCGCAGCCGCTGATCGTCCGCGTCCGACAGAGTGAGCGTCAGGTACGCCACGATATCGCGGATCTCCTTGCGGTCGTAGAAACGCTGCGAACCGAGCACGCGGTAGGGGATACCGCTCTTCGCGAAACCCGATTCGAGCGAGCGCGAGAGTTCGTTCAGCCGGTAGAGCACGGCGAAGTCGCGGTAGCGCCGTCCCGCGCGGACGACCTGCCGCATGATGGTGTCGGTGATGTAGCGCGCTTCGTCGTTCTGATCGGCGCAGGCGTGCACGACGATCGGATCGCCGTCGCCCTTGTCGCACCAGAGCGACTTTTCGTGTCGGTCGGGATTGTGGCTGATGACCGCGTTCGCCGCCGAGAGGATGTTCTTCGTACTGCGGTAGTTCTGTTCGAGTTTGACGACCTTCGCGTCGGGGTAGGTCTTGTCGAAGGAGAGGATGTTTTCGACCGTCGCGCCGCGAAAACGGTAGATGCTCTGATCGTCGTCGCCGACGACCATCACGTTGCGGTAGCCGTCCGAGAGCAGTTCGGTCAGGCGGAATTGCGCCGGGTTGGTGTCCTGGTACTCGTCGACCGAGACGTAGCGGAACTTGGTCTGATAGTAATTCCGCGCCTCCTCGTCGTTTTCGAGCAGTTCGACGGTCTTCATAATGATGTCGTCGAAATCCAGCGCGTTATAGGCGAGCAGAGTCGCCTGATACTCCTCGTAAACCCGGGCGACGTCGCGCCGCTTCGGGTCGTTTTTGCCGACCGCGGCGGCGTATTTTTCGGGCGGGATCAGTTTGTCCTTCGCCGCGCTGATCTCGTTCGCGACGGTCTTGACCGGGAGCGTTTTTTCGTCGATATTCAGCCGCTTCATCACGTCGAGGAGCAGCCGCTTCTTGTCGTCGGTGTCGTAGATCGTGAAGCCTGGGCGGTAGCCGACGAGTTCCCCGTAGCGGTGCAGGATCCGCACGCACACCGAGTGGAAGGTCCCCGCCCAGATCTCCTCCGAGACGGCGGGGTCGCGGAGCGCGGCGGCAAGCCGGTCCTTGATCTCGCGCGCCGCCTTGTTCGTGAAGGTGATGGCGAGCATCGCCCAGGGGGGGCAGGGTTCGACGATGAACTCGGGCAGGATCTCGGCTTCGATCACGCCGGTCGGGAGGGCGAGCGCCGCCTCCATCGCCTGCACGTCCCCCTCGGTCACGCCGTCGGGAACGCGGTCGGAGAGGTAAGCGTTGCCGAAACGGATGACGTGCGTGATCCGATTGACCAGCACCGTGGTCTTTCCGCTCCCCGCGCCTGCAAGCACGAGCAGGGGGCCGTTGACCGTGACCACCGCCTCCCGCTGTTTATCGTTCAGTTTTTCGGAGAGTACCTTGTCGAAGAGCCGCCGCTTCGCCGACAGGTACCGCCGTCCGAGTTCCGCATCCATACGCCCGTGTTTCTTCCTTTCGCGTCTTTCCCCTCATTATACCATATCCGCCGTCGTTTGGCAAGGGAGAAAAAAGAAAAAAGCGTCGGCTTCCGGTTGCATTCCCGCGCGCGCTATGTTATAATGGTGCTGTATTGAAAACGGACGGAAACCGTCCGGGCGAGGGGGTGCGGTCTTGTTTACGGTTCTGACGCGGAAACTGCGCGAATCGCTGATCTCGGTCGCGCCGGTCGCCCTGATCGTCTTCGTCCTGTCGCTCTCCCCGCTCGCCTCTCTTTCGTCCGGCGAAGTGGGGGTTTTCCTCGTTTCCGCCGCCGTGATGGTGCTCGGGATCGGGCTTTTCGGGATGGGAGCGGAGATGGCGACGTCGCCGATGGGCGAGCAGATCGGGTCGGGATTGACCCGTTCGCGGAACCTGCCGCTTCTGCTCTCCGCCGCCTTCGCGATGGGTCTCTGCGTCACGGTCGCCGAACCCGACCTTTCGGTACTCGCGTCGCAGGTGCGCGAGGTCGTCTCCGACAAACTGCTCATTTTTGCTGTCGGATGCGGCGTCGGGATCTTCCTGCTTCTTTCGGTTCTTCGGATGATCTTCCGCGTCAATCTGTCGAACCTTCTGTTCTACTCCTATCTCGCGCTCTTTATGCTGACGGCTTTGGCGCTCGTCTACGGCGACGAAAATTATCTCGCCCTCGCCTTCGACGCGGGCGGGGTCACGACGGGACCCGTTACGGTTCCGTTTCTGATGGCGCTCGGCGTCGGGATCGCCGGCACGCTCGGCGGCAAGCACGCGAACGAAAACAGTTTCGGGATGATCGCCCTGTGCTCGGTCGGTCCGATGATCGTCGTCGCCGCGCTCGGGATCGGAGCGAAGGGGGAGATCGCCTATTCGCTTCCCGACTACTCGATGGGGAGCAAACTCGGCGCGGGGCTTCTCCGCGTTCTGCTTTCCACCGCGCGGGACGTCGGGATCGCCGTCGCCCTGATCGTTCTGTTCTTCACGATTCTGGAACGCGCGTTCCTCCGCCTGCCGAAAAAGACGCTGGTCCGGATCGCGGTCGGGATCGCCTACACCTTCGCGGGACTCGTCCTGTTCCTCTCCGCCGCGACGGTCGGCTTTATGCCGGTCGGGTTCGCTCTGGGGCGGGGAATGGCGGAGCGTCCGGCGCTCCTGCTCGGCTTCTCGTTCCTGCTCGGCGCCGTCGTCGTGCTCGCCGAGCCGGCGGTGCTCGTCCTGAACCGTCAGGTCGAGGCGGTCACGGGCGGAACCGTCGAGAAAAAGTCGATGATGATCGCCCTCTCCTGCGGCGTCGGGATCTCAATCGGGCTTTCGATGCTCCGAATCTGGCTCGGATTCAGCATCCTGTGCTATCTCATCCCGGGCTATCTTCTCTCGCTCGGACTGTCCTTCTTCGTGCCGAAACTCTATACCGCGATCGCCTTCGATTCGGGCGGCGTCGCGTCGGGTCCCCTGACCTCGACCTTCATCCTCCCGTTCGCCGTCGGCGCCTGCACCGTTTTGCAGGGAGAGGGAAGGATCCTGTCCGACGCCTTCGGGATTGTCGCGATGGTCGCGATGACCCCGCTCATCACGATCCAGCTGCTCGGCTTCCGCGCCATTCTGGCGGGCAAGATCCGCGACCGCAGTTCGATGCGCCGGATCCTCGGCGCCGACGACGAGCAGATCATCCGCTTCCTGTAAGGAGGTTGCCGTGAACGAACAGGATACGAAAAAGCGGCGCGCCGACCGCCCCGAAAAGAAGGGGGGACGGACCAAGCGCGACGGAACGCTGAAAGCGCCGAAGAAACTCAAACTGCTCTTTACCGTGGTCGACCGGAAGAAGGCGGAACTCTACGCCGATCTGATCGCGCAGTACAGCGTCAATTTGCAGATCATCCTGCCGGGCGAGGGAACGGCGAAGACCGAGACCCTGCGCCTGCTCGGGCTTGACGACACGGCGCGCGCCGTGATCGTCAGCGTGATCCGCGACGACCTCGCCCAAGCGATCTTCGAGATGTTGGAAGAGAAGTTCGAGACGGTGCGCGGCGGGAAAGGGATCGCGTGGTCGACACCGTTGACGAGCGCCGTCGGGGTCGCGATCTATCAGTTTCTGTCGGATTACCGCGAGGGGCGGGAGGATCCCGCGAAAACAACCGAAAGGGGGAAGAGCAAATGACCTTTTCACACGAGTGCATCGTCTGCATCGTGAACACCGGGTTCTCGGACGCCGTGATGGACGCGGCGCGCGAGTTCGGCGCGCGCGGCGGGACGGTCATCCACGGGCGCGGAACGGCGAGCCAGGAGGCGGAACGCTTCTTCGGCATCAGCATCCAGCCCGACAAGGAACTGGTCCTCATCCTCGTCCCGCGCGAACTGACCGACCCCATCCTCTACGCGCTGTACCGCGCCGTCGGATTGAAAACCCCCGGGCAGGGGATCGCTTTTTCCCTACCCGTGGATCAGGTCGTCGGGCTCTCGCCCCTCTCGCTCGGCGAGAATGAGGAGAAGAAGACCGACGGCGCGAACCCCTGAATTACGGATTCTATTTGTTGAAGATAAAGGAGAAACCGAAATGTACTACCGTTTGAAAGTGGCGGGCGTGGAACGCGACCTGCCGATCTGCCCCCTGAACGACAAACTCTCGATCGGCGCCTTCGTGATGTTCGGCGACGTCGAACTGACCGAGGCGTGCGCCGCCGCGCTCTGCAAGGTCGCGCCCGAGCACGACGCGATCATCACCGCGGAGTCGAAGGGGATCCCGCTCGTCTACGAGATGACGCGCATCCTCGGACGCAACCGTTACCTCCTCGCCCGCAAAATGCCGAAACTGTATATGCGGGACGTCAAGAAATTCGACGTGAAGTCGATCACCACCTCGGCGCAGCAGACCCTCTATCTCGACGGCTGCGACGTCGAATGGATGAAGGGCAAAAAGATCCTGATCGTCGACGACGTCATCAGCACCGGCGCGTCCCTTGCCGCGCTCGAACACCTCGTGACCGAGTCGGGCGGGATCATCGCCGGCAAAATGGCGGTGCTCGCCGAGGGCGACGCGATCGAGCGGAAAGACATCACGGTACTCGGCAAACTCCCGCTCTTTACCCCCGACGGCAAAGAGATCTGATCCGATGGCGGACGC
>JAGCXA010000067.1 GCA_017961575.1 Clostridia bacterium | reverse complement strand
TGGTGACCCGTGGGAGAATCGAACTCCCGTTACTGCCGTGAAAGGGCGGTGTCTTAACCTCTTGACCAACGGGCCTGGTAGCGGAAGTCGGATTTGAACCAACGACCTGTCGGGTATGAACCGAATGCTCTAGCCAGCTGAGCTATTCCGCCATGTACGTCAATCGGTTTTGCCCGAATATTATATCATGGCGTGCGGGGCTTGTCAAGTAGTTTTTCGGCTTTTTTCTCGGGTTTGGCGGAGAGGGCGTTTCAGCGTCGCCGCAACTTGCGCCAAAGCCAACGGAGCGGCGGAATATGCGAGGCGATTTTGCGGATCAGTTTTCCGGTTCTGATGCGGAGCCAACGGAGCGGATAGGTCGCGTGACGCCGACGGACGTAGCGAAGGTAGCGGCGGTCGTCCGCGGGAATGAAGCGGTCGCCGCGCCAGAAGCCGGTCAGGACGCCGATCACGTCCTCGTCCGTGATCCCGTATTCGGTATAGTCGCAGTTGTCGCCGCGCATTCCGTAGTCGTGTTCGCGGACGGCGACCACCCGGTGCAATACGCTCGTGCCGTCCCGGCGGATATAGAGCGCGACGTCGAACTTTTTGAGCCGTCCCGTCGGTTTCTCAACGAGGATATTGTCCTTTTCGCCCCGGAGCATCGGGCGCATACTCCGTCCGCTCGGAGTGCTGACGTAGGCGCCGACCTCGTCTAAGATCCGGCGCTTTTCCGCCCCGTCGCCCCGATCAGTCAAGGAGCAACCCCGCTTCCCGGAGCCGGGCGACGAAGCCCGAAACGTCGCGCGCGGCGGTTTCCCGGTCCACGTCGTAGACCGCGAGCAGTTTATCGACGATCTGATCCTCCGTCGTATCTTCCTGCAACGTCTCCCAGATCTCCTTGCCGGAGCCGGCGAGCGTGATCATCCCGTGAAACTTCTTGGCAAGCGCGCCGGTCGCGACGGCGAAGGTTTTTCCCCCCACCTCGCGGACGACGAAACCGGGTACGATTCTCATAGTTCTGTCCTTTCCCGACGGCGTGCGACCGTCTTATTCTCCGAAGATCCCGCTTTTCGCGACGACGGCGGAGGCGACGTCGGGCGTGCAGGCGAGCCGGAACAGTCCGACCGTCGCGAGCATCCGGTCGGCGAGCGAAAGCGTCGCTCCGACCGTTTCCGGGTCGCTTTCAAGCAAAATCTGATTCATTAAGGGAAGCGCGGCGTCGGAAGGGGAGAGCGGGGTGATCCGATCCTCTTTCCCGCGTTCGAGGAACACGATCGCGCGGAGCGGGACGCCGACGTTCCGGCTCCATCCCTCTTTGCCCGACCACGGCGTTCCGTAAGCGACGAGTTTGCCGTCGCGGGAAAACCGCAGGATCGGTTTGTCGCCGTTGACGATCCCGACCTCTCGCCCGAAGGCGCGGCGCCAGTTCTTGATGTGCGTGCTTTTGCCCGTGCCGCTCGGCGCGGTGAAGGCGATCGCCTCGCCCCCGTATTCGATCACCGCGGCGTGAAACAGGAACGCCGAATAGGAGGGAAGCCGATGCGCGATCTCTCGCGCGGCGCAAAGACTCTCGAAGTAGCCGTCGTCGGCGCCCGCGGGGATCTCGACGGCTTTTTGCTTTTCGGTTTCGATCATCTCGTCCGTGACCGAGACGGTGAAATCGGGCGTCCCCTCGGTCCGGTAGGCGGCGCAATGCTTTTCGAGGTAAGGATAGCGATGTTCGATCCCGATCACAAGACCGGCGATCCCGACGATCAGCATAGTCCGTTTTCCCTCCGTTCCGTTGCGCTTTTTCCACTTCCATTATAACACGGATTTCCCGCTCCTGTCAAGTCGCGATCCCTCGGAGAAAACCGAAAAACGGCGCGGCGCCGCACGGGGCGCCGCGCCGCGCGAAGGATGAAAGGTGTGTTGCGTTCCGGTCAGTTTACGATGAGTTTCGTCAAAACAGGCAGATGGTCGGACGGATAGGACGTTCCGCCGTTGTCGATCTTATTGTTCACCACCGTGTAGTACGCTGTTCCGACGTTTCCTTTGGTCAGGACGTAGTCGAAAACCCAGGGGTCCCGTACAGTGCGAGCGGACCCGACCTTCGTTCCGCCGACGTCGCCCTTGACGTTCGCTTCTTTGCAGGTCATCTCAAAACCGTCGTCCTCGAAAACCGTCATATTGACCTTGCCCTGACCGCCCTTATAATGCGAGTTCATATCGCCCATCACGATCTGGTCGGGATATGCCGTCGACTGCGTTTCGAGCCACTTGAGCAGCGTGCGGATCTCATAGCGGCGGAGTTTGTCGTCCTCTTCGTGCCCGTCGCCGGTGCCGCCGTAGTGCAGGTGGGTATTGACGACGAGAATCTTTTTCCCGCTTGATTTCTCTTGCAGAACGGCGTAGTGAAAGATGCGATCAATATTAGAGATGTCCGGATTCGCGTCCTCGTCGTTGGGGACGGAGAGTTCGGAAGCGGTCTGCCGGAAGGTTTTGGTCCCCTCGGAGACCAGGTTGAATTTGCTCGTCTTGTAGAAGATCTCGTTCTTCTCGAACTCGTACTTGCCGGTATACTCTCCCGTCAGCCGGGTGTAGCCGCCGACCGTTGCGAAGGTCGAAAGCAGCGAATTCCATCCGGCGTCGACCTCCTGGAACCCCACGACGTCGGGCGCCTCGCAGAGCACGGTGTTCAGCACCTTTTTGTGGGTCCTGTCCCCCAAGCCGTTGTTGTATACCTCGACGTTGTAACTCATCACGGAGAAGTTCGCGGTCCGGAAGAAGTCGGCGCCTTTATAGATCGTCAGATCCGAAACGGTGGCGGTGGTATTCGCTGTCGGGGTGCCGTACATGGATCTGACGTAGAAACGGCATCTGAAATAGTCGGAATTCCAGACGTCCGCGCCGTCGTAGGTCATCGAGCGGCAGAAGTAGAAGCGTCCGTCGTTCTCGTCCAGAACGTAGAGCGCCATGGTCTTCGTGTCGTAATCGACCGTCACGGCGAAGGTGTGGGTATCGCGTTTCGAAGTTCTGACGGCGATGTGTTGACTCCATTTCTCGTTGCCATTCTGCGTAGCGTCGATGCAGATCGTGTTCCACCCGTACCAGAAGGATTGCCCGTTCCCTTCGATCAGGAGCGTGTTCCTGCCGTCGACCTGAACGCCGAAAGCGACGCGGTCGTCCCCGAGCGTCAGATCAAAGGTCATCGTATATTTCGCGCCGGGCTTCATCGGGAGTGTGGCGCCGAGCGTCTCTTCGTAGGCGAGATCCGCCGGGGATCCGTCGGGCTCGCCCGAATAGAAGCCGCCCCAGATGGCGCGTTTGTACAGGTTGGACGTGACCGTGAATCCGACCGAGGCGCCGTCGCCGGAAACGGCGGCGACCGCATCGTGATTGGAGTCGTTGCCATCGTAAAAACTTTGTTTCCAACCGTCGGCGTTGAAGTTCGCTTTCAGCAACGCGTCGCCGTCCGCGTGATCATCGTACGGCAGCGCGTACACGCCGTTCCACAGGTGGTTTAGGGCGTCGCCCTTGTAGATCTGCAAGTTTGCGACCCGGGCGGTGGTTTCCTCAGTCGGGGTGCCGTACATGGATCTGGCGTAGAGACGGCATCTGAAATAGTCGGAATCCCAGACGTCCGCGCCGTTGTAGGTCATCGAGCGGCAGAAGTAGAAGCATCCGTCGTTCTCGTCCAGAACGTAGAGCGCCATGGTCTTCGTGTCGTAATCGACCGTTACGGCAAAGGTGTGCTGATCGCGTCTCGTCGTTCCGTTTGCGATGTGTTGATCCCATTTCTCGTTGCCGTTCTGCGTTGCGTCGACGCAGATCGTGTTCCATCCGTACCAGAAGGATTGCCCGTTCCCTTCGATCAGGAGTGTGTTTCGACCGTCGACCTGGACGCCGACGGCGACGCGGTTGTCCCCGAGCGTCAAGTCGAAGATCATCGTATACTTCGCGCCGGTTTCCATCGGGAGCGCTCTGCCGAGCCCTTCTTCAAATTCGTCCACGTCTACGCCTTCGCCGGGATAGAAGCCGCCCCACATAGCGCGCTTGTAACTTTCGTCCAAGACCCGCATGAAAACCGCGGATCCGCTCTCGGAGATCGTCACGTCGGCGCCTTGGTTATTTTCCGTCGCAAATTGTCTGCGCCAGTCTTCGGATTTGAAGTTTACGTCGAGCAGTTTGTCGCCGTCGTCGCGCGACCAGTAGGCGAACTGATACCCGTTCCCGAACAGCGGGCTCAGCGCGTTCCCCTTGTATATGTTCAGGTTCGCGATCTCGGCGGTGTAGGTTTCGTCCGGGGTGCCGCCGATGGATCTGACCGAAAAGCGACATCTGAAATAGTCGGAATCCCATACGCCGGAGCCGTCGTAGGTCATCGACCGGCAGAAGTAGAAGCGTCCGTCGTTCTCGTCCAGAACGTAGAGCGCCATCGTCTTCGCGTCGTAGTCCACCGTTACGGCGAAGGTGTGGGTATCGCGTCTCGAAGTTCCGTTTGCGATGTGCTCCGTCCATTTTTCGTTCTCGACGGAGGTGTTGTCGACGCGGACGGTATTCCATTCATACCAGCGGGATTGCCCGTTCCCCCGGATGGAGAGGGCGTTGTTGCCGTCGACCATGATCCCGAACGAGACGTTGTCATGTGCGAGCGTCAGGTCGAAGGTCATCGTGTATTTCGCGCCGGGCTCCATCGGGAGCGCCTCGCCGAGCACCTCTTCATATTCGTCGACGTCCACGCCGGCGCCGGGGTAGAAGCCGCCCCAGATAGCGCGTTTGTACAGGTTGGACGTGACCGTGAATCCGACCGAGGCGCCGTCGTCGGAAACGGCGGCGACCGCGTCGCAGTTGTTGTTATCGTAAAAACTTTGTTTCCACTCGTCCGCCGCGAAATTGACGGTGCGGAGCAGTTCTCCGTCGCGGGACGCGTCGTAGGTCTGTTCCGTCGCGCGGACTTTGATCGGGAACACCGAGAGCATCGGCAGGAGCATCAGGAGCGCCAATGCCAAACTGAAAAACCGAATCGCCTTTTTCATGGGTCTCTCCTTTGCAGAATAGTCACCGTTGCCTTCTATGATAATCGGTTTTTTATCGGTTTTTTTGCGGTTTTTTGACGACTGTGCGGGGGAAAAACGCGGTGCCGAGAGGAAAAGTCGGGAATCGGACTCCGCCCTGACCGCCCGCGGGAAAACCCGTAGGCGGTTGGGAAAAGGTTTTGGATCAGAGGTAGGATTAACTGAAAATATCGTCAGACCAGTTGTCGAAGGAGTCGCTGCCCGACGTCGTAAGCAGATCTCCCGCGTTCAGGGGGATGATCTCGATCTCGGGGGGAAGATAAAACATTTTCTCTTCTTTCATCTTTTTATCTCCTTACTCCGGTCAATGGACGAGAATTCTTGCCAAGACCGGCAGGTGGTCGGACGGGTATGCCGTGCCGTTTTTGTCGATTTTGTTGTCGACGACGGTGAAATACACGGTTTCGACGCTGCCGCGGGTCAGGATATAGTCGAAGATCCACTCGGGACGGGTCGTGCGGCCGCTGTTTGCGAGCGTTCCGTCGGTGTCTCCTTTGACCTCCGCGGTGTCGCGGGTGATGTCGTAGCCGCCGTCCTTGTAGACGTTGATGACGTTCCTGCCGAGTCCCGACAGGCAATGCGCGTTCATATCGCCCGTAATCACGACGCAGTCGTAATTGAAAACCTGCGCCTCGATCCACGCGAGCAGCAGGCGTACCTCGTACTCGCGAACCAGAGAGTTCGGCTCGGTGGACGCGGTGTCGTCCTTGTTCTGCCGATAATGCAGGTGCGTTGTGATCGCGAGAACGATCTTGCCCGACGCTTTTTCTTCAAGCCGCGCCCAGGTGAACATTCTGCCGAGTTTGTCCCGACCCGTGTCGGCGCCGTTTTTATCGACGCCGGGGAACTCGGATTCGAGCGCCGAATAGCGCTTGTATCCGCTGTTCAGTTTGTTGAACTTCGCGGTTTTGTAGTAGAGTTCCGTCCACATATCGCGGTTCGTGTCGCCCTGAACTCTTCCGTAGCCGTTTGACGTCAGATCGGAGAGGTTCCACTCCTCGTCAACCTCCTGCAACCCCACGATGTCGGGGGAAAGGTCCAGAATGGTCTGAACCGCCTTCGCGGGGGTTCTGCTCTGGTCGTCGTTGCCCTCGATCTCTTCAATGTTGTAATTCATCACGGAGATGTAGTTCGGGCAGCGGAATCCGACGAGCAGCGCGCGCTGCGCCGACGTGTAGGGACTGTACTTGCCGTCGACGGCGTACTGGTATTCGCCCGTCTGCACGTCGGAGACGTCGGACAGCGCCGCCTCCGCGACGAAGGTGATCGAACGGGAGTTCGCGGCTTCGGAGTAGTCGCCGTACAGGTAGGTGGACCCGTTGATCTCCACGAAGGTCACGGCGGAGAAGTTGCGGTCGTAGTTGGCCTCCCGCACGTTGGCGAGCACGCAGTTGATCTTGTAGGCACATCCGTCGTCGCTTTCGAGGATGGTCGACGCCGTGATCTTGACGTATTTCTTCCCGGCGGGAAGCGCGCCGCAGGCGTCGAGCGCCTCTTTGGTGAAGGCAAGCGAATTGGCGGTCAGGTAATCGGTCGGGGTGATCAGCATACCGACCTTGACGTTCGCCTCTCCGTATTCGGCTTTCAGTTCGTTCAGCAATCCTTTACCGATCAGACCCGTGAAGCGGAGTCCCGTCGGGGTGTTCAGACGAACCGCCGCGCCGGAGGCGTTTTGCAGGACGTAGAGATCCGAAAAGTCGGTGCCTTTGAAGATTCTCAGGTTCGAGACGGCGGCGGTGTAGGTCGCGTCGGGAGCGATCCCCGTGTCGATCGTTCTGATATAGAACCGCGGTCTGACGCGCGAACCCGCCCAGTCGCAGTTGTTGTAGGTCATTGATCTCACCTTTTCAAAGGTACCGTTCGACCGCTTGACGTAGAGGGTGAAGTTGTTGGCGTTGTAGTCCATCGTCACGGTGAAGGTCTGCTTCGCGGTCGGGGCAACGTCGGTATGGTTGATCCAGTTCTTGCTCTCTTCCGCGGACGCGCTGACCTTTTTCGTGTTCCATTCGTACCACAGGACGTTGCCGGCGCCGTCGACCACGAGGGCGTTGTTCCCGTCGACTTGGAGACCGAAACCGACGTTCTCGTTGCCGAGGATCACGTCATACATAAAAGTATACTGCACGCCGTTCTGCGCATTTGCGCCGCCGTAGAGGGGCAGCGCGTCGACCAGGTAATCGCCCCACATTGCGCGCTTGTTGTTCGCGTTCTGGACGGTGAACGTGACGGTCGTCCCGTCGTTTGATACCTCGACGTCGGCGCCCTTGTTGTTGTTGTCCGCGAACGCGGGGTTAAAGCCGTCCTGCTTGAAGTTCACGGTGCGGAGCAGGGAATTGTCCGCCGCCGCCTGATAGGCGGTGTAGCCGATCGCGCCCGCGTCGAGGATCGGGACGGTCAGCCCCTTCTCGATCGAGACGTCCGACACGGTGACGGTGCCGTCCTCGGTATTGCCCGCGAAGAAGTAAACGCCCAGCGCGTCGCCACCGAAGGTCAGTCCCGTGGCTTGGTTGATATAGGAATAGAGTCCGTTGCGGTTTTCTCCGTACAGGGTGAGCGTCCCCGTATCGTAATCCAGCGTGACGGCAAAATTCTTCAAACCGTTTTTACAGTCGGTCTTGTTCGCCCAGTTGGCTTCGGCGCCGCTCATCGTCGCCCAACTCTGATACTTGGTATAGGTGCTGTTCTGAATGATCGCGATCCCCTGCGTGCCGTCGGGGTAGAAGGCGCACTTCATCCCGGCGTCCATCGTAAGCGAGAAATACACGGTGTATTTCACCCCGGCGGAAAGCGGGAAGAAATCGGCGGGAAGCGTGTCGCCCCAGACGCCTCTCTTGGAATCGGTGCCGAGCGAGGTGAAAGTGACCGAGCCGCCGTCGACCGCGACGCCGAGATCGTTGTAGTTGTTGTTCTCGGAGAGTGCGGGCGTCATAAAAGTCGTATCCTCAAAGTTGACGCCGAGAAGTTCGTCGCCGTCCGGGTGCGACCAATAGGGCAGTTGATACGAATTGCCCGACACCAGTTTCAGCGCGTTGCCCTTGTAGACGTTGAGGTTCGAGACCTCGGCGGTAAAGGACGAGTTCGGCGTGCCGCTGATCCGTCTGGCGGTGAGCCGGCATCTGAGATAGGAGGAATCCCAAACTTTGGCGCCGTCGAAGTAGAGCGATCTGCAAAGATAGAAGCAACCGTCGCTCGTATCTACGATATAAAGGGTCATCGTCTTCGCGTCGTAGTCCAGCACGACGGCAAAGGTCTGCTTGTCGCGCTTGGTGGAGCCGGACGCGTAGTGGTAGTTCCATTTTTCGTTGTCGTCCTGCGTCGCGTTGACCTGGAGGGTATTCCATCCGTACCAATAGGTCTGACCGCTTCCGCAGATGTTCAGGGCGTTTTCGCCGTCCACCGAGATTCCGAAGGCAACGCCGTCGTTCCCGAGTTTGAGGTCGAAGACCATCGTGTACTTGACGCCCGCCTTCATCGGAAGGGCGGCGCCGAGCGCCTCGTGATACGCGATGTCTTCGGGAGAATCGTCCGCCGCGTCGGTGTAGTAACCGCCCCACATCGCGCGCCTGTTATTGGCGTTCTGGACGGTAAACGTGACCGAGGTTCCGTCGTCGGAAACCGCGACGTCGGCGCCGTGGTTACTGCCGGAGATACCCCCGGCGTAATCGGAGTACCAGTCCTCCGATTTGAAGTTCACGGCGCGGAGCAGTTCTCCGTCGTGGGCGGCGTCGTAGGTCGGCGCGGGTTCCGTCGCGTTTACTTTGACGGGCAGTGCCGCGAGCATCGGCAGGATCATCAGAACCGCCAACGCCAAACCGAAAACACGAATTGTTTTTTTCATATGCGACTCCTTTTTGTGCAGGTCTGTATCATACGGCAGAACGGATCGCGGGCGATCCTCTTTGAAAACGGGCGACCGGGGTCAATAATTCTTCGTGTACGGGTCCGCCGGGTCGCCGTCCCCTCCGGGGATCTCTTCGCCTCCGCCGGTCTGCGCCGGGTCGACGGCTTCTTTCGCGTTCTCCCTGGTCTCGGCGGGGGCGTCGTCGGTCTGCGCCGCCGCGGCGGTCGTGACGAGAGCGGTCGGATCCGCCTCGCCCTTCTTTTTGCCTCCGCAGGACGCGAGCAGCACGGCGCAGAGCAAGAGCAATGGGATAATCAGGGGAAGGCGCTTCATCTTCCGATCCTCCTCTCGTCGGTAAGAATCGAGGTTCACGATTTGCAGCCGCGGATCGTCCGGGGGCGACCGACGCGGGCGGACGGTCCGACTTTCGCATCATCCGCTTTCGTCGATTTGTCACAAGGTTTTGATTTGTTCTTGCAAAAAAACGGCGATTATGTTACAATATTATTGTAATATTTCTTCCCGAAAATCTCAATGGAGAATGTGCTTGAATTCATCCGTTTCTAGCACAATATGATTCTATGAATCCAATTCAACTGCTGTACTTTAAGCATAATATCAACGTCAGACCGCGGCACGTTCACCGCGGCAGAGTCACCTATTACGACCTGACGATCGTCCTCAAAGGAGAACTGCACTACGTGAAGAAAAGCGCCCCGGTTCTCCTCAAAGCGGGGGATTTCATTCTGATTCGTCCGGGGGAAATGCGTCAGCGGCTGGATTCCTCGGTCATCTCCGAGTACGTCAGTTTCAACTTTACGACCGATATGGATCTCGACGCCGTTCCCGGCGTATCGGAAAACGCCGCGAGCGTCGAAATGAATCGGTTGATCTCCGCCTGCGACGGTTGCTTCAACTCCGATAAAGACCTGAACAAGGTCGCCTATCTTCTCGGCGCGCTTCTGCTCCTGATCCGGGATCACGTCAGCAACGCGCAGACGCACCCGTTGGCGCTGGCGATCAAGAACTACGTTCTGCAAAACTACACCGAGCGGATCACGCTCGCGAGCGTTGCCGAACGGTTCCATTTTTCGGCGTCCTACTGCAACAGCGTCTTCAAAAAGGAGATGGGGAAGTCGATCGTGCTGTACCTGATCGGGGAACGGATGCGGAAGGCGAAGGAACTGTTGATCTACACCGACTTTCCGCTTCCCGAGATCGCCGCGAAGGTGGGCTACGAGGATTACAACTATTTTTCGCGCCTGTTCAAGAAACACGTGCGTTTCACCCCCACGCAGTACCGCGCCCGCCGCGCCGAAAAATAAAAAACGAACCGGCGATAAGCCGGCTTGTTTTTTTCGGGGATCGGGAGTATAATAGATTGGAAGAAAAACGGGAGGCGCAAAATGGAGCGAAACGAGTATAACCGAATACCGGAACTGCCCGGGGCGTTCCTTTCGCGGATGCGGGATCTGCTCGGGGAGCGGTTCGCCGCGTTCCTTTCCGCGATGGACGAGCCGCCCGTCCGGGGGATGCGGGTCAATCCCGCCTGCGGCGCCGGCGCGCCCGAAGGGCTGCCGATCCGACCGATCCCGGGGATCGACGGGGGCTTTTTCCTCGAGCTCGACGAGCGGATCGGGCGGCACCCGCTCCACCACGCCGGGGCGTTTTACTTGCAGGAGCCGGCGGCGATGCTTCCGGTCGCGGCGGCGGTGCGCGAGGGGCTGATCCCCCGCGGCGCGCGGGCGCTCGATCTCTGCGCCGCGCCGGGCGGCAAGACCTTTCAGATCGCCTCTGCCGTCGGGGAGGACGGGCTTCTCGTCTCGAACGAGATCGTCCCCTCGCGCTGCGCCGTGCTTGCCGGGAACGTCGAACGGCTTGGACTTCGCCGTGTGATCGTAGCGAACACCGAGCCGCGCGCCTTCGGGGAATATCTGCCCGGTTATTTCGACGTTCTGGTCGTCGACGCGCCCTGTTCGGGCGAGGGGATGTTCCGCAAGACCCCCGAGGCGGTGAAGGAATGGAATCCCGCGTCCCCCGCGTCCTGCGCCGCGCGGCAGCGCGCGATCCTCTCGGCGGCGCTCCCGTCTCTCAAAGAGGGCGGGACGCTCGTCTACTCGACCTGCACCTATTCGCCCGAGGAGAACGAGGAGACCGTTTCGTGGCTGCTCCGGGAATATCCCGTGCTCTCGCTTATTCCCGTGACGGACGAAACGATCCTCTCCTATACCGATCCGGGGCTCGAAGCCCCCGGTGTTCCCGCCGGGGCGACGCGGCGGCACTATCCGCATTCGGGCGGCGGGCTTTTCGGCGGAGAGGGACAATTTTTCGCGCTCTTTCGCCTGACTGCCCCGATCGGGGGAGCCGCGCCGAAAACGAAAAAAGGCGGCGGGGAAGCGAAACAGACGCGCGACGCGCTCGCGCTCGGCGCCGCGTTCCTCTCCGAGACGCTGACCCGGCTGCCCGCCGTCGCGCCGACGGTGTTCAAGGATAAGATCGTCCTATCTCCCGCGCCGCTTCCGCTCCCCGCGAATCTGATCTACGCGAACGGCGTCACGGTCGGCGAGATCCGCTCCGGGCGGCTGGCGCCGCACCACGCCTTCTTCTCGGCGTACGGACGCGACTTTATCCGAAAACTTGATTTTCCCGCCGACGATCCGACTCTCGCCGCCTATCTGCACGGCGACGTGATCCCCGCGCGCGACCTCTTTGACGGGTGGGGCGTAGTCCTCTGCCTCGGAACGCCGATCGGCGGCGTGCGTATCACGGGGGGTGTTGCGAAAAATCATTATCCGAAGGGACTTCGCAGGCAATGATACGGACAGAAAAGAAAAGCGCCCATAGCGACGCTTTTTCTTTTTTTGGTTCACTGAAAACCGCCGCGCGCAGAGAATTCTGCGCGCGGCATTTTTATTCGGTCAGCAGTTCAACCACTCTGTCAAGGTCTTCTTCCGGGACGCCGATCTTTTCCGTGAGGATATACCGAACCTTTTCCCGCGTCGTTATGCCGGGGGCTTCGTCGACCGTGACTTTGTAGCCCCGGTTGATCGGGGGACGGTACATCTGTTGGTTCGAGAAGTTGGTCCACAGGTAGTCGCGCATCAGGTCGCAATCCCCCACGCCGAGAAGACCGAGGATCAGGTAGGTGACGGCGCCCGTGCGGTCGGCGCCGACGGCGCAATGATAGGCGACGGGGTAGTTTGCGGGATCGGCGAGCGTTTTGAAGATCGTTCGGAGCGAATCGACGCTGTTTAAGTAGTTTTCGGGACCGAGCAGGATCGGACAATGCAGGTAGCGGACGCCCTCTCCGAGCGTGCTTTCGGTTTTCCCCTCGGGGGGATAGCCCGATTCGCTCTCGTGATCGCGCCGCAGATCGATCTCGGTTCTGATCCCGATCTGATTGGTGAGCGTCGACTTCCCGTCGGGGGTGACAAGATCCTTCATCTTCCGTTCGCTCTCGCTGTAACAGTCGAGGGCGCTCGTGCGAAAGAGCAACCCCTGTCTGACCCGTTTGCCGTCCACGGTCTTCCAGCCGCCGAGATCGCGGACGTTCATTACGCCCCCGACCGAAAGGTTGCGCGGCGCGGCGTCGGCGGTCGTGAAGGATTCGGGCGTCTCTTCGTTCACCGTCCAGTAGTAGCGCGCGCCGATCTTCAGGTTATAAACGTCGAGCGTGGGGGCGTCGGTCGTGAAAACCCGCGCGCCCGTGAGGTCTTCGTTTTCGCTTACCCGGACGGTGAAGGGCCCCGGCGCGTCGGCGTCCCACGAAAGGGTAACGGGCAGCGGCGCGTCCGCGGGGGCAAAACCGTCGGCGTACTGCTCGCAGTTTTCGATTCCGTCCGAAAGAAACGCCCGCTGGGCGGGCGTGTGCAGGTCGACGGGGCTTTCGATCTTATGCGGTTTCATTTGCCCGTCGACCCGAATCCGCCCGCGCCTCGTTCGGTGGAGGGCAACTCGTCGACCTCCTCGAAGACGGCGGTCTCGACCTTTTCGATCACGAGCTGCGCGATCCGGTCGCCCCGATTCACGGTCCGCGTCTGCCCGCTCTGATTGTAGAGCGAGACCAGGATCTCGCCGCGGTAGTCGGCGTCGATCACCCCGACCTTGTTCGCCGGGGCGAGCCCCATCTTGACCGACAGACCCGAGCGCGCGAAGACGAACCCGGCGTAGCCGGCGGGGATGGCGACCGCGATCCCGGTCGGGATCATCGCCGTTTCACCCGGCAGGATCCGCACCTCGCCGTCGGTGCAGGCGTAGAGATCCGCCCCCGCCGCGAGCGGGGATGCGTAGACCGGAATGGTTGCGCCCGGTCTGGTTTTCTTGATTTCGATCTTCATTTTGCGGGACGGGGAAGCCCCCGCCTTCCTTTCGTTTTCTCCCTTTTATTGTACCATACTCCGGCGGCAAAATCAATTTGTTGCGAAAAAAACTTGCGGGAAAGTGCGGAATGTGATATGATAATAAAAGAAAGCGATTCCGGGACTCCCCAAAACGAATCGCGGAGGGAAGAAAATGGATCAACCGTTCATCAGTCTGCTCTGGCAGGACGCCGCGGCGAAAGAGCGCCATACCGACCCCGAAAACCGTCCCGACATCCGTGACAGCGTGTGTCGGGAACTTGGACTGACGGGGCTTCTCGGTTTGCGCGACGGTTCTCCCGTCGGCTTTTTCACCTACGAGCCCGCCGTGATCGAATACCGCGAGGCGACCTTCAACGATCTGCTCTCGGTGCCCGAGATCGGCAAAACGCTCTCCGACGTCGTGCCGCTTCTCTCCGATATTACCGAACTGCGCAAACTCGACCGCGACCTCGGCGCCTCGTCCGGGGAGTCGTATCTTTACAGCATCACCGAGATCGAACTCTATATCGCGGTGATCGACCGCCTGCACGAGGGGCTTTCGCCCGTGCGCGACCGGATCACGAGCCCGGCGTTCCGTACCCTCTCGTCCTTCATTTCGGAATACGTCGAGAGCGAATACTATAAGGATCTGAACGAGCGGCTGAAAAAACTCTCGTCGCGGGTGCGCGAGATCCGGAGCATCACCGTCGGGGTCAACCTCGACGCCGAACTCCGCCCCGCCGAGGCGGGCGTGCTCTCGGTCAACGCGGAACCCTTCCGTTCCGAGAAGGTGTTGGACAAGATCCTCAAACTCTCCTTCAAGAACGACGCGATGACCTGCATCGCCGCCCTGACCCCCTTCGGGAAAGGGCAGTCGGACAACCGGCGCGAGGCGCTGATCGGCGCCTTCAACTCGGCGATCGAGGACGTTTTCCGCTCGTCGGTCAAGTCGTGGCGGACCATCGTCGGCGAGTACGTGATCGAGAACACCGATTTCATCCTACGGCTGCTTCCCGAGATCGAGTTCGTCACGAAATCGGCGGCTCTGATGCGGCGGCTCTCCGACCGGGGCTATCCCGTCGTCGTGCCGACCCTCTCGCCGATGGAGAACAAGGACTTTTCAGCCGAGGGGCTGTATAACCCCGACGTGGCGCTCCGGATCGAGGAGGAGATCGTCGAGAACGACCTTGCCTTCGACGATAACGCCCGGATCTACGTTTTGACGGGCCCGAACCGGGGCGGGAAATCGGTCGTCACCTGCGCCCTCGGACTCGCGCAGGCGATGGCGCAGCTCGGGCTGCGCGTTCCGGCGAAGTCCGCCGTCATCAGCCCGGTCGACGCGATCTACACGCATTTCCCGGAGGGCGCCGACGACACGATCGACAAGGGGCGGCTCGGCGAGGAGTGCGCGCGTCTGCGCGAGATCTTCGACGCCGTGACCGAGAACTCGATGATCCTGCTCGACGAATCGCTCTCCTCGACCGGCGCCTACGAGGCGTCCTATATCGGGCAGGAGATTTTGACCGGGTTCGGGATCGCGCGTTGCCGCGGGATCTTCTCGACCCACCTGCACGAACTCGCCGCCGCAGTACCCGAGGTGAACGAAAAGATCCGCGAGGCGGGCGGCGTCCCGGTCGATACGTTGGTCGCCGGGATCGAGGAGGGGCGCCGGAGTTTCAAGATCGTGCGCGCGAAGCCCGACGGCAAGAGCTACGCCCGCGACATCGCGAACAAGTACGGGCTCTCGCTTTCCGAGATCGAACGTCGGCTTGCCGAGCGCAAGCGGAGCTGACCGAAACAAAAAATCCGCCGACCGGGAAAACCGGTCGGCGGTACTTTTTTACGCCGTTTTTCAGACGTTGCGGACGCGGATGAATCCGTCGTTCTTTTCGATCTCGGATACGGTCGCGTCTCCGATCCGCTCCTTCGTTTCGAGGATGGTGTAGGCGTAGTCGCCCTTCGAGCCGTTCGCCATATTCTCGATGTTGATGCCGGAGGCAGACACGAGAGAGGTGATGTGCGAGAGGGTGTTCGGGATGTTCTTGTGCATCACGGCGAGCCGGTAGGTGCCGGGGGTGACGGGCAACTGCACGTTCGGGTAGTTGACGCTGTTCCGGATGTTTCCGGTGCGGAGGAAGTCGTCGAGTTCGTTCGCAGCCATCACGGCGCAGTTGTCCTCGGACTCCTCGGTGCAGGCGCCGAGGTGCGGGATGCTGACGATCCCCTTCACGCCCTGGGTCGCCTCGGTCGGGAAGTCGGTGACGTAGGCGGCGACCTTGCCGGAAGCGAGCGCCTCTTTCAGGGCGTCCGCGTCGACGAGATCCGCGCGCGCGAGGTTGATGATCCGCACGCCGTCGCGCATCTTCGCGATGGTGTCGCGGTTGATCATATTCTTGGTCGTCGGGGTGGCGGGAACGTGGAGCGTGATGTAGTCGGCTTTCTCGTAGATCTCGTCGTAGGACGACGCCTTCACGACCGAGCGCGAGAGCGACCACGCGGCGTTGACGGTGAGGTAGGGGTCGCAGCCGACGACCTGCATCCCGAGGTGGGTGGCGGCGTTGGCGACAAGACCGCCGATCGCGCCCAGCCCGATGACGCCGAGGGTTTTTCCGGCGATCTCGCGGCCGCCGTAGGCGCCCTTGCCCTTTTCGACCGATTTCGCGACGTCGGTCGAGAGGGTTTTCGCCCATTCGACGCCGCCGACGATGTCGCGCGAGGCGAGCATCAGAGCGCAGAGAGCGAGTTCCTTCACGCCGTTGGCGTTGGCGCCGGGGGTGTTGAAAACGACGATGCCCTGTTCGGCGCAGCGGTCGACCGGGATGTTGTTGACGCCGGCGCCGCAGCGGGCGATGGCGAGCAGATCACGTCCGAACTCCACGTCGTGGAGCGCGGCGGAACGCACCATCATCGCGACGGGATTTTCGACGGCGTCGCCGACGGCGTACTCGTTCCGGTCGAAAACGTCGGTCCCGACCTTCGCGATCTTATTCATCAAAAGGATATTTTTCATTTTTCTTTCCTCGATTCAGTCTTTCTTCGGGTTCTCTTTGGCAAAGACCTTCATGAACGAGACGAGTTTCTCGACGCCTTCAATCGGCATCGCGTTGTAGATCGAGGCGCGCATACCGCCGACCGAGCGGTGACCTTTCAGGTTTTTCAGTCCCTGTTTCGCCGCCTCGGACGCGAACTTCTTGTCGAGGTCGGGGTCGCCGGTGACGAAGGTCACGTTCATCATCGAACGGCTCTCGCGCTCGACCGGAGCGAAGTAGTAATCCTGGCTGTCGAGGTAATCGTAGAGGATCGCCGCTTTCTTTTGGTTGCGCTCCTTCATGGCTTCGAGCCCGCCGATCGAGAGGATCCAGTCGAAGACGAGGCGCGCCATATAGATGCACCAGCAGGGCGGGGTGTTGTACATCGAGCCGTTCTCCGCCATCAGGTTGTAGTCGAACATGGCGGGGGTGTCGGGACGCGCGTGACCGAGCAGGTCCTCGCGGACGATGACGATGGTGACGCCGGCGGGGGCGACGTTCTTCTGCGCGCCCGCGTAGATCACGCCGAACTTCGAGACGTCGACCGGCTCCGAGCAGATGCAGGACGACATATCGGCGACCAGCGGAATATCACCCGTGTCGGGAATATAGGGGAACTTGGTCCCGTAGATCGTGTTGTTGAAGCAGATGTGCACGTAATCGGCGTCGGGACGGAAGCTCTCGCGCGTCGTTTCGGGCACGTGGGTGAAGTTGTCGCCCGCGCTCGACGCGGCGACGGCGATGTCGCCGTACTTCTTCGCTTCCTGATACGCCTTCTTCGAGAACTGACCCGAGACGATATAGTCGGCTTTGCCCGATCCGGTCAGAAGGTTGAACGGCACCGAGGCAAACTGGGTCGACGCGCCTCCTTGCAGGAAAAGAACCTTGTAGTTGTCGGGGATGTTCATCACGCGGCGGAGCGACGCTTCGGCTCCCGCGATGATCTCCTCGAATTCGGGCGTCCGATGGCTCATCTCCATCACCGACATCCCGCACCCCTTGTAGTCGAGCAGATCTTTTTGCGCCTCCTCGAGAACTTCAAGAGGAAGCATAGAGGGTCCCGCTGAGAAATTGTAAACGCGTTTCATGTTCCCATTTCCGTCCGGCGGACGGATCCTTTCCCACAGCGCGAGGCGCTGAAAAATAGTTGCCTTCATTATACATCAACGCGCCTTTTTCGTCAAGGGTTTTTTGACTTCCCGCGTATTTTTATAAAGAAAGGATACAGGGGGATGATTCTGCCCGCTTCTTTTTGTGAATTTTTTATCAAGCCGTTTCGGCGAACACGCGGAAGGGGGTCGCGCGCATATACTGGATCGGGGGCGTTTTTATCCCCCGATCTCTCTTTTCGGAGTACGATATGTGTTCGATATGCGGACTTTTTGCGCCCCGGCGCGTCACGCCCGAGACCGTCGGGACGGTGCGGCGGATGGGCGAAACGATGCGCTCGCGCGGACCCGACCGGAGCGGGGGTTACGCCGACGCCGACGTCGCGTTCCACCACAACCGTCTGGCGGTGATGGATCCCGAACGCGGCGATCAGCCGATGACGGTGCGCTACGGGCGGCGCGCCTATACCGTCGTCTACAACGGGGAACTCTACAACGGGGACGAACTCCGGCGGGATCTTTCCGCCTCCGGCGTGCGGCTGCGGACGAGGTGCGACACCGAACTGCTCGTCTACGCCTACGCCGTCTGGGGGGAGAAGTGCCTTTCCCGCCTGAACGGGATCTTCGCCTTCGCCGTCTGGGACCGCGCGGAGGAAAAACTCTTCTGCGCCCGCGATCCCCTCGGGGTCAAACCCTTCTGGTACGCGACGGCGGACGGCGACTTTCTCTTCGCGTCGGAGATCAAGGCGCTGCTTTGCCATCCGAAGATCCGTCCCGAGATCGGGCAGGAGGGGCTTTGGCAACTTTTGTTCCTGACTCCGGTAACGCTCCGTTCGGCGTCGGTCTTCCGAGGGATCACCGAACTTCGTCCCGGCGAGTGCCTTTCGGTTTCGGCGGCGGGGATCGAAAAGAAAACCTACTTCCGGCTGCGCGCCGAACCCTTTACCGAGGGGCGGGACGAGTGCGTTTCGCATACGCGGGAGCTCGTCCGCGACGCGATCCGGCGGCAGACCGAGAGCGACGTGCCGCTCGCCTGCTTCCTTTCGGGCGGGCTGGATTCGTCGGTCGTCGCGGCGGTCGCGTCCGAGCGTTTCCGCGAGCGCGGGGAAGTCCTCTCGACCTATTCCTTCGAGTACGAGGACAACGAGTATCAGCCCACCCTGTTCCAACCCAACCGCGACGACGGTTTCGCCCGGCTCGCCGCGGGCGCATTTTCAACCGATCATACCGTCCTCGTCGCGCCGAACGGGGAGGTCGCGGATCTGCTGTTCGCTTCGACCTCTGCGCGCGATCTGCCGGGGCAGGCGGACGTCGACTCCTCGCTCCTCTACTTCTGCCGCGAGGTCAGGCGCCGGCATACCGTCGCCCTCTCGGGCGAATGCGCCGACGAGATCTTCGGGGGCTATCCGTGGTTCTACCGTCCCGAAATGCTTGCGCGCGATTTCTTTCCGTGGATCCACGATCCTTTGGCGCGGATCTCGCTCTTCCGGCGCGAGTTCGCCCGTCCCGACGAAGGGTTTGCCTACCTGTCGGAAAAGTACCGCGCGGTCGTTTCCGCCGTCGATTGTCTTGACGACGACAGTTCTGAGATGCGGCGGTCGCGGATCGCCTCGGTGCTCTCGCAGTCCTACTTTATGCAGTCGCTTCTGGAACGGAAGGATCGGATGTCGATGGCGCACGGGCTCGAAGTGCGCGTCCCCTTCTCGGACGCGCGGATCGCGTCCTACCTTTACAACGTCCCGTGGTCGGTCAAATTTGAGAACGGGGTCGAAAAGGCGCTGCTCCGCGAGGCGATGCGCGAATATCTCCCCGAAGAGATCTATCGGCGGAAGAAGAGCCCGTATCCCAAAACGCACAGTCGACGGTACGAGACGGCGGTGCTTGCGATGCTGAAAGAGCGGCTTTCCCGCCCGCATTCGCCGCTTGCGCCGCTCTTCGACCGGGAGAAACTCGCGTCGCTCCTTGCGGGCGGCGAGGACGTCACCTGGTTCGGGCAACTGATGGCGCGCCCGCAGCTTCTCGCCTGGCTCTGCCAGTTCGATTGGTTCCTCGAACGGTACCGCGTCGAGCTTGTTTGATTTTTTTGTAAAACCTGTCTATTTTTCGGAATGCGGTTTTGTGCAAGAGGGAGAATCGGGGAAATCGGAGCCGGAAATCTTGACAAAACCCGCCGGGCGTGGTACAATGAAACCGTCGAAAGGGAGTAGTACGCTGCCACCGTGCAGCGTGCGCGCGTCGTCAGCACGGCAGTTGCAAATGCCCGGCGCCCGCAGGATCAGAGATGATTTTACAAGACTTTTACTGTGCACACGGTAAGAGTCTTTTTTTGTAGGACTCGACCGATCGACAAAAAAAGAAAACGGTTTTTGAAGGAGGTTTTCACTATGATTTACGGAATTATCGGAGGGGTCGTCGCGCTGCTCGTTCTGCTCGGCGTCATCGGGTACCTCAAAGCGCCGCCGGACACCGCTTATATCATCTCGGGACTGGGGAAAAAGCGGATCCTCGTGGGTAAGGCGGGGTGGCGCGTCCCGTTCTTCGAGAGGGTCGACCGTCTCTCGCTTCGCGTGATGCAGGTCGACGTCAAAACGTCGGAGGCGGTGCCGACCAACGAGTTCATCAACGTGACGGTTGACGGCGTCGCCAACATCAAGATCTCGTCCCAGCGCGAATACCTCGAACGGGCGGCGGAGGCGCTGCTCGGTATGAAGCAGGGGGAAATGATCTCGATGGTCACGCAGGTGCTGGAAGGCAATATGCGCGAGATCGTCGGGTCGGTCGGTCTGAAAGAGATGGTGCAGGACCGGCAGGGCGTCGCCAAGAAGATCACCGAGAACGTCGTCCCCGATATGCAGAAACTCGGGATCGAGGTCGTGAACTTCAACATCCAGAACTTCAAGGACGCCGCCGGAACCATCGAGAATATGGGTATCGACAACGTCGAGCAGATCCGCAAGAACGCCCAGATCGCGAAGGCGAACGCACAGCGCGACATCGCGATCGCGACCGCGAACGCTCAGCAGGAGGCAAACGCCGTCCGCGTCGAAGCCGAGAAGAAGATCGCCGAACAGAACGCGGCTCTCTCGGTGCAGCAGGCGGATATGAAGGTGCGCGCCGATACGAAGAAAGCGGAAGCCGACGCCGCGTATTCCATCCAACAGGAGGAACAGCGCCGGACCATCGAGGTCGCGAAGACCAACGCCGACATCGCCCGCCGCGAGAAAGAGGCGGAACTTGCCGAGAAGGACATCGCGATCAAGGAACGTCAACTCGACGCCGAAGTGCGTAAACAGGCGGACGCCCTGAAATATCAGGCGGAGAAACAGGCGGAAGCCGAACTCATCAAACGCCAGAAGGAAGCCGAAGCCAAGAAGTACGAGGCGCTCCAAGCGGCGGAAGCCAAGAAAGCCGAAGCCGACGCGCTCCGTTTCGCGATGGAGCAGGAGGCGGAAGGTATCCGCGCCAAGGGTCTTGCCGAAGCCGAAGCCATCGAAAAGAAAGCCGAAGCCCAGAAGAAGATGGGCGAGGCGTCGGTTCTCGAAATGTACCTCAACGCGATGCCCGAGATCGTCAAAAACGCCGCGACCCCGCTCGCCTCGACCGAGAAGATCGTGATGTACGGCGACGGGAACTCCACCAAGGTCGTGCGCGACGTGATGACCAGCGCCAACCAGGTGATGGAGGGCGTGAAGGAATCGACCGGCATCGACCTGCCCGCGATCATCGCCGGATACGCCGGCGGCGCCGTCGCCGCGAAAGGCACGGCGAAGAAGGAAACCAAGTCCGAGAAGTCCGAGAAGAAGGACTGACCGGATAGGTTCTCTCCCCGCGGGAACCCCCGCGGGGAGAGGGTGAAGTTTCGTTACACAAAGTGAAGTGTATTCCGCGCGCTCCCGCGCGAAATACATGTAGCGTTCCCCGCGTGCGGGCAACGTGAAGAGATCCCGGTTGCGGTCGCCGAGGGGAAAGCGAAAGGAGACAACGACATGGGAAAAAAGAAAAACGTCGAAAAAAAGAAACGCCGCAAAAAGATCGACTCCCGTACCGTTTTGCTTGGGATTGTCCGCGTCTTCCTATTGATCGGTTTTATCGGCGTGATCCCGTATATTGTCATGCTGTCCTATTCGTTCGGAAAGACGCTGTTTGCCAAGATGTTCGGAATCCCGCTGATCCTGATCCTGATTATGCTCTACGGTCTGATCCTCTGGATCCGGTATCTGCGGGCGGTCTTGAAAAGAAGAAAACTGCTGAAAGGTTTGAAAAAGATCTGCGAGGAAAAGCAGTATTCTCTCTACTTCAAGAGGGTTTACCGTTCCGTTCTGTTCCCGCGCGAGGAGCCCGAGATCACGATCAAGACGGGAAAAGAAACGATCGAATGTAAACTGCTCTGCGCCATGTCGAGAAAAACGCCGATCTATATTTCCGCCGACGGAGAGGCGAGCGTCGCTCACGTTTTCCGACTCGGAAGTCGGGAGTTGTTCCGGCATCTGATCACTACGCGGTACTCATTCGAAGAGGGCGACAAAAAGATCCTTCTGATCGTCCCGATCCCCCGCGAACTGTTCCAAAAGAACGGCGACGATTTCCGTTCCGTCTACTCGCGCGATCGGATCAACGGTTGCACGATCTACCATACGTCCACTTTCCTCGACGATCTGGCGCTCGACGCGCTCGACTGAACGGACGGGGAAGCGATGAGTTTCCCGTCCGTTTGACGGGAAACGTTGTGAGATCCCCGCGGCTTTCGCCGCGGGGATCGTTTTTAGGGGGCGGATGGAAAGAATCCCCGTGGGATAAGAAAAAACGCCGACTTTCGGGTGTTCCGAAAGTCGGCGTAAGTATTGCGTGAGGGGAGTTTATTTCTTGAAGTAGCGGTTGAGCAGTCCCTCGAACGCCTTGCCGTGGCGCGCCTCGTCCTTCGCCATTTCGTGCACGGTGTCGTGGATGGCGTCGAGGTTCAGCGCCTTGGCTTTCTTCGCGAGGTCGAACTTGCCCTCGCACGCGCCCTTTTCGGCGGCGACGCGCATTTCGAGGTTCTTCTTGGTCGAGTCGGTCACGACCTCTCCCAGCAGTTCGGCGAATTTCGCGGCGTGCTCGGCTTCCTCATAGGCGGCTTTCTCCCAGTACAGCCCGATCTCGGGATAGCCCTCGCGGAAGGCGACGCGCGCCATCGCGAGATACATACCGACCTCGCTGCATTCGCCGTTGAAGTTGGCGCGAAGCCCCTCGACGATCTCGGCGGGGACACCGTTCAGCGCGCCGACCTCGTGTTCGGTCGCCCAATCGGCTTCCTCCACGACTTCGACGAATTTTTCACCCGGCACTTTACAGACGGGGCATTTTTCGGGCGGGGTATCGCCCTCGACGATCGTGCCGCAGACGGTGCATTTCCATTTCTTCATATCACGGTTTTCCTTTCTTTTGCCGGGGAGCCCCGGTATTCGGACGCGCGCGGTCGAGCGTTCGCCGCCCCCCTCGTCCGTCTTTTATTGTATCGTATTTTCGCCCGTCTTGTCAATAGATGATTGACATTTTTCGGCGAATCGGATATACTGATATGGAATGAAGGGAAAGGGGGCGCCGCCGTGCCGATCAAAAAGATCAAAAAGACCGAATACGCGATCAAGTCAAGCGGACCGACCGTCCGGCTGGCGCTCCTCGCCGATCTGCATCGCGGGCGCGCGGACGAGGTCGTCCGGATCCTCCGCGCCGACCCGCCCGACCTGATCCTGATCGCGGGCGATCTCTACGAGAGCCCGCCGCGCCGCGGCTTTTTCGATTATTCGTCGGCTCTGACCCTGCTCTCCGGGTTGCCCGCGGGGGTGCCGACCTTCTTCTGTCGGGGCAACCACGACCATACGCCGCATCCGGACGTCGACGCGGCGCTTGCGGCGGCGGGCGTCGTCGAACTCGACGCGACCTACGCGACCCTCCCCTCGGGGATCACGGTCGGGGGGCTCCGCTCGGCGCACTATACCGGGAAGGTGCCGGATCTCGCGTTCTTAAACGATTTCGCGGCGCTCCCGGGCTACAAGATCCTGATCTCCCACCACCCCGAATACTACCCGAAGTATATCCGCCCGCTCAAAATCGACCTGACGGTCTCGGGACACGCGCACGGCGGGCAATGGGCGCTCTTCCGGCGCGGGCTTTTCGCGCCGGGGCAGGGGATCTTCCCGCGCTATACGGCGGGGGTCTACGAGGGGCGGCTCGCCGTTTCGCGCGGACTTGCAAACGACGTCCGCGTTCCAAGGATCGGGACGCCGCGCGAGGTCGTGTATTTGACGCTCTCCCCCGACGGAAAGCGGCGGTGAGGGGAACGCGATGACACGGATACGGCAATACCTGATCGGGGACAAGCCCTTCTACCGCAAAGCGTTCCGCATCGCTTTTCCGATCATCGTGCAGAACGCCGTCACCAACTTCGTCGGGCTGCTCGACAATTTGATGATCGGGCGGCTCGGCACCGAGCAGATGACCGGGGTCTCGATCGCGAACCAACTGGTTTTCGTCTATAACCTCCTGATCTACGGCGTCGTTTCGGGGATCGGGATCTTCACCACGCAGTTCTTCGGGGCGAAGAACGACGAGGGCGTGCGGCATACCTTCCGGGTGAAGGTGATCGCGTCCTGCTTCACCGCGATCCTCGCCGGGGCGATCTTTTTCCTGTTTGACGATTTTCTCCTGCGGCTCTTTTTCACCGACGACGGGTCGGGGGTCGATCTTCTGCTCGCCCTGAAATCGGGGAAGGAATACCTCTTCATGATCCTCTTCGGGCTGCTTCCCTTCGCCCTGACGCAGGTGTATTCCGGGACCCTGCGCGAGGGGGGCGAGTCGGCGGTCCCGATGTTGGCGGGCGTGTCCGCGATCGCCGTCAATATCGCCCTGAACCTGATCCTGATCTTCGGTTATCTCGGCGCTCCGGCGCTCGGCGTTCGCGGCGCGGCGGTCGCGACCGTCGCGTCGCGTTTCGTGGAACTCCTGATCGTCCTGATCTACACCCACGCCAACGCGAAACGCTGGGGGTTCATTACGCACGCCTACCGTCGGCTCTTCTCGGTGCCGGGGCGGCTGGTCGGACAGCTCGCGATCCGGAGTTTTCCCCTGATCGTGAACGAACTGCTCTGGTCGGTCGGGACCACCGCCGTCGTCCGCAACTATTCGACGCGGGGTCTTTCGGTCGTGGCGGCGCTGACCATCACGACGACGGCGGCAAACGTGTTCAATTCGGTCAATTTCGGGATCGGCGCGTCGGTTTCGATCGTCGCGGGGCATTCGCTCGGAGCGAACCGTCCGGACGACGCGCAGCGCGACGCCTGCCGGATGATCGCGCTCGCGACCTTCTCCTGCCTTTTCGTCGGCGGGGCGCTCGCCGCGCTCTCGCCCTTCTTCCCCCTGATCTACAACACCGAGGAGGGGGTGCGCCGCCTTGCGACCTCGCTCCTTCTCGTCGCGTCCTGCTGTATGCCGATCGGCGCCTTCATGCAGGCGTCGTATTTCACGATCCGATCGGGCGGCAAAACGCTGGTCACCTTCCTGTTCGATTCGGTGTTCGTCCTCGCCGTCAGTTTCCCGGCGTCGTATCTGCTCGCGCAGAGGACCGCGCTCCCGATCGTTTGGGTCTACCTGATCGTGACGCTGCTCGACCTCATCAAGTGCGCCGTCGGCTTCGTCCTGATCCGGAAGCGCGTCTGGCTCCGCAATCTCGTGTCGGATCAAACGGCGTGACGCGACCCCGGCGGCTCCGTAAACGCGCCGCCGTTCATAAAACGCGCCCCCTTTTTCGTATACTGTACGGAGAGGGGGCGATTTTTTGCGTTTGCGGCGGGGGTTTTTGTCGGTTTTGGGGTTGATCGTTCTGATCGCGTCGGTTTCATCCTGCGGGAGAGGGGAGAGGACGCCGCGCGATCTTTACGCCGCGTTCAGCACGAAATATCCTCTGCCGCCGCATCTGGTTTTTGACAGCGAGGCGGGGCAGAACGACGCGGAGTACCTGTCGGACGCGGACTTCAAGCTTCTGTTTAGCCGCGCCGACGGGAGCGACGATCGGGAGGACGTTGCGTCGTTCGTTCTCTGCCTCGGTTCGTCGGGCAGAGTCTTTTACGAATGCGGGTTCTTCCGGTGCGTGGATCTCGCCGGGGCGCGGGAGGTCGAAAATCTGTGCCTTCTACGCTGCGATACCGTGCGGCGGATGCGGGCGGAGGTCGACGTTTCCGCCGCCGTTGAGCCCGTCGTGATCCGCCGCGGGGCGTGGGTGTTCTACTTCGCGCTCCCCGATAACGCGCTCGCAAAGGACGTTCTGCGAAGGGTGTTTTGACGGGGGGGTACGGTTTCGCGCTTTCTTGTAAGAAAGCGCGGCAAAGAACTTCAATAAAAGATGATTGAAGTTGTGGCTCGGCTCGTGACTCGCCGAGCCACGGTTCCATAGCCGCCACTTTGTTCGTTTGCTTTGCTATTGCCTGCGTTCCTTCGGTCTATTCCACGCCCGCAGGGGAAGAGGGGTTCCCCGAAACGCACGAAGTAAGTTTTGGGGGTTCCCGGATAAGGGGTTCCCCGAAACGCACGAAGTAAGTTTTGGGGGTTCCCGGATAAGGGGTTCCCCGAAACGCACGAAGTAAGTTTTGGGGGTTCCCGGATAAGGGGTCCCCGCGTGGCATATCATGTTCCGCGCAAGCGGAGCATATCACGTCCGCCGTGTGCGGCGGACATATCGCGAGAGCCGACCGTGTTCGACGGTCGGCTCTCATATCACGAACGGCGACGGATCTCTCCGTCGCCGTTCATATCACGCGGGCGCTTCGCGCCCGCCTTATTCTCCCGCCGTCAAGCGGATCAACAGGTCCCCGTCGTCCGGCGTGTCGCCGCGGAGCGCGGCTTTGCAGCGGACGGTCGCCCCGCACTTTTCACAGCGATGGACGATCACGAATCCCTTTTTCGGGTCGGGCTCGGTCTTCACCGGGCGGAGCAGTCCTCCGCAGGGGTTGGCGCGGTCGCCGGGCAGAACGTCCACGTGGAGAGACCAGAGGCAGAAGGGGCAGTGGTTGCGCGAGGTATAGCCGAGGGGAGGCACCGTCCGCCCGCAATGCAGGCACACGAAGCCCCCGTCGTTTTTCCGAAAGCGCTTTTCCTCGGTCACGGTCTTTCCTCCGTTTTATTTTCCGACGCAGAAACGCGAGAAGATCTCGTCCACGATCTCGCCCGAAACCGTCCGCCCGTCCACCTCGGAGAGCGAGGCGAGCGCCGATTCGGCAAGACTGGCGGCGGCGTCGATCGGTACGCCGCGGCGGAGCGAGTCAAGACACCCGGACAGGTCATCGCAAGCCGACGAAATCGCGGCGGCTTGCCGCGCGGACGCGATGATCGCGTCCTCTCCCAGCGAGAGCCGGTCGTCGGTCAGGGCGCCCGACAGATATTCCTTCACGGCGTCAAGACCCGCGCCGGTCCCGGCGGAGACTTCAAACGCCGCGGGAGAACCCTCCGGCAAAGCGTCTTTGCCCCAGACGGCGGGCAGATCGGCTTTGTTCAGGAGCAGAAGCGCGACGCCGGGGAAATTCCGGGCAAGGTCGATCAGATCCCGGTCCTCGGCTTCGAGCGGGCGCGAGGTGTCGAGGACGAGAAGCAGGACCTCCGCCTCCCCGATCCGGTTTTTCGCCCGTTCGACCCCGATACACTCGACCGGGTCGGCGGTGTCGCGCAGCCCCGCGGTGTCCGCCAGCCGGAGCAGAGCGCGCCCGACGGGGAGCGGGTATTCGAGGACGTCCCGGGTCGTGCCGGGGATCGGGGTGACGATCGCCGCGTCGCAGCCGAGCAGGCGGTTGAAGACCGCGCTCTTTCCGACGTTCGGCTTCCCGGCGATCACGGCGGAGACACCCTCGCGGATCGCGCGTCCGGTGCGGTAGGTGTCGCGCAGCGACGCGAGATCGGAGAGGATCTTTTCAACTCCGTCCGCGACCTCCTCGCTTGAAAGGTCTGCAAGGTCCTCGTCGGGATAGTCGATCCCGGCGTAGAGCGAGGAGATCAGGGAGAGCAGTCGGTCGTGCAGTTCCCCCACCGCGTCGCGGAGCCGGTTCCGCGAGTCCGACGCGGCAAGCCGCACCTGAGCGGGCGTCACGGCGTCGATCGCCAGACCCACCGCCTCGACGTCCGAGAGGGTGAGTTTTCCCGCGAGGTACGCCCGGCGGGTGAACTCCCCGGCGGGCGCGGGGACGGCGCCGGCTTTCAGCGTCGCTTCCAGCACCATACCGGAAAGAAGACTGCCGCCGTGACAAGAAAGTTCGATCACGTCCTCGCCCGTGTAGGAGTGCGGGGCGGGAAAGTAGAGAAGAAGACCGTCGTCGACGATCTTGCCGTCAAGGGTGATATTGCCGTACACCGCGCGGCGCGGAGGATGGGACGCGAGCGGCTTCCCGTCCCGCGGGATAAAGCATTTTTCCGCGACAGCCAGAGCGTCGTCGCCCGATACCCGGATAACGGCGACCCCGCCCTTGCCGGGCGGGGTCGATATGGCTGTTACGGTACCGACGCGCCCGATCACGCCGGATCGCCGTCCGCGGGTTCGTCCCCGGACGCGTCCTCCGAGTCGCCGTTGAAGTCTCCGTCGTCCATGACCGACGAGACGTCGGCGCCCTCCTCGGTCCCGATCTCGGTCTCGATCTCGACCTCGATCTCGGATTCCTCCTCGATCTCGGGCTCGTTAATCGGTTCGGTCACGGGCTCGGCGATCGGCGCCTCTTCCTCACGGACGGCGTCGGCGGCGGGTCTGCGCTCGAAGAAGATCACCACGCGGCGGTTGTTGTCCGAACCGACCGACGAGGTGGTCACGCCCTCGATGCCGCTCACCTCGTCGTGGATGATCCGGCGCTCGTAGGGGCTCATCGGTTCGAGCATCACGTTGCGGTGGGTGCGTTTCGCCTTCTCCGCCATCCGGCGGGCGACGGCGCGGAGCGCCCCTTCGCGTTTCGCGCGGTAGCCCTCGATGTCGATCGTCACGCGGCTGTGGTCGCGCTCGCCCTTCGAGTTCAGCTGCGCGCAGGCAAGGTTCGCCAGGTATTGCAGCGAGTCGAGCGTGTCTCCG
This sequence comes from Clostridia bacterium, assembly GCA_017961575.1. GTDB lineage: Bacteria > Bacillota > Clostridia > Oscillospirales > CAG-272 > UBA1740. The sequence goes on along the minus strand of JAGCXA010000067.1, from coordinate 4,671 downwards.
TGATGACCGATCAGCGTCGCGGCGCCTTCGCCCGAGATCACGATCCGGCGCGCGCCGTCGGAGGTCGAGTAGAGGGTCGCCGTCGCGTCGATGCCGAGGTTCGCGATCAGGGTGTTCACGAAGTCGAGCGAACGGTCCTCGCCGGGCGCCGCCTCGATCTTTTCAAGTTTCACCTGATCCTCCGGGATCACCTCGCTCCGCTTTTTCGGGGGCTGGGGATTCGGGTTCTCGCGCGGGATGCGCTCTTCGTTCCGGGGGCGTCTCTGCTGCCCGCGGTCGTTCTTTCTTTGCTGGTTGTTGTTCCGCTCGGGGCGGTTGTTCTGCCGCTCCGGACGGTTGTCGCGGGCGGGTTGCCGATCGCGCGGCGCCTCGCGGCGGGGCGCGTCGTCGGGCAGTTCGATATAGGCGCGCACCTTCGCGGGTTTCACGCCGATCACGCCGAAGATCCCCTTGCTTCCCGCGTGGAGGATCTCGTACTGTACGTCTGCGAGTTCGTCCGCGCCGAGCAGGGTGCGGGCGAGTTCCTTGGCTTCCGATACGTCCTTGCCGGACGCGATAACTTCTTTAATCACGGTTTCGTCCTCCTGAATCAGTCTTCTTTTGATTCGGTTTCGTTCTTTTCCGCGTCGGCGCCGATTCGGTTCACCAGATCTTCAAGATCGGGGGCGCTCGGCGCGGTCTCATCGACTGCGGGCTTTTCGACGGTCGGCTCTTCCGCCGCGTCGTTCTTCGTTTCAAAATCCTCGGGTCTCAGTTTCTTTTCCTGGGGCGCGGGGGTGGGGCGGGCGCGTTTTTTGCGCTGATTCTGATTGTTCGACGGCTTCTTTTCCTCGGGAAAATCGTCGTCGTCGTCAATGTGATGCAGCGAACGCGGACGGTCGCCCGAATAGGACGAGCCGGTATACGCCGGACGCTCGACCTGCTTCTTTTTCAGTTCCTTTAAGATCTGCTCCATCTCTTCCTTCGAGTACTTCGGCATCGGCATCACCTTCGCCAGGATCAGCATTTGCAGGATGCTGAGCACCGACTGGTAGATCCAGTACACGCCGAGCGCGGAGGGGAGCATGAAGGAGAACCAGAGGGAGACCACCGGCATCATCCATTCCATAATGCCGCCCGAAATCTTCTGATCCGCCGTTTGTTCGCCTGCCTGCAACGGATTGCCGTTCAGTTTCTTCGAGAGTTTCATGCTCAGGACGCCGAACGCGAAGTTGAGCACCGGGATCAGCAGCAGAATGCTCCAGAAAAAGGGGCGGACCGTCAGGTCGGCGCCGAAGAAGGACATCTTCGGGAGCAGGTCGGCAAGTTGCCCTTCGCCGCCCGCCTCGGCAAACGCGAGTTGGGCGTCCCCGATGTTCTCCTTGATCTTGGAGATCAGACTGATCTCGGACGCTTTGAAACTCTCGGTAAAGCCGATCTTTTCCGCGATCGCCACGAGTTTGTCACCGAGATGCGAGACGTAGGTCAGCGGCTTCTGGATCACGCGATAGAGGATAATGATGATCGGGAACTGGATCAGAAGAGGCAGACAACCCGAAAAAGCGGAGTAGCCCTCCTTCTGTTGGAGTTCCATGATCTCCGCCTGTTTCTTTTTGAGGGTGACCTGGTCGTTCCGCCCGGCGTATTTCTTCTCGATCAGAAGCATTTTCGGACGGAGTTTCGCGCCCTTGATCTGGTTCTTCTGTTGCATGATCGCGAGCGGGATCATAATGATCTTGACCATCAGGGCAAAGAGCAACAGCGCCAGCATATAGTTGCCGGTCCAACTGTTGAAAAGGTTCAGAATGTTACCGAAAAACTTATACATGTTTTAATCCTGTTCTACGGCGACGTTTGCCGCGCCGTCGTTCGATCTCTCCCGGATCCTGTCAAAGGGGACCTTCGGATACTTCTTCCGCCAGCCCGTTTCCGGCACCGGGTCGTAACCCGGACGGCAGAAGGGATTGCAGCGCAGAATGCGCGTGACGGTAAGCGCCAGTCCCACGAAAAAGCCACGTTTCTGAAACGCCTCTACGGCGTAGGCGGAGCAGGTCGGATAAAACCTGCAGCAGGGCGGTTTGAGGGGGGAGATCGCTTTCTGATAGATTTTGATGAGTCCGATACAAACTCGTTTCATTTCGTACACGGGGTGACGAGTCCCAGTTTCTCGAACGCGAGTTTCAACTCGGGAACGAGATCGTCGCTCTTTTTTCTCGTCGCGCGATCGCGCGCGGCGATGACGATGAGAAATCCGACCTTGACGGCGTTTTCGCGTACGACGCGGCGGTACGCCTCGCGGATGATCCGCTTCGTCCGGTTGCGGACGACGGCGCCTCCGATCTTTTTCGAGACGGTCAGCCCGATCCGGTTGACCTTGATCTTCATCGGATTCTCTTTTTGCAGTCGCTCCGCCGCGTAGTCGGGGAGGAGATAGACCGCGAGGGAAGGGGTCACGAATCGCTTGCCTTTCGCGTACGCTTTGGAAAACAGATGGTTTTCACAGATCGCTTTGAATTTCAAGTGATCACCGTTCCTTTTCTTGGGGGGCGGTTTTGTTTTTGCGGTAAAGAAAAACTCCGATACTGCCGAGGGCGGTGATCGGAGATTTGTCTTTTCCCTTAATAGGTGAGTTGAGCTCTGCCCTTTGCGCGTCTTCTTTTCAGAACTTTTCTGCCGTTCGAGGTAGCCATTCTCTTCCGGAAACCGTGCTCTTTGGATCTCTGTCTTTTCTTGGGCTGGTAGGTCCTCTTCATCGATCAATACCTCCTTATTCGAGTTTATGAAAGCGGATAAACCGCATAGTTCGAGCATACCGAACCGACAAGCAAACAATATTATAAACGGAAAGATTCGATTTGTCAAGAACTTTTTTTGTAAAATTGCCCGCGCGCGTGTCGCGCTCGCGCGAAACGGGAAAAAGCCCGGCGGGGAGGATCCCCGCCGGGCGTCGGATCGGTTTTACGGGCGCTGCGCCTCGTAGAGCGCGCCGTAGTCGGCGTTGCGCGGTCCGAACGGCGTGTAGGGAAGCGTGAGTTTCGTCGTTCCCTCCGCCATCACGATGATCTTCTTGACCGACGCGGCGTTCCGGATCCATTCGTTTTCCCTGTGGCTGTTCGACGGGGTCCCCTCGTAGCGCGGCTGAAAGACCTTTCCGTGCGAGTCGGATTCCCAGTTGACGAAGGGCATCGGCCAGAGAACGGTCTCGGGGTCGATCTTCTCGTAGAGATTGCCGCGGCATTGCTTGTCGTAGCCGTGGTGCGCGTACTGCAATATATCCGCCTTGAGCGCGTCTTCGGGCAGGTTCAGCATCCGGTCGCTCTCGCCGTACTCGGCGTCCCCGAGGAACAGAATCGACTGCCCCGCGATCTCGATCTTGAAAACGGTGGAGGTATCGTTTCCGGAGTTGAAAGGCAGGGGGTAAACGTCCTCAAAGGTGCAAAGAACCGTGACCGTCGCCTTCGCAAAGGCGAACTGCATCCCGCTGTGCAATTTGCGGTAGAGCTTTGCGCCCTCGAAGGAAGCCATCAGCGTTTCCCACGTCCGGCTGTTGGACGGCCAGATGTCGCCGACGTTGACGTAGGGGAAGTTATAGTAGAATCCCTCCACGGCGACGTCGTTCTTGTGGGTCGAGGCGAAGCGGCGGAGCGCCCCGCAATGATCTATGTGCATATGGGTGACGAACCACCCGGCGACGATCGGTTTTTTGTGATCTTCCGGCTTGTTTTCGGAAAGGATCCGATAGATCGAGTCGGCGTCCGAGTCGGTCTCGTAACCGCCGTCGATCACGATGAACTTGCCGTCGGTGAGCCGGAGAACGTAGGACATCCCCCCGTTGGCTTTCCCCGCTTCGCAATCCACGTCGATCTGCCAGAGCGCCGGCAGCGCCTTCGCAGAACTCCGGGCAACGGTTTTTGCGGGGACCGCGTCGTCGGAACGCCCGACGTACGTGCGGATCGCGCCCTCCCCCGACAGGAACGAAAGATAGAGCGTGCAGTACTCGCCCGAAAAGAGCGCGTAGCGGTTGTCCCCCATGGTATAGGATTCCTTTTGAACGTATCCCGCGGCTTGCAGTTCCCGGACGCAGTCGTCAAAATCGGTTTCCTTGCAGTTTTCGTACCAAAAGATCTTGGCGCTGTCGATCTCCGAATAGTCGCCCTCGGAACAGGAGAAGGCGCCCTTCAAGGTCCCCTTCGACGGAAGCTTTGCGTTCGGCTGTTCGACGTGACCGCAACCCTCTTTGGTACAGCGGACCCGTTCGATCACGCCGGCGTCGGTGACCGTAACGGCGTAGGCGTGCGGCACGGGATCCCCCTTGAAGACCGCCGTCCCCCGCTCTCCGCAGGCGCAGGAAAAGAAGTAGAGGGGGGTATTGCCGCAGGTCGCGGAGCGGGAGAGGTATTCGTCGCTCTGCACCTTCTCGCTGAAAACGTGGACGTGCCCGGTCTCCTTCTGCGCCGTCGTGGCGGCGTCGGTCGGGGCGGCGGGCTCGCTCCCCATAGCGCACCCGGCAAGCAAGAGAAGCGTAAGCAAAGACAGGATCACGACAAGACGCTTCATTTTCGGGCTCCTTTATCGGTCGTTTTGATCAGGAATCACGTTAATTATAAGTGAAACGTCTTTTTTTGTCAAGAAATCGGCGTCGCCGTTCAAGCGAATTAGCACTCTCGGCTTTCGAGTGCTAATATTTACAAT
>JAGCXA010000066.1 GCA_017961575.1 Clostridia bacterium | reverse complement strand
TGGAGATGGTGGGATTCGACGCGCGGCGATTATACTCGCCGCGCTACCCGCCAATTCACGCCCGACAAAGAACAAATGGCGTCAAAAGTGGATGGCGTGAATTGTGAGTTTCCACGCCTCCGGCGTGGAAACTCAATGGGTTCGAAGCGCCGCTTCGAACCTCCCCCAAAAGAGGACGGGGTGCCGTGCGCGGCACCCCGTCTCTGTTTGGTGGAGATGGTGGGATTCGAACCCATGACCTTACGGATGCGAACCGTACGCTCTCCCAACTGAGCTACACCCCCGAAAAGCGGTCTTCGGTTTTGACCTTATGCATTATAGCAGATTTTTTCGCGTTTGTAAAGAGGTAAAACGAAAAAAGTTGGGCGGGCGGGTCCGGCGCCCGCGTTCCGCTTGCGGCGTTCGCTTTGAAAAGCCGTCCGACAGCGGGGATCGCGCGCGCCGATCGGTCAGGATTCTGCCCCGCTTCCTTCGGGGGATTCGGTCTTTTTTCGGGGGAGACGCAGCGTCGTCGCCGCGATCGCGCGGTCGAGCGGCGGGATCAGCTGCGGCAGGACGGTGAGGACGAGGAGCATCGAGATCAGCGCCCCGCGCCCGACGGCAAGTCCGATGTGTCCGACGTAGACGTCGCTCACGCGGAAGGCGACGAGCAGTCCCGCCGCCGCCATAATGATCCCCGACGTGATGACCGTCGGGAAAGCGTCGTTGACCGCCTTCGCCATCGCCTCCCGCGGCGAAAATTCCGCGCGGCGCGCGCGGTAGCGGCTCATCATCACGATCGCGTAGTCGATCGTCGCCCCCATCTGGATCGCCGAGACGATCATATTCGTAACGAACGACGGATGCGTCCCGCCGAGGTACGGCACGCTGAAATTGATGAGGATGCTCCCCTCGATCACGAAGACCAGGAGAGCCGCCGCGACGGGACTGCGGAAGGTGCAGAGCAGGATCAGAAAGACGAAAACGACGCTCAGCACGCTGATGAGCACCGAGTCGGAGCGGTAGGACTCGCGCAGATCCTTCGCCGACGTGACGTTCCCGACGATCATCGGCTTGCCCTCTCCGTATTCGCGTTCCGCCGCTTCGCGGACGCGCTCGACGAGCGAGAGCGTTTCCTCTCCCTCCGCGGGGAGCGAAGTCGAAAAGACCAGCCGATCCCAATTCCTGCCCCCGAGTTGCGCGACGGCGCGCTCGATCGGAGCGCGATAGGCGGAGAGCGTCGCCGTCTGTTCGTCCGAGAGCGATACGGCGCCCCGGTCGATCAGGCGGAACAGATACAGCAATACGTCGACGAACGGGATGGGGGTGGAGGACGGCGCGCGGTAGACGTCGACGCGGGCGTTCGTCATCCCGTAGCCGCGATAGAGACCGACGGCTTCCTCTTCCCCGATCCCGAGAAACGCGGCGAACTCCGCCGCCGTCATCGCGTCGGTCAGGGTCCTCCCTTCCGCGATCGTGACCCCGGCAAGCCCCGTCGCGCCCGTGATCCCGTCAAAGCCAGCCGCTTCGGTCAGGATCGTCTTTTCCTTCTCGTACTCCTTCGCCGGTACCAGAAGGGCGAAGACCGTCCCGGACGGGAAAACCCCGTCGATCTTCCGCGCCTCCGCTTCCTCTGCGTTCGGGATGATCTCGGTGATCTTCCCCTGCGAGAAGGCGTATTCGGTCTTGTGCGAAAAAACGGCGGCGAACGGCAGAACGACGGCGAAAAGAAGCAGGAATACGGGCACTTTCCGATTCAGGAACCGTCCCCACTTCTCGACGTTCGGGACGAAGGGGCGGTGGCGCGTTTTTTTGAGCGCCCGGGGGAACAGGAGGATCAGTCCCGGCATCAGGCAGAAAACCGTCAGCATACTGCACGCGATCCCTTTCGCAAGCACGATCCCGAGATCGTAGCCCAACCGGAACTGCATCAGCGTCAGGGCGACCAGCCCCGACACCGTCGTCAGAGACGACGAAAAGATCTCGACGATCGAGCGCGACAGCGCCCGGACGAGCGCCGCTCTGGCGTTCTCCTCGCGCGCGGCTTCGTCCTGATAACGGTGGGCGAAAATGATCGCGTAGTCGATCGCGAGCGCAAGTTGCAGGATCACGGCGACGGTGTTCGTGATCGCCGAGATCTCGCCGAGCCACCAGTTCGTGCCCATGTTGAGAAGCGCCGAAAAGGCGAAAACGATGAAGAAGATCACGACCTCGAAGTAACTCCGGGACGTGAAGAGCAGGACCGCGACGATCACGGCGGCGGAAAGCGCCAGAACGACCGCCATTTCCCGCGCCAGAACCCTCTGATAGTCGTATCCGACGGAACTCGAAACGTAGGTCGGCTCGGTCAGCCCGGAGAGCAGAGTCCGGATCTCTCCCATCGCCGCAGCGGCGCCCTCGCCCGTTTCTCCCTCGTCGAAGGAGACCGAGAGCAGGGCGAAACCGTCCTTGTAATGCGCCTCGGTTTCGTCGAATCCCGCCTCGGCTACGTGCGGGATCTCCACGACTTGCGCGGCGATCTCCTTCGCCCGCTCGACCGAGATCCCCTCGATCATGATCCGCGCCGAGCCGTAGGTCGTGAACTCCTCCTCCATCACGGCGATCCCCCGCCGCGTCTCGGTCTCCTTCGGCAGAAACGCCGTCAGATCCGAATTGACCCTGACCCGTCCGAGCGTCAGAACGCAAAAGACCGCCGCCAGCGCAAAGAGCGCAAAAATAACGAACCGCCCGTAGACGATCGTCTCGGCGATCTTCGTCAACGGCGTCCGTTTCGTCGCTCTTGCTTGTCGGTCGGTCATCTCGTCCCCTCGATAAAGTCGGTTTTATTGCTTCCAGTATAGCACAGAAACGAAAGATTTGCAACCCGCAAAGAATACCTCTTTTTTGCAAAAAAAGACTTTTCCGCGATTGCATCGCGGGACGGGATATGCTATAATGGATGCAAAGCGGCGCGGGGCGCGATCCCGCACGTAGACGAAAGGAACCCGATATGGCAGAGTGGACGCCGATCTTAAAGGACGCCGATTGCATCAAAAAATACCCGAAACCCATCCTGACGAAGGACGATATCCCCTACGAAGCCGGCTTCATCTTCAACGCCGGCGTGGCGAAGGTCGGGGGCAAGTACGTAATGGTCTTCCGCGACGACTACGGCGCGACCGAGGCGGAATACCTCGCCAAGAAGAAATGGATCACGAAGACCGCCGTCGGAGTCGCCGTCAGCGACAACGGGATCGACGGCTGGAAGGTCGCCGAAAAGCCGATCCTGCACTACGACTTCACCGACAAATCGGCGGTCGTGAACCTCGCCGGGGGACCGCTCCATACCCCCGACGTCTACCGGCTCTACGACCCGCGGATCAGCGTGATCGAGGGAAAACTTTACCTCTGCCTCGCGATGGACACCGCCCACGGCGTCCGGGGCTGCATCGCGCGGCTCTCGGACGATCTCAAAACCGTCGAGATCATCAGCGCGTCGGCGCCCGACAACCGCAATATGGTGCTTTTCAGCGAGAAGATCGACGGCTATTACTACCGGCTCGAACGCCCCTTCCCGGTTTACAGCCGCGGCGGCAAGGACCGCTTCGACGTCTGGATCTCCCGATCCCCCGACCTCCGGTTCTGGGGCGACTCCGAACTGCTTCTCGGGGTTGAGAACGTCCCGTTCGCCAACGACAAGGTCGGACCCGCCGCCCCGCCGATCAAGACGAAATACGGCTGGCTGACCCTCTTCCACGCCGTCGATAAAGAGCCGACGGGACGCGGGCAGAAGGGCTGGGACACCTGGTGGAACAAGCGCTACACCGCCGGGATCATGCTCCTCGACCTCGAAAACCCCTATAAGATCGTCGGGATGAGCAAAGCCCCTGTCATCGCGCCGACCCTCCCCTGGGAGACCGACGACGGCTTCCGCACCAACGTCATCTTCCCCGGCGGTATGATCGCCGAGGACGACGGCTCGGTCAAGATCTACTACGGCGCCTCCGACACCGTCGAGTGCCTCGCCACGACCACCGTCGA
>JAGCXA010000065.1 GCA_017961575.1 Clostridia bacterium | reverse complement strand
CGTCGTCGTCATCGTCGTCGTGATGATGCCCGCAGGAGCATTCCCCGTTCTCGTCGTAATGATGGTGATGTTCGTGCTCGTCTTCGTCTTCGTCGTCATCGTCGTGATGATGCCCGCAGGAGCATTCCCCGTTCTCGTCGTGATGATGGTGATGTTCGTGCTCGTCTTCGTCGTCGTCACCGTCGTCATCGTCGTGGTGGTGTCCGCAGGAACATTCCTCGCCGTCGTCGTGATGATGGTGATGGTGGTGATGATGCTCGTCCGCCGCCTCCTCGGCAAGCCGTTTCAGTTCGTCGGCGAGGGTATCGACGCCCTCGATCGCCGTGAGGATGGCTTTGCCGTCGAGATCCGACCAGGGGGTCGTGACGATCCGGCAGGCGGGATTGTTCTCGCGGATGATCGCGACGCACTCGGCGAGTTTCGCGTCGGTCGTGCTGTCGGTGTGCGAGAGGATGACCGTCCCGGCGTGGGTGATCTGGTCGCCGAAGAACTCGCCGAAGTTCTTCATATACATCCTGCACTTGTTCGCGTCCACGACCGTCGTGAACGAGTTGAGTTTCGCGTCGTCGGACGTAACGCCCTCGACGGCGCGGATCACGTCGGACAGTTTGCCGACCCCGGACGGCTCGATCAGGATGCGGTCGGGGTGAAGTTCGGTCAGCACCTTTTCGAGCGCGCGCCCGAAATCGCCGACCAGACTGCAACAGATGCAGCCCGAGTTCATCTCGGTGATCTCGATCCCGGCGTCGCGCATAAAGCCGCCGTCAATGCCGATCTCGCCGAATTCGTTTTCGATCAGGACGAGTTTTTCGCCGGCAAACGCCTCGCCAATGAGTTTTTTGATGAGGGTCGTTTTGCCGGCGCCGAGAAAGCCGGAAAAAATATCGATTTTGGTCAAGTGAAACACTCCCTTTCACCCCGCGCCCGCGCGCAGGGCATATTCTTACGCATATATTATATACCCAAGAAAAAGAGTTGTCAACGGGAAAAGGGAGGAATGTGCGAACGCGCGGCGCGCGTTCGCAATGATGTAGCCCCTCCGGGGCTAATGATGTGCCGCGCCCTGCGCGGCGATGGTAACTTCAAAAGCCTAACCGCGCCAGCCCTGCTGTCAGGCGGGCGCACGGGAACCCCCAAAACTTTCTTCGTGCGTTTCGGGGAACCCCTACGGTGCGTGCAGAATCCCCGCTTGCGATCCGAAGGCTGTATACCAACCGTTCTCCGCCTTCGGCTCCGCACGCTTGCATACGCCGAGAGGTTAGCGAGCGAAAACGCCCCGGTGGGGCGTTTTCGTGAAGTGGTGTCGCCCCAAAAACCCGTTTGAAGGAGCGAATTTACGAACGACGCGCAAACGGGATTTGACGGCGACGGGATCGAGAACGGGGATAGAAAAACGAATTTATATCAAAAGGAGAAACCCGTTCGCGGACGCGAACGGGTTTCAACCTTAATCAGCGTTTACCAACGTAAGGATTACGAACAGAGCGAAATGCTTTAACGGACAATATAATCCGTCCATTCGTTTTTCGGTCTGTGCGTGACAGGGGTTCCCCGACGCGCACGCAGTAAGCGTTGGGGGTTCGCGTGTAAGGGGTTCCCCGACGCGAACTTGAGAGCGTTGGGGGTTCCCGTGCATCCGCCCGTCGTCCACTTGACCCTACCCGCGCCAGCCCTGCTATCAGGCGGGCGCAGGTGCGTGCAGAATCCCCGTTCTCGATCCGAAGGCGTACAATCGTACGTCGAGAGGTCGAGAACGGGGATAGAAAAACGAATTTATATCAAAAGGAGAAACCCGTTCGCGGACGCGAACGGGTTTCAACCTTAATCAGCGTTTCACAACGTAAGGATTACGAACAGAGCAAAATGCTTTAACGGACAATATAATCCGTCCATTCGTTTTTCGGTCTGTGCGTGCATCCGCCCGTCGTCAATTGAGAGCGTAATAGATTGCTCCGGGAAGTTCTGTGTTGTCCGCGGTCGTGTAGACGTTCGCGGCGGGAGTGTCGACGCGGGTCACGTCCTGCACAAAGCCGGTGCCGGCGGTGGCGAAGTAGTCGGCGTAGACAACGTACGCGGTGCCGGTCGTCGTGTTAAAGAACGGGAGACGCATACCGTTGACGTAGCAGCCCTCGTCGCCGTCCTCGTATTCGATGCCGCCGACTTTGTCCGCCTTCGCCGTGAAGAGCAGATTCTCCTTGATGGCGGTCGACGCGCCGAAATCGGGAGACGAGGCGTTCGAGAGACGCGAGACGAGCACGCCGTCGATGTAGGTCTCGACGAAGAAGTAGTAGGTCGCCTCGACGTCGCCGGTGGTGTCCGCCTTCAGCGCCGCCTCGTTGGAAACTTCCTGATGGAACTTGACGCCGACGCGGTGCCAGCCCCACTCGGGATTCGCCTGATCGTCGCCGCCGATGTTCGGGAAGTCGGCGTAGGTGGTGCCGACGCCGCCCGCCGTTCTGGTCGACATACCGGCAGGACCGAACTCGACGGTACGGAGCGAACCGTACTCAAAGCCGCCCGCGAAGGTGCAGTCGGAACCCGACGCATTGTTTTTCAGCGACATCCAGGTCAGGTCGTTGCCCTTGCCCTTGTCACCGGACTCGGTGCAAAGCCGCGTGTCGATGATCGCGTGTCCGCCGCTGGTCGAGTTGTTCCCGAGGTTCTCGAACGTGTTGTTCCAAAGGAAGGAATACTCGACGTAGAGATCAAGTCCCAGTCCGCCGTTCGATTCGTCGGGATAGAAGTGCTTTTCGCCGTTGTTCAGCAGTTCGGAGTAGATGTTCTGCTCGACGAAGAGACGCTTTTCGACCGATTCGGTCGTGTACTTCTGCTCGACGATCGAGGAATACTCCTCATTCTGCGGCTGTTCGCAGTACGTGCAGATGCCGGTACGGGACCCGTCGGCAAACAGCGTCGCCTGCTCGATCACGTTCCACTGCTCGACGTTGTGCGCGTCGGGATCTTTATCAATCGACTCAACGGTGCTGGCAACCGGATTGCCGCAGACGGTGCAATGCTTGGATTTGTAACCCAGATCCGAACAGGTCGGTTTCGTGTCGACCGTGTATTCCTCCGCCGGGACGTGCTCGGTCATCGGGATCTCGGTGATCGAATCGGGATCCTGCATATCGCAGATCGTGCAGTATTTGGATTTGATGCCGGGGGTGGTGCAGGTCGCCGGGGTGTCGATCTCGAATTCGCCCCAGACGTGCTGGCAGACGCCGCTGTTTCCGTCGGTCGTCGCCGGGGTGGTCGCCGCCGTGGTGCTCGCGGGCTTCTTCGGTCCGCAGGACGCGAACGCGAAGGCGCAAATCACAAGACACAGGATCAGCGCAAGTGCTACGGTCAGTTTTTTCATTCTTGTTTCCTCCGTTATGATTGGAGAACAGTTCCCCGTTCTCTTACTATTATTATATCAAAAAAAGCCCGTGTTTTCAAGGAATTCAGCCGTCTGAAAGGCGAAAAGGCAAAACCGACAAAACCGCGCGACGCGGTTTTGTTCAAAATGACGGATGAGGCGAAAGAAGAAAAGGCGGGGCGGCAAACCGATTTTTACCGATGATAAAGGCAAAACGCCGACGTTTGCCCCCTTTCTCTCCTCTCTTTCAAACGCATATCGTTTCTTGCATTTTTGCAACATTGAAAATGCGGCGTTGTGCAAAGCGTCGTTTTGCACACGGCGTTTGCAATCGTCCAGGCGCCGCACGGAAGAGACGGAAAAACGGGTGGAGGCGGGACACTGCGCAGGGAGCGGACAACGCAGAAAAAAGGCGCTCCGCGTGGCGGAGCGCCTTTCGGGTTTTAGCCGAGCTGATTGAAGTTGAACTCGTCCCACTCGTTCTCCCCGAGCGAGCCGCCCGAGGTGATGAGCATATCGCGATTCAGAAGAACGATCTTGATCTCGGCAGATTCGTAAATCTTCTTTTCCATTGTGATTTCTCCTTTCGGTCAGTTGTCCAGTTCGTACCACATCGTCGAGGGGATGAACACGCCGTTCTCGACTTCGAGCGTGGTGGGCGTGGGGTTGTTCACCCGACGAACGTTTTGTACGAAATCGGATCCGATCGTTGCGGAGTAGTCGGCGATCTCGAAGTACCCCGTGCCGGTCTTCATCCTTGTGGAGTTCAGGAACGCACCGTGGAAGTAGTAACTGTCGTTTTCGGTGTAAGTGATGGATCCGCCGCCGCCCGTCGCCGTAAAGAGTTGCTTGCTGATGGCTTTTGTTTCGGCTGTGTGGAGGACAAGATCTCCGTCGATGTAGACCCACATCTCGTTGAGATAGGATGCGGCGCTTCCGCTCTTGACCGCGGCGACGTTGGTGACTTCCTCGTGATAGCGGATGCTGACGCGATGCCAGCCGTACAGATCGTTGACCTGCGCGGTGCCGTCGCCGTTGTTGTAACCGCCGAGGTTCGGGTACGCGGTGATGTCGTTATACGCGCCCGCAAATCTCGGATACGGGTTGTCGCCCGGATCGCCGGCGATGCCGCCCCACTCGAAGCCGCCGGGGAACTTACAGTCGGATCCCTTGATGTTGCCTGTCAACGACCAGTAGACAATGTTGTTGTTGCCGCTGGTACCGGCCGCGTTAGTGGCAAATCTCGAATCCATATACGGTTTATAATTATCACTGTTATCATCCCGCAGATGTGTAAGCGATTCGTTCCAGAGGATCGAGAACTCGACCATCAGGTCGTTGCCCTCGTCGTAGAAATGCTTGGATCCGCGGATCGAACCGACCGTCGCGCCGTTCGGGGAATACGCGCCGCTCGTCGAGGTGGTGAAAATCTGCACGCTGTGCTCGTAGGACACCGCGCGATCGTCGGTGGCGGAGCAGACCGTGCAAGTGTATCTGTCAATACCGTCCTCAAGCAACGTCGGCTCCTGAATGCGAACGGGAGTGACGCCCCAGTTGTGGAGACTCGGGTCAATCGGCAGGTTGACCGTCGAATCGGGTTTGACCGCGCCGCAGATCGTGCAGTGGATCGACTGGGTCGCCGCGTGACCGCAGTCAGCCGCGTGGCTGGCGTCGTTGACGAGCGAGCCCCAGACGTGGTCGTGCGCACCGGCGGAAGTGTAATAGAACGCGCCGTTGAAATCCTGTCCGCCAACCGTCTCGGTGCGGGCGGCGGGATTGGCGATCCGGGTGACCGGATGCACGAAATCGTGTCCCGCGGTCACGAAGACGTCGCCGTCGGCAAACCAGGCGTCCGCCGTGGGCGCCGTCACGTAATGAACAAGGAACGCGAAGACCCAGATATCCTCGTCGATATCCTCGTAGGTCACGCCGCCGTTCCCGTCACAGGTCGCGGTGAAGAGTTTGTAGTCCGCATTGCCTCTATCCAAGTGATCACCGCTCAAAATCGAAACGAGCACGCCGTCGATGTAGATCGAGACGGTCAGTTTGTAGGTCGCGGCGGCGCCGCCCTTGACGGCGTTCAGGTTGGTGACGTCCTCGTGATAGATGACGCCGATCCGGTGCCAGCCCCACTCGGGGTGATCCCGGTCGGTCCCGCCGACGTTCGCGTAATCGGAATAGGCGCCGCCGCCGGCAGTCATACCCGGATGCGGGTCGCCCGGCTCGGAGGTCTGGATCAGACCGCTCGGATACTCGAACGCGCCGGCAAAGTTGGCGCCGGAGTCCTTGACGTTATTGGTCAGCGACGCGTAAGCGATCGCCCTGTATTCTCCCGAGAAGCCGCCGTTTGTCGTATCAAAAGTCGTCAAAAGGCGGGCGCCGTCGTTGTAGTCGGCAGACAGGTTCAGAAGCGTCTCGTTCCAGAGGATCGAGTACTCGACCACGAGGTCGTTGCCGAGTCCGCCGTTCGAGGCGTCGGGATAGAAGTGCTTGCCGCCCGCAAGGATATCGGAGATCTGACGGCGGTCGTACATTCTTGCCTGCCCGCCTCCGCCAATCCATTTCTGATACTCGACCCCCGCCTTGACGTCGTTGAACGTAACTTCAAGGTTACAGCCGGGGCAGTTACCGACGATCGTGCCGGCAACGTCGAGCGCCGCCGTACCGCCGGTTCTCTCGTGTTCAAACTCGTCGATCGTGTGGACGTGACCCGCCGCGTCGCAGACGGAGGTCAGAGCCGCGTCGGCGTAGCGGGTGCCGAGTCCGTCGGTGACGAAGGGACGGACGTAGAGCGCACCGTCAAAATAGGAGTGCGGAATATCGGTCATCTTGACCGCGACCCAGTAACGCCCGGGGTCCGCCGTGAGCGTATTGCCGTCGGCGACGATCTGGGTATGTACGACGGTAACCGGCATCTTGTAGCAGGCGTCGCCGCCGACCGTCGGAGCGGCGTTGGTCTTCGAGAAGACGAAGCCGACCTCGGTGTAGTCGAGCGAGCCGACGGTGAAGACGAACCGCAGATCGGTGTCTTCGTCGCCCGCGAGGTTGAGGGCTGCCAACTTCTGTACGCCGAAGTCGGCAAATTCAACCGGGTCCGCCGAAGTTGCGACAGGGAGCATCACCGCGACGCTGACGAACAGCATCGCAAGGATCAGAAGGAACGACAGTCCCCGTCTTTTCGCGTTGTTGTGCATGATGGGTTTCTCCTTTTCTAATAGAATGTCGGAATCTACGGCATCGCGACAGTCGGGCAGAGTCCGAGCTTTCACGCGCTTGTTTATATTATACTAAAAAAAGAGAAAAAGTCAAGGGATTCCATTGTTAATTCACCAATCAAGGAGTGAAAAGGCATAGTGAACAAAAGCGAAAAAACATTTTTGTATAAAATGACCGTTGGTGTATTTCGACCGCTTTCAGCCGGAATCTCCGGCAATTCAGGTAATTCGGCAGACGGGGCGGGGCTGCGCCGCCGAAATAATAACGAACGGCGCGTCGTCCGGAACGTCTGCCATTGATTTCTTTTCTTGCCAAAATGCAAGAAAGAGTATGCGAAACGCAGAGCGTTCCGCCCGATTTGTCCGCCGTTCGGGGGCAATTCGCCCTTTCGGCGTACAAAAAACGGCGAGCCGGGCGGCTCGCCGTTCTTCAATCTTCGTACTTCCCTTTGCTTGCGCGTTCGATCTCGCGGTCGGCGGATCGTTTCGCCGAGGCGTCGCGCTTGTCGTACAGTTTCTTTCCTTTACAGAGTCCGAGTTCGACCTTGACGCGCGAACCGGAAAAATAGAGCGACAGCGGGATCAGCGTGCAGCCGTCGCGCGTGACCTGACCGAGCAGACGGGTGATCTCGCGTTTGTGCATCAGGAGTTTGCGGGGGCGGAGCGGGTCGCGGTTGAAGACGTTGCCGTGCTCATAGGGGCTGACGTGCATTCCGAACGTGAAAAGTTCACCGTCCTCGACCCGACAGTAGGCGTCCTTGAGATTGACCGTCCCGGCGCGGAGGGATTTGACCTCCGTGCCGAAGAGTTCAATCCCCGCCTCGAAGGTTTCGAGCACGAAGTATTCGTGCCGCGCCTGCCGGTTGACGGTGATCACTTTTCCCTTTCCGTTTTCGGGTTTTTGCGCCATTCCTTCCCCCTCGGATCCGTCAGACCCGTTCGAGGATCTCCGTGATCTCGTAGACGTACATCGTGTGATAGTCTTTTTTCTTGTAATGGAACGCGAAGAGATCGGGGTCTTCCGCGTTTTTCGGCGTGAAGACCTTTTTGTTCGCGTAGAGTTTTTTCAGTTTGAAAACGACCTTCGCCTCCGCGAAATAGACGGCGTTGTCGCCGTCGTTCTGCGGGGTCAGTCCGCTCTCGGCGACCTTATCGACGTCGCGTCCGCTCTTCGCGCCGCAAAACGCGAGCGTTTCGCGGTAGGTCTCGTCGAACCAGGACAGGGTCGCGGTATCGCCCGCCTCGGTGAATTCGTGCGTGTAGCGCTGCGGCCGGACGAATACGAAGGCGACGTTCTTTCCCCAGAGTTCGCCGACTCCGCCCCAACTGATCGTCATGGGGTTGAAACTGCCGTCGGGCTTCGACGCCGTGAACAGAAGCCAATCCTTCGAGATCATACGGATCGGGGCGCACTCAAAATCGGAAACGGGGATCTTGCGGTATTCAGACATCGGTTTTCTCCTTTGCGTTTGTGGACGGACGGCCGTCCTTCACAAGATTATTATAACATATCGAAACGGAAAATGCAACCGGAAACTTTCGACGGAAAAGGAGACGCGGGCGGGTCTCATAAAAGAGCGGCGAGCCGCCCGGCTCGCCGTTCTTTACTTTTCGGGGGCGTTTTCAAGGAAGCGGCCGGCGGCGTTGATGAGATCGACGAAGCGGCGCCCGCCGAGCATCTTGTTCGCCTCGCGGAGCGAAACCCAACGATAACCGCTGATCTCCTCGGGCTGAACGGTGGGGTTGCGGTCGGTGGGGGCGAGAAACGCGACCAGCGTTTTCTTGTAGATCGGGGGGATCGGATAGGAGACCTCGCGCCGGAAGCCGGGGACGGGCGTGCAATCGAGCCCGGTCTCCTCGCGCACCTCGCGGATCGCGGTTTGCAGTTCGGTTTCGCCGAATTCCATATGCCCTTTCGGGATGCTCCATCCCTGCGAGCGGCTCTCGCGGAGGAGCAGGAAACGGTAGCCGGAGGCGGTGTTGCGGTAGACGACCATCCCGACCGAACGGTGAAAGAGGTGTTCCATCGTGGATTTGAAGTCGCGCTCGCGAAACCAGACCTCGGAGAGGATGCGCGCCTGATCGTATTCGCGCCCGGGAGGGGCGACGACCCAGCGTACGCCGTCTCCGTTTTCGCGGAAGATGACGGCGATGACCCGTCCGGTGAAAACGTGAACGGGATGCGGAACGCCGAGAATATAGACCCCGAGGCGGGGCTCGCCGGGGATCGAGAGATCGCTCGGATAGCCGCAGTTGATCGGGTAAACGAGGTCGGGACGGTCGGGATGGGTCGAGCCCATCGGGCGGTCGACCGTGACGGTGACGGTTTTCCCGAGGCGGCTCCAATGGCGCGCGACGGGAAGCGCCTCCCGGATCCACTCGTGCTTTCCGCGCGCATAGGCGAGGGCGTCGCCGGGGTGATCGGACAGCAGTCTCGTTTTCAGCGCGGCGAACTCGCGGCAGACGTCGGGACGCCCGTAGAGGTAGGAGCGGAGGGCGACGGCGTCGTCGAAGGCGCGGCTGCCCGCCGGGGTCAGACGTACCGTGCAGAGGGGCGAACCCCCGTCCGGGGACGGCAGAACGAGGAGGGTGTCGCCGTCCGAGAGATCAAAACCCCCGGTAAAAGAGGTCGACGAAGCGGGGACGTAGCCGTTTTGGGAGAGAACGCGCGCGGCGGCGGACAGGTCGGCGGCGGTCGGACAGGAAACGGCGAAGTCGAGCGTCGGAGAGGAGGAGACGAAACGGAGGGCGGTCCCGCCGATATGTTCGACGGCAGTCGCGTGATCGCCGAGGATCCGGCGCAGTTCCCCCGCCTTGCGGCGTCCCTCTTCGAGCCGCGAACGGTCGAACGGGGCAAGCGTGATCCGTTCTCCCACGGGAATCCCTCCTTTCTCTTACGCAAAAGCGCCTTTGAATCCGAAAAGGCAGGACAGATAGCGTCCTGCCTGATTTTCAACCTCTTGGTTGATTGCCCATTGAAAAACCGAATAAGGGAAAGAGTCGAAACTCGTTTGTTGCGAACTTGCTTGAAAAGCAGAGCAGTTCAAGCACTCGGTCGATTAGTATCGCTCAGCTGCACGCATTACTGCGCTTCCACCTGCGACCTATCAAACAGGTAGTCTACCTGTGACCTTATTGCTGATGCAAGGGAT
>JAGCXA010000064.1 GCA_017961575.1 Clostridia bacterium | reverse complement strand
TTTTCCGTCCGCTTTGCTTTTGTCTATGACCTCGTCGCGCGGTCGCGCGACATATCGGGTTCCGCGCAAGCGGAACATCTCGAAATTGCCGCCCCGGTGGGGCGGCAATTATATCGAACGGCGCATCGCGCCGTATATCGACAGAGCGCCCGACGGGGCGCCCGCAATTCACGCCGCGTCGCGGCAATTCACGGCGTTTGCAAAACGCCCTTCCTTTGTTTCTTTCGCGCGGCGCACGCGCTCCAAGCGCGCCGCATAAGATCGCCTTGCCGTGCCTTCGGCACGCCTGCATATCGCGAGAGCCGACCGTGTTCGACGGTCGGCTCTCATATCGCGTCCCGCGGCGGCGCGGGATCACTTGATCTTCGTCGCTTCAACGAGGTTGGTCAGCACCTTGTTGTACTGGATCGCCTCGCGGAAGAATTGCTCTCCGTACTTCTCCATCGCCTCCGCCGCCGTGATCCCTTCCATTTCAGCGTAGTAGGCGACCTGCTTCGGGAGTTCGGTCTCGTACTCCTCTTTCGTCGCCTTCCACCCCTCGCGATCCGCGATGAAGTAGACGATCAGTTTTTGCCGCACGACCGAAGGCACGGAGACCTCTCTCAGATACTCGTGTACGTCGGCGTAGTCGGTTTTTTCGAGTTCGTAGTACGCATACCCGAACTCCTCGACCGAGGCGTAGGGGTTGACGCCGTACTTCTCCTCAAACAGCACGCCGTAGTACTCGTACTGCCGTTCGAGCTGCTTTTCCTGACGCTTGATCTCGTCGCGGATCGCGCTGCCCGGCAGTTTCTTCACGCAGTCGAGTTCGTCGAAGTGCGCCCAGATCTGCTCCTCGATCGCCGCGTGCCATTCGCGCCGCGATTGGCTCACGAGAAGATTGTAGACGTAGTCGCGGAACTCCTCGTTCAGGTCCCCTCCCTCGGTCGGGGCAAAATCGGGAACGAACTCGGCAAGCAGTTCCTTCGTGATTTCGGGCACCGTGTATTCGTCGACCGAGTCGATCGCGTAGTACATCACGACGTGCCGTCCGGCGATCTCCCTGTCGTAGAAGTCGGCGGGGACGTCGGTTTCCGCCTTCGCGAGTTTTTCTCCGCGCGAAACGCCCCAAACGACGCCCGCGACCGCAAGCGTCTCGTCCTCCCCGTCGCCGTCGAGGTCGGACGCGAACGGCTCGCCCCCGTTGATCCCGAAGTCGAATTCGTCGCCGGGATGAAGTCCGGCGAGCGAGGCGGCAAGTCCCGCCCACGGCGCGTCGGGCGCCGAGAGGTCGAGCCGCACGCCGAGGTGCGAATCGGACGACGTTTTCTCCCCGTCGGTCAGGCGGTAGGTCAGATCGAGATATACGACGTCGGTCGCGGCGACCGTCGCCGTCTCTTCGGTGATCGGGGCGAACGCCGTCTCGGTCGCGGCGTGATCGGTGAGCGCCGCCTCAAATCCCTCGGGGATCACGCCGCCCCCGATGATGAAGGGTCCGGTCTCACCCTCGGTCATATTCGAGAACCCGTCGGGCGGCAGGAGCCAGCCGTTTTCGTTCTCGGTCATCATACAGTAGTAGAGGTTCACGGTGTCGCCCCATTGCGCGTGCCGCGTCGTCTCGCCCTCCGTGACGAGCGTCCGGTGTTCCAGCCGGAAGGTCTCGATTTCAAGGTCGATGTCCGCCTCCGTAACGTCCTTCGCCTCGGGCACCGAAACGGTGATCCCGTAATAGTCCTCGCGCGCGAGGTTTACGTAGCGTTTCAGATTGCTCTTTTCATAGGAGAAGCCGCAGGAGGAAAGGAGGAGCAGGAGCGCAAGCGCGGCAAGGAACGCCGTCGCGCGGAGCCGTCGGTTCGTTTTCATCCGTTTTCCCCTTCCGTTTCCTTCGTTTCTCCGGCGGGCGCCGGGATCGGTTTGAATTTGTCCGCCTCGGTCGTCGCGAGTTGGTCGCAGCGTTCGTTCTCGGGGTGCCCGTCGTGTCCCTTGACCCAGACGAAGCCGACCCGATGCACTTCGAGCAGCGCCGCAAGTTTCTCCCACAGTTCGGGGTTCTTCACCGTGCCGTGGGATTTCAGGCGCCAGTTCTTCCGTCTCCACTCGTCGAGCCAACCGAGCGTCACCGCGTCGACGAGATACCGCGAGTCGGAGGTCAAGGTGACCTCACACGGCTCTTTCAGAGCGGACAGCCCCTCGATGGCGGCGGTCAGTTCCATCCGGTTGTTGGTCGTGCATTCTTCCCCGCCCGAAAGTTCCCGGCGGTACTTTCCGTACACGAGGATGGCGCCCCATCCGCCGGGGCCCGGATTGCCCCGACACGCGCCGTCGGTATACAGTTCGACCTTCTTCATCTTTTCCCGTCGGTCCTTTCTTCATTCTTAAAAAAACGACCGTACCGCGTCCCGGCGCGGGGAAACCCTCGTTTCCTGTCCCGGCGTCGGGAATTCGGTACGGTCGGTCGCGATCACGGATCAGGGATTCTCCCCTGCGGTCGCCCACTCCACGTTCGCGTGGTCGTAGATATACTTCATTACGTTGTCGAACATCATCGATTCGCGGAGCGAAGAGTCGGGAAGGAGCGTGTTCGAGATCCCGTAATAGTAGTACATATACATCAGACTTCTCGCGGACTCGAACTCGGCTTCGTCGATCTTCACCTCGTCGCCGAGTTTGTCGTAGAGCGCGTAGATCAGGAGTTTGTTGCGGACGATCTCGTTCGCCGCCGCGTCGACGCACTCGCCGTAGGACTTGCCGTCCTCGATCGCCTGATTGTAGGCGGCGTTCCCGCCGAGGTCGAGCGCCTCGATGACGTCGTCGTCCTTATAGCAAGCCGCCATAAACTTCTTGAAACTGCCGTACTGCGTGCGGTAGGAGACGGTCTTGCCCGCTTCGTTCTCGAAGGTGGCGTTGTTGAAAACGTACTTGAACTGCGAGAGCAGATCGTTCTTCGCCAGTTTCAGCGCCCGCTTCGGAGGGGTGACCGCCGAGATCTGTTCGACGATCTTTTCCCACATCGGCTTGGCGGCGACCTTCATCCGGCTGTCGTCGTAGGTGTCGTTCAGTCCCTTTTCGACGTACGCCTCGTACTGCTCGCCGACGTAGGCGATATAGTCGTCGTGGCTCTTTCCGGCGTTTTCTTCGAGCGCGAGCCAGTCCGCTTCGGACTTGACGTTCTCTTCAAAATACGCGGTGGCGTCGAAGTTGAGTTTGTCGTCGGCGAAGAAAACGCTGACCTGCTCGGAGGTCTCGTCGTCGGCGTCCTTCGGGAAGGTCGACGTATAGTCGGGAACGTTGTCGAACGAGGAGATCACGACGTAGAACTTGACGTTCTGACCTTTCAGCTCGTTGCCGTCCTGATCCTTGTCGATCGCGTCGTCGGCGAACTGATAGTCGATCTCGATGCCGTTGAAGGCGTCGATCACGCGGTTGACGGTGACGGTGTACTGATACTGGTACTTGACGCTCTCGATCTCGACGTTATCGAAGGTCATCGGGTCGAGCGCGCCGACCTTCTTCCCGACGATCCCCGCCTTGAATCCCTCGGGGAAATACGCGGGAACGGCGGAAAGATCGAGGCGGAGTTCTCTGGTCACGAGGGTCGAGTTGACGGAGGTGTTGGTCTCCTTCGTGCTCTCGTCGATCGTCACGCCGTCCTCCTGGTACTTGTATCTGACCCAGGTGTAGGTGATATACACGACGTTGTTATCGGCGATCACGCTGTCGTCGCCCTCCGCCCCGGTCGCTTTCAGTTTGTAGTCGTCCTCGGCGTTGGGGCTCTTGCCTTTCAGCGCGTTCGCGAAATACTCGGAATCGGTTCCGCTCGAAACGTAGAGCGCGACGGGATTGCTCTTATCCATCCGGGAGCCGTCGACGATCATATGCTCCGCGGTCCCGTCGTCGTAGACGCCGTAGAAGTTGACGTACACCACGTCGTAATCCCCGATCACGGCGGCGGTATCGGTCACATTCTTGTCGTCGTCCGCGAGCAGCGCACGGAGACTTGCCGCGACCTTCGCCTGCACGTCGTCGGCGCCCGGCTTTTCGACCTCGGCGTCGTCGGCGGCGAAGGCGAGCCCTTCGACCTCTCCGATCGTGATATACTTGGAGTAGTCCTTGATTTTTCCGTAATCGTATTTCTTCCCCACTTTGTTATACACGGCGAAGAACACGGCGCCGGCGATCATCAGGAGCGCGAGCGCGATACAGAGAATCTTTTTCGTTTTCGTCATAAACTGTAAACCCCTTGCGTGGATAATTTGGCTATTGTACTTCAATATTATATCACACTTTTTGCAAAATGCAATCTTTTTTTGTTTTTTCTCCCACATTTTTTCGGGACGCCCGAAAAACGGTTTCCCCGCGGAAAAAATCAGTCGGGATCGGGGAGATAGGATTGGTCGTAGCGCACCGTCCCGCCCGCGACGATCGTGCGGACGGCGGTGACGATGTTTTTGACCTCGCCCATATTCAGGTAGAACTCGCGGCTGACGATCCCGGCGGCGCAATCCTCAAAGGAGAGCAGGTAACGCCCGTCCGAGTAAGGATAGAAGGCGAGCCGGAAGACCCGTCCGTCGACCAGCGTCAGCGTGATCGTGAAGACGGCGCGCGAGAGCGCGTCGGGGTCGTCGTCCGAAAGGACGAAGTTCCCCTCTCCGTCGCGGGCGAGAAGATCGCCGATCCGCGCCGCTTCCGCGGGGGAAAGGTCGTCCGCCGAAACCGAACCGCTGTATTCCGAGGTGTAGATCAGCGTGATGAGTTTGGTGAAGTTGGCGACCCCCTCGAAGTTGATCCCGGAGCGCTCGATCTCGACGTCGCCGCGCAGGTTCTGATAGTGCTGGTCAAGCCCGATCGCCCCGTCGTTCGACACGATGCGGACGTCGTATCTGTTCGGATCGTTCGGGTCGGGGATCAGCTGCACGCCGTAATCGGTCCGATAGTACGCCGCGCCCTTGTTCCGTTCGTTGTAGTTCCGGTTGTCGGGCTCGACGTTCTGCGCGCCGACCGAGCGGAGTTCGTAAGCGGGGATCGCGCCGGGAACGTAGGCGACGTAGATCTTCGACGAGATATCGTCGTCTTCGTCCGACGTGTGGTAGGCGGGGTTGACCGAAAGGGCGAAGCCGTGCGTTTCTTTGAGGTCGGAGTAATTGATCCGGAAGGTGACGTCCCTGTAATTGGTCAGGTCCAGAAGGAGCAGATCGTCGTCGACCCACGCCGACATGAAGTCCCAATCGACGAACGAGAAGTCGCAGACCGAGACCGGCGCCTTCACGACCGTTCCGTAAAGATCCGACGCGACGTAGTAGAAGTCGCCCGCGGCGTCGGTCTTCCGCTCGCTGAAATAGAGGTGGAACCCGAACCGATCCCGGATCCCGACGTCCATCGTGGTCCCGTCGCGGTAGGCAAGTCCCGTCGGCATCTCGAAGTAGAGGGAGGCGGCGCCGAGCCCGTATTTTTCAAAGTTCTCTTCGGTCAGTCCGACGGCGACCGTCTCGCTCCCCTTCGCCTCGGCGAAGACGTCCTGCAAAACGCCCATCAGCGTGTCGTTGTTGACCGAGTAGATCGAGCGGGAGGCGGGGGAGGTGATCTCGTAGGCGTTTACG
This sequence comes from Clostridia bacterium, assembly GCA_017961575.1. Classification (GTDB taxonomy): domain Bacteria; phylum Bacillota; class Clostridia; order Oscillospirales; family CAG-272; genus UBA1740. Next base: position 10,371 of record JAGCXA010000064.1, on the reverse strand, counting down.
CCGTGGAAGACGTCGCGCTCGGTCTGGTTGACGTAGCGCACGCCGACCGTCTCGTCGACCCCCCAGATCCCCTCGACCGTGAAGTCAAGATAAACGAGGAAGGAGGTGAACGGATCGGCGGGAAGATCGACCGTCACCGGGATCTGCCGGAAGCCGAGCGTCAGTTTCCGCGCCGAGTCGACCGATTCGCGGATCACCCGCGCCATCTCGTCCTCGGCGAGCGTCGCGTTTCCGCCGTCAAGGTTCAGGATCGTGCGTTGGACCGAGAGCACGCCGTCGCGCTTCACCGAATAGGTGATCGCAACGTAACCGCGCGCCCCGGTTTTCGGGAGGGTCGCTGTCTGCACCGTCGTTTTTTCGGAACTGTTCCACACGACGAGCCCGGTTGTAAAGTCGGCGTTCCGGGCGTACGCCTGCACCGACTCGACCTGATAAACGACGCTCTCGAAGACCGGCGTCCCCGTAAAGTCGACCGTCGCCGAGGCGAGCGCGTTCTTTCCGTCTCCGCCGACCGTAAGACCGACGATCGCGCCGGACAGCGCGGCGGGCGCGGTCGAAAGGTCGATCATCCCGACCCCCTCGGTCCCGTCGGCGGTATAGGCGCAGATCACCCGGTCTCCCGCGAGGACGGCGGTCCCCTCCTCGTCAAGGTATTCGTCCCCGCGGATCACGGCGCTGACGAAGTAGATCGCGTAGGCGGTCTTTCTCGTCGATTTCATCGCCCGGTGCCCTTCGCGCGTCGAGCCGACGAGCACGGGGATCGTATCGCCGACGGTCCTGCCGGTCAGATTCGCCGCCATATCGGCGGGAACGGTTCCCGACCCGAGCGCGAGCGCCCCGGTCAGGTCGGTCGACGCGCCGTTTTTGGTCCCGTCGGAGGACGAGAAGACGACGGTGTCGGTACCGCCGATCGCGCCGTCCTTCTTCCCCGTCCCGCGATAGAGACGGAAGGCAGGAGTGAAGAGCGCGTAACTCTGGTTCTGATTCTCCGACGCCTGCGCCAGACGCGGATGGATATAGTAGGAAAGCGACTGATAGACGATCTTCCCCACCGTGGTCGTTCCCGTCGTGTAGATCACGTCGCGCCCGTCAAGCCGCAGGTAGTACCCGCTCTCGTCGGGGAGCAGATCGCCGACGAAGACCCGCACGGTATCGAGCAGGACTTCCAGTTCCTTTCCCGTCAGATCGGCGGTCGGCGTCGCGTCGTAGTCGTACCTGGAATCCCGGAGCGCGAACGCGTCGTAGACGCGGGGATTCGTTTGACTGCCGTCGGTGCAGTACAGGTTCTCGCCGTCGTGATACATCAGGTTGCCGCGGTCGTCGCGCACGCCCTTCCTGATCTCGTACCCGACGGGATCGTCCGCGTCGGCAAGTCCGTAGCGGTGCAGGATCGCCTGATACTCCTCGTCGGAGGGGGCGGGGTCGGCGTCGGCGCGGATATAGACCCGGTCCTTGAACACCACGCAGCCGGAACCCGTGATGAGCGAGGGGATCTTCGACGTTTCGTCGTAGAGGGTCGTGTAGTCGAAATCGGCGGTGATCCGGGCGAGTTCGGGATAATAGGGCGTGCGGACGCCCGCCCCGTCCTCGGTCCACATCAGGAAGAAGTCCTTCCCGCCCGACCGGACGTGCGTGAAGCCGTAGGGCTCGCCCTCGTTTTTGATCCGGATCTCGTAAAAGTCCTCGCGGTCGACCTGCGGGAACATCACGGGGATCTGGCGGCTCTCGTTGCCGTTCATCCGGAAGTACGCCTCGCCTTCAAGCAGCGGGACGGGATCGGGCGTCGTCTGTCCCCGGCGGTTGACCAGCGGGCGCACGACGGCGAAGTAGACCGCGGCGAATACCGCCGCCGCGATCAGGAGGATCAGAAGGATCAGTTTTCTCTTTTTCATCTCATTCCCTCCTTTCCCGACTCAAAGGATCCGGCGGCGCCGGTAGAGCACGAAGCCGACGACCGAAACGGCGAGCGTCGGCACGAACGTGAAGATCGCGATCCGCACGCGGTCGCCGTTCGAGAAGGCGGCGCAGTCCTTCCGCGAGCCGGAATCGGTGTAGGCGGTGGGCGACAGTTTGCCCGTCACCAGTTTCTTACCGCCCATATTTTCGGAGTTGAAACTCTCGGAACCGAGCGCCAGATCGGCGTACTTGTCGGTCCTCGCGAGATACCGCATCAGCGAGAAGAGGACGTCGGCGTTCCCGTAGGCGGGGTTTTCCAGATACTCCGAGGAGATCAGCGAAGACGTCGCCGACGAGAAAACGTAGGAGTAGTACTTTTCAAGCGAGTAGGAGTCGTTCCAATAGCGGGTCGTGATCCCCGCGAGGGCGAAGCGCCCGTAATCCGACGTGCGCGCGTCTCCCTCGACGGTGTAGAGCGCCGATTCGTCGGGCGAATAGAGGAAGTCGGCGTAGATGCGCTGTCCGTTGAAGTTGCCCGACAGACTTCCCGCGCTGTCCTTCCACGCGAGTTTCACCGCGCCGCTCGCCCGCGCCATCACGGCGGGGGAGGATTCGACCGACGCCAGCGTTTCGTAGATCGCGTAGGAGACGGTGGAATCGTCGGTGTTGTATCCGGCGCGGAGAACGTCGGTCCTCTCGCCGGAGGGCAGACTGTGCTTGACCGTCGCGCCGTCGACGAAGGCGATCCCCCACCGCTCGGAGAACTGTTCGAGGTTGAGAAGCGAGACGTCGGGATCCTTGAAGATCATCACCGACCCGTTCCCCGCCGAAATATACCGGTCGAGCATCTCGACCTCGGTGCGATCCCGGAAGGAATACGGATCCCCGCCCGCAAGATCGGACGACGGGCGGTTGATAATCAAAACCGCGCAGTCCTCGGGGACGGCGTCGGCGTCGGAAAGGTCGAGATAGTCCACCGACAGCCCCGCCTTGCGGAGCAGTTCGTAGAAGACGGACAGATCCTCGTCCTGTCCCGCGCCCGCCCGCAGGTCGGCGTGGGCTTCGTCGAGGGGCGAAACGTAGTAGCGTTCGCCGTGGTTCAAGAGGAAGTACGCCTTCGGCGTTTCAAGCGCGGAAAGCGAGAGGAACGCGGTCGCCATCTTGTACTCTCCGTTGAAGGAGTAGAGCCCCGCCGCGTTGCCCGCGTCGTCGGTTCCGTTCAGCCAGAACTGCCCGACGGAGTAGACCCGGAACTGATCCCCGCAGCTGACGATCACCGACGTCGGCGGGATCGAGGACGAGGAAACGACCCGGTAGCGGTCGACCGCCGTCGGGTTCAGCGTCACGTTGCAGGTCTCGACCGTGATATTGTCGAACTTCTGTTCCAGTTCCTTCGCCATCACGTAGACGTAGCGGCTCTGAAAATCGTTCATCAGGTGGTCGGGATCGTCGCAGAAGGTGATCTTGACGTCCCGGGCGATCTTTTCGCATTGCTCCACCATCGCGTCCGAGAGCGAATACAGCCCCTCGGGCGTGAGATCGAGCCAGAGCGAACGCGAGGAAACCAGCCCGGCAAGTCCGACCGAGAGCACGAGCAAAAGCGCCGCGAGAAGAATCACCGCGGGCGTAAGCCATCTCTGAAAGCGGACGGACAGGCGTTTGGGTCGGGTACTGTTCATCGGGGGATTCGTCCTTTCTTTGGGGCGGGTTCGCCCCGGACTTGTGGGTGTGTCAGCGGTTCTTCCGTCTGACTCGTACGACGCAGCCGACGGCGACGACGGCGGCGGGGATCACGGCGAAGAGGATCGCGAGCGTAAGCCGGATGATCCCGCGGGTCACGCCTTCCAACGTATCGGTCTTGATGAGAAGCACCTTCGTCCCGAGCGGGACGGCGGCGCCGTTCGCGTATTCGAGTACGGCGTAGATGAAATCGGCGTTGGCGTAGCCGTTGGAACGGATGGCGTCGGAGGAGGTCATATAGACGCTCGAAACGAGGAAAACGTCCGAGCCGTCGTTTCGCGTCGCGTAGGCGGCGACGGCGTATTCGCCCGCGTCGTCAACCTTCTTTCCGTCCGCCCAAACCGAGGCGGAACGCCCGACCGAGAGGACCGGCGACGCCGTGACGCCCTCGACCGGGGCGACCTCAATCGCCGCGGCGCGTTTCAGAACGACGTCGGCATCCGAGAAGGCGCGGATCCGTTCGCGGATCGCCCGTCCGGGATCGCTCTGCGAGAAGGAGGTCGAGACGGCGTAGCCGTCGGGGGTCAGCGAGTTCGTCATATCGCGCACCGTCCCCTCGCGGCGGGAGAGTCCCCACCCCGCAAGGTAGGCGTTCAGGTGCGGCAGGTCGGTTATGAGCGGATCGAGAACGGTGAACACCGTTCCGCCGAACGACGCCAGCCGATCGGTCTCCGTCACGATCCCGGATCCGACGGCGGACGACTCGAAGTCGTAGAGAGGATTCGAGATCACGAGAAGCGCCGTTCCGGCGGGGACGTCCTCCTTCGCGAGGTCGACCGTCCGGATCTCGTACCCGGCGCAGATGAGGATATTGTAGAGCAGTTCGCTCGAAGTCTCGCCGTGCCCCATCGTGAAGACGGCGATCGGGTGCTCCTCCGCGAGCGTCCGGTGGATCAGGGCGGACATCACCCGTTCCCCGTCGTACCCGGTCACGTACTGGTTGGAATCGAGGATATAGAAGGAGCGGAGCGTCGCGACCGTGTAGTCGTTGCCGCCCGCGTCGAAGATCACGCTCGACTCGGAGATCGCGTTCTTTTTGATCTTCTTGCCGGTCTCGGCGTCGATCTCGGGCGCCGCGCCGTACTTGTAGCGGTCAAGGTCCTCCGCGACGTTTCCGGGCATCACGACGATATTGATGAAATCGAGCGAAATGAACCCGTACTTTTCCGCGAACTGACGCGCCGTTTCAAGCGTGAGACGGTAGGCGGAGTCCCCCTCCAACTTTTCCTCCGCCATACAGAAGCGGATCTTCAACTCCCGCCCCTGATCGAGGTCGGAAAAGAAGGTCTCCGAGGAGTCCCCGATCTCGTGCTCGTACCGGGGGGCGGTATACAAATACCAGGAATACCTCGTCGCAAGAGCGGTCACGATGACGTTCAGGATCACGACCAGCGCGATGATGAGCACCACCGTCGCCGCGCCGATCCCGCCGCGCCCTCCGGCGCGGCGGAACCATCCTTTCACCGTTTCTTTGAATCGGCTCATAGTCCCCCCTTACCGATAGCGGCGGCGGTCGTAGACCCGCCCGGTGAGCAGAAGAAAGACGAACATCACCGACAGGTAGTAGAGGAGCGCCGAGAAATCGAACGCGCCCTGCGTGAAGTTACCGAACCGACTGAAAATCGAGACGCCCGACAGAACGAATCGGATCCAGTAGACCGGGATGAAACTGTTGAGCGCCGAAACGGCGAAGAAGAGCAGGATGATCCCCACCGTTCCGATCGCCGCGGCAAGCTGATTCTCGGTCAGAGCCGAAACGAACAGCCCGATGGCGATGAACGCCCCGCCGACGAGCAGAATGGCGATCAGATTGCCGAACACCATCGCCGCCCGCACCGTCGCGTAGCGCGCGAGCAGGATGAAGGAGCAGGAGCAGAGCGCCATACAGGAAACGAAGATCGTCATCGCGGCAAGGAACTTCGCCGTCACCATCGAGACGATCGACACCGGCGCCGTCATCAGCAGCTGCTCGGTGCGGAGTTTCCGCTCCTCGCTGAACGACTTCATCGTCAGGATGGGAAGAAGGATGACGAAGAAGACGAGCATATAGGAGAAGTAGTTTCCGGGATGGGCGGTTCCGGCGTAGAGCGTCGTATAGACGAACACGCCCCCCGATACGGCGAAGAAGAGCGCGATAAAGGCGTACCCGATCGCGGAGGTCAGGTAGGCGTGCAGTTCCCGTTTATAAATGGCTAACATAATTATTTCCCTCCCCCTTGCGGGGAAGCCCTTTCTTTCTTTTCGCGTCGCGCGATCAGCGGGCGTTCTCGCGATCCGAACGGTCAACCAGACGGATGAAGATGCTTTCGAGGTCGTTTCCGACGGCGCCGATCGAGAGGATCGGCCAACCGTGTTCGGCGCAGACGCGGAACACGCCGCGCCGCACGTCGACGCCGCGCGTCCCCTCGACGAGGTAGCAGGCGGCGTCGCCCTCGCGCTCGTTCATCGGGGTCACCGACGAAACGCCCTGCACCCCGCGCAGTCCCGCCGTGATCGCGTTTCTGTCGCCCGCGATCGCGTACCGGAAATGGGTGTTGTCCTCGATCACGCGGGCAAGGTCGTCGGCGCGTTCGTTCGCGATGATCCGTCCGTGATTGATGATGATGATCCGTTCGCAGACCGACTGCACCTCGGCGAGGATGTGGGTCGAGAGGATGACGGTGTGCCGCCGTCCGAGATTGCGGATCAGGTTGCGGATCTCCAAAATCTGCTTCGGGTCGAGTCCGACCGTCGGCTCGTCGAAAATGATCACCTTGGGGTCGCCGATCAACGCCTGCGCGATCCCGACCCGCTGACGGTACCCCTTCGACAGGTTGCGGATCAGCCGATGCGACACGTCGGCGATCTTCACCGCCGCCATCACGTCGGCAAGATGCTGTTCGCGCGGGAACCGGCACCCCTTCAACTCGTAGACGAAACGCAGGTATTCGGTCACCGTCATATCGGGGTATACCGGGGGCTGTTCGGGCAGGTACCCGATCATCTTTTTCGCTTCGAGCGGGTTTTCGAGGACGTCCACCCCGCCGATCAGCACCCGACCGGAGGTCGTGGACAGATACCCGGTCAGAATGTTCATCGCCGTGCTCTTCCCGGCTCCGTTCGGACCGAGAAGACCGACGATCTCGCCCTCTCCGATCTCGAAACTCACGTCGTCAAGGGCAAAGGCGGTCCCGCCGTACCGCTTGACCAGATGTTCCACCTGAATCATACCGTTTCCTTTCCTTCGCGCCGCTGTCGGCGGCGCAAACGCCCCGCGTCGGGGCGGAGAACGGGACGGGCTCCGTTCCGCCCCGTCCCGCGTATTCCAATGATGTTCAACAGTATAACATATATTTGTAAAGAAAATGTGAACGCCCGCAAAACAAACCGAGAAAGCCGCACCGCGGGCGCCCGGTGAGCGATATGATCGCGGCGCTCGGCGCGGATATCAAAAAAGCGTCCGCAGAAGCGGGCGCTTTTTTGCAAACGTCGCGGACTTTACTTGCCCCGGACGGCGATCTTCCCGTCCCGAAAACTCTTTTTCATGGCGTTATTCCTTCTCTTTTTTGCGTTTTGACGGGATCAGCCGTTCTTTTCGAGGTACAGCGTGTCGAAGCGTTTGAGCTTCAACGACTTGGTCGAGATCCGCGTTTTGGTCATCATGTGCTTTTCGTCGATGCGATACGCCGTGTAACCGAAACCGAGATCGGTCTCGACGGTCTTATCCTCTCCGATATTGGTGATCAGCACGCCGCGCGTTTTTCCGTCGGCCGCCGCCAGCGCGTAGAGCCCGTCCTTGCCGGAGCCCGTCGTCTTGACCTCCTGCCCGAGGGCGTAGAGTTTTCCGAACGCTTTGAAGGCGTAGTAGGTGCAGAAGGGCTTCGCGGTCAGCGGGTTGAAGAAGCCCCCGTAAACGCTGGTGTCGAAGCGCGCGTCGTAAAAGCACATCACCGACATCTTGGTTTCCTGCATCGCGATCATCAGCGCCGAAGCGTCCGCCGAAGCCTGCGTCGTGCCTCTCGTCTCGCGGGTGCGGTCGGTGTTCCACTCGTTCAGGTGGATCTCGATATCGGGGAATCCCTCTTCGGCAAGGATCTTCTCGGCGTACGCCTGCACCTGCTTCGTACGTTCGACCGACAGATAACTGTGGTGGGAAAAGAAATCGAGCGGTAAACCGTCGCGCTTCACGCGGCGCAAAAAGCCGCGGAAGAACTTGGTATGATAGATCGCGCGCTCTTCCCAGTGCGTGATCTCGTGCGGTTGTTTATACTTCTCGTCCTGCTCCATATAGCCGAGGTAGAGCCCGGTATTCGCGTAACCGCCGACCTTGATCGAGTCGCCGAAGCAGGCTTTCAGGCGTTTCGCCGTCGCGGCGTAGAGGTCGTAATACTGCTCTGCCGTGCCCTTCCACATATTGTTCAGTTCGATCGATTCCTCGTTGTCGGGCTCGTTCCAGACCTCCCAGTAGGTAATCCCGTACCGGTAGCCGTTCGCCCACCCCTCGTTGTAGTGGCGGACGATATGTTCCGCGATCCGCGCCCATTTTTCGGGATCCTTCGGCGGGAAGATGCGGTAGGATTTGATCATGTGGGCGTTTTCGATCGTCACCCCGAGACGGAAGTAGGGCTCGAGTTTCGCCTCCGCCATCTTCTCGAACAGGGCGTCGGTAAACGCGAAATCGTAGGACGCGGGATCGTTCTCGTCGGCGTCGAAGTCACGGAAGAGGTTCGGCACGTCGACGAACACGTTCGCCCCGTAATTCCCGCAGGTGTCGTGCATACGGCAATAGGGGATATTCGCCTCGGTCAGATAGCGGAACATCGAGTGTTCGATCCCGTCGTCGCAGATATCCGCGGGCGGCTGACCGACGGCGTGCATCGGCTTGATCTTCCCCGTCGTTTTCGTAAAATCGAAATGGAGTTTCATGGCGAGTTCCTTTCTTGCCCCGCCCGTAGGGCGAGGCGGGTCGAAATCTGTTCAGCGGAATGCGACCTTACTAATTACAAATCAACTGTTGCGCAAAAGCAATACGCAAGCGACGGTTTTCGCGGAGGATTGCCCGATCATTCACAGAACGAGGCGGAAGCGCAGATCTGCGCTCCCGCCGTAACAGAGGTCCCGGGGCTGTCGGAAACGGAAAGGAGGAGAGAGCCGTCCGGCGCAGCCCCGGTCGTTTTACAAGAAATGATCAGTCGGCAAGTTTGAAGTAAACGGGTGCCGGGATCTCGACGCCCTCGGCAACTTCGAGCGTCGCGTCGTCGGGGTCGGCGACCTTCTCGACCGGCATCACAAAGTCCTTGCCGCAGCTGACGTACACGTCGGAGAATGCGAGGTAAGCGACCGTGTCCGCCTTCGTTTTCGACTGGTTCATAATGAACGGGACGACGACGTCCCCGGCGTCGCTGTAAACGACGCCGCCCTCACCGTCGGATTCGGCTTTGAACAGCATAGATTGCCAGTTCTGCATTCCGTCGGTGCCGGTCGACAGTTTGAAGATCGCGACGCCGTCGACGAAACCGGTGGCGATTCCGACGTAGTCTTTCAGATTCTCACCCGTTTTGCCTTCGAGCAGTTCCAGATGGTACCGAATTCCGAAGCGGTGCCAGCCGTATTCGGGGTGCGCCTCGTCGGGCCCCGCGATGTTCGGATAGTCGGTGTAATTCGGGTTCCCGCCGCACATCGTCGCAGGAGTGGTCACTTCGCCGTCGGAGATCGCCGTCCCGAAGTTGCCCATCCACTCGAACGCGCCGGAGAAGTTGGCGTCGCTATAGTCCATACCGGGAACGGGAGAGAGGTAGTAGAACGGTTTTCCGTCGTAAAAACGTCCGACCATGTAAGGATCGTTGCTTGTGTTACCATCGTTGGCTCCGTCAAAGTTCAGGACCGTCTCGTTCCAGAGGATCGAGAACTCGACGTACAGATCGTTGCCGAGGAGATCCTCGTCGGTCGGGTAGAAGTGCTTGTCGCCGCGAACGTCCTCAATCTTCACTTCAGCCATCCCGTATCTTTCCGAACCGGCGTTGAACGCCTTGATGATCGGTCCCTCCCAGAGAATGTCCTCGACAACATCATCCTTGTGACAGAGCGTGCACTCGCCGGTACGGCTGCCCGTCGGGTTGAGCATATTGACCGCCTCGGTCACGGTCCAATTCTCCACGACGTGCTTGGTGGGGTCGGGATCGACCGGCAGAACGGTGTCGGCAATCGGCAGCCCGCAGACGGTGCAGTGCTTGGACTTGAAGCCGCCTTCCGAGCAGGTCGGCTCTTCGTCGATCGTGAACTCGTCAGCCGGAGTATGGTCGAGTTGCGGGATGTCGGTGATCGAGTCGGGATCCTGCGCGTCGCAGATCGTGCAGTACTTGGACTTGACGCCGGGGGCGGTGCAGGTCGCCGGGGTGTCGACCTCGAATTCTCCCCAGACGTGGTTGCACTCGGTCTCCGCCGTCGTGGACGCCGGAGTCGTGCCGCCTGCCGTGGTGCTCGCAGGCTTTTTCGGTCCGCAGGACGCGAACGCAAACGCGACCATAACGAGCGCAAGAATCAGTGCAAACGTTTTCTTCATGGTTTTTTCTCCTTTTTTTATTTGTCAAGGTAAAAGCGAAAGGCTTCCCCTTTGCCCTTATTATAGCACCGCAATTTCAAAAATTCAATACTGCGCGCGTTTTCAACGAAAAAATTGGCGTGTTGCACAATCTGCGTTCTGATAATTGTGCAATATAACCTATTCGACGCAACGCTGTTCCCTATGGTTTTCCG
>JAGCXA010000063.1 GCA_017961575.1 Clostridia bacterium | reverse complement strand
CAGCAGATCAAGTCGATCTCGGAACTCTGCGCGATCCTGTCGGAGGTCAATCTGCTCCCCGCGGGGCTGACGACCAACAAGAACCTCCCGCTCAACCGCGACCGGATCCTCGACATCTGCCGCGCGGGACAGGCGCGCGACGAACTGCACGCCTCGCTGCTCGCCCGTTTCTCGGACGGGATCCTCAACTTCGACGCGGCGACCAACCTGCAACGGATCAAACAGGCGCAGTCGAGAAGCCCGATCTCCGGGTTCTTCCGCCGCCGTTCGATCTGCCGCCGGCTCGCCACCTTCGGAAAAACGGCGAAACCCTGCCGCACACGCGAGACGGTGAAGATCCTGAACGACATTCTGAAATATCAGGAATCCGCCCGCACGGTGCGTGAAAACAATCTCTGCGAAGTGATCTTCGGGGAGGTCTGGGATCGCGGGCGGTGCGACTTCACGATGCTGGAACGGATGTTCCTGCAAGCGGTGGACATCATCCGTCTCTGCGGCGAGATCTGCACCAACCCCGAGAACCGTTCGCTCGTGCTCGTCAAGATCGGCGCCCTGACCGAAGAGGGGATGTTCGCCGACCGTACCGCGCTCTTCCGCGCGGTGTCGGGAGCGTTCAACCGCTTCATCGAGGCGGAGGACGCGCTCGCCGAACTCTGCGAAAACGACGCCTCCCGCTGGCGCGCGCAGCCCGGCTGGATGATCAATCAGAAGAAACTTGCCGAGACCTGTCTCTCCCGGATCGACACGCTCCGCGACTGGAACGGTTATCTCGGCGTGCGCGAGGAGGCGGAAAAAGCCGGACTCTCCGCGCTCTGCCACGCGCTCGAACGCGGAACGATCGAAAGCGAGCAGCTGATCCCGGCGTACCGCCGCAACCTCGCCTACTCCTGCGCCGCCTACGTGATCGACAGGGAGGAAGCCCTCTCCGACTTCAACGGCGCGCTGGTGGAGGAGAAGATCCGGCAGTTCGCGAAGATCAACGCCAATTTCGAGAATCTGACCAAACAGGAACTCGCCGCGATGCTCTCGGCGAAGATCCCGAACGCGATGGACGACGCCTCGGCGTCGTCGGAGATCTCGATCCTCCAACGCGCGATCCGCTCGGGCGGGCGCGGAACGGCGATCCGCAAACTCTTCGACAGCATCCCGAACCTGCTCCGCTGTCTCTGCCCGTGTATGCTGATGTCCCCGATCTCGGTGGCGCAGTATATCGACCCGTCCTTCCCGAAATTTGACCTCGTGATCTTCGACGAGGCGTCCCAGATGCCGACCTGCGAGGCGGTCGGGGCGATCGCGCGCGGCAACGATCTGATCGTCGTCGGCGACCCGAAGCAGCTTCCGCCGACCAGTTTCTTTATGACGGTGCGCAACGACGAAGACAACGTCGAGCGCGAGGACCTCGAAAGCATCCTCGACGACTGTCTCGCGCTCGGAATGCCGGAAGAACACCTGCGCTGGCACTACCGGTCGCGGCACGAGAGTCTGATCGCGTTCAGCAACCGGCAGTACTACGAAAACAAACTCTACACCTTCCCCTCTCCGAACGACCGGGTCAGCCGAGTCAGCCACGTCAAGGTGGACGGCTTCTACGACAGGGGAAAGACCAAACAGAACCGGGCGGAGGCGCAGGCGGTGGTCGCCGAGATCGTCCGTCGCCTGAAAAAGCCGGAACTCGCCAAGCAGAGCATCGGCGTCGTCACCTTCTCCTCGGTGCAGCAACTCCTGATCGAAGACCTCTTGGAAGCCGAGTTCCGCAAGAACCCGAAACTCGAAGAGGCGGCGCTCGGAATGTACGAGCCGATCTTCGTGAAGAACCTCGAAAACGTGCAGGGAGACGAACGCGACGTCATCATGTTCTCGGTCTGCTACGGCCCCGACAAGAACGGACAGGTCGCGATGAACTTCGGTCCTCTGAACCGCGAGGGCGGCTGGCGTCGGCTGAACGTGGCGACCTCCCGCGCGCGGCGCGAGATGATCGTCTTCTCGACCCTGCTCCCCGAGCAGATCGACCTGAACCGCACGACGGCGGAGGGCGTGATCGGACTGCGTTCCTTCCTCTCCTTCGCGATGTCGGGCAACAGCAGTCTGCCGACCCGTCCGGGCGACCGGGCGAACGAGGAGGGCATCGCCGAGAACGTCGCGGCGGCGCTCCGGCAGCTCGGATACGAGGTCGACACGCACGTCGGATGCTCGGAATACAAGATCGACATCGCGATCCGCGATCCGCTCCGCGAGGGCGAATACCTGCTCGGTATCCTCTGCGACGGCGAGAGCGCGGGACAGGAGACGGCGCACGACCGCCTGATCCTGCAAGACCAGATCCTCGCGTCGCTCGGATGGAAGATCCATCGGCTCTGGCTCCTCGACTGGTGGGACGCGCCGGCGAAGGAACTCGAAAAGATCCGCAACCTCGCGGAAGACGCGAAACTGCGCCCGATCCTCTACGATACGCCGACCCCCTCCGCTCCCGCTCCGACCGTCTTCGAGACGGTGGCGAGAGCCGAGAAGAAACGCGAATCCGACGTCTTCCCGGTCTATCCCGTCACGCAGTTCGAGGATATGGACGAGACGATGGTCGGCGCGGACGCCTTCTGCGACGTCATCCACAAGACCCGGATCGTGATGCAGATGGACAAGATCCTGCATCTCGAAGGTCCGGTCAGCCGCGCCCTGCTCGTCCGGCGGCTTCTCACCGCGTGGGGCATCCCGCGCACGAGTCCGAAGATCGAGCGTTCGATCGACGAAAAACTCCGCTTCATCGACCACAAGACGACCCAGACGGCAAGCAACCACTTCTACTGGCTGACCGATCCCGAAACGACCCCGGTCCAGCCGAGGATCCCCGATCCCGCCGATCCGAAGGGGACGCGCCGCGACTTCAACGACATCCCGACCGAGGAGATCGCCGCCGCCGTGCGGTCGGTCGTCGTCCGGCAGTACAGTCTGACGACCGAGGATCTGTATAAGGAAGTCTCGCGCATCTTCGGTTACAGCCGGCTGGTGCAGGCGTCGGTCCCCTTCCTCGCGGAGGGCGTCACCTACGCGACCTCGCACGGTTGGGTCGCCGAGTTGAACGGTCGGATCTTCGTCAAGGTCAAGTAAAAAAGGATCCCGCGAAGCGAAAGCGTCGCGGGATCTCGTTTTCATTGCGCGAAGCGCGCGTCATTTGCCCGCAGGGCAAACGTCATAAAACCCGCTCGATTCCGTATACGGATCGGGCGGGTTTGCGTTCTTACAGGTCGACGACGGTGACGGAACCGTCCTCTTCAAGCCGGTCGAGGAACCACTCGGCGAGCGTTTCGGCGTCGGATAAAAAGTCCTCGCGGCGGTGAAGCGTCACGGCGGTGAGCAGGCGTTCCGCACGGTCGGTCGGAGCGAATTCGTAGACCGAAAGTTCCGAAAGAAGATCGCTGAACGTCGATAGCGATTCGGGCAGATCGGCGATTCCGGCAAGCGTTTCGGCGAAGGCGCGGCAATCCTCGTTTGAGAGCCGCCACACGCCGCCGTTTTGGTAGCGGTCGCCGAGAACGTGCGCGAGGAGCACCCGGAAGGGAAAGAACCCGTCGCGGGTAAAGAAGAGCGAGTCGGGACGCTCGAACCTGCCGTCGAAGTCCCCGATCTGCACCTCGACAAGATCGGAGAGTTCCCCGCAGAGGTCCGCCGTCATCGGGGAAAGCGGTCCCTCGGGGATCTCGTGCTCGTCCTCGTTGACGCGGAACGGGGAGGGGGTTCCGACCCCGTGGTCCTCAATATCGTCGAGAAAGTCCTCGATTGAGAAGAAGAAGGACTCGTCCTCGATCAGTTCGTCGTAGGGGATCAGTTCGGTTTTTTTGATGAGGAGCGAGTCGACCGTCCTGACGAGCGGCGCGCTGACGCTCATCTGTACCGCGCGCCCCTCCTCGGGGTTGTTGGTCAGAATATAGCCGTCGGACGTGAAGTCGACCCGGAGTTCGGATTCGTAGCCGTACGGGAATTTGGGCTCTCCCTCCGCCGGCGGAAGATCGCCGTGCGGACGGTAGACAGACACCGAGAGCGAGACGCCGAGATCCTCCGCGTCCTCAACGCAGTCGAGAAAGCGCTCGTCGGCATAGAGAAAGGAGACGACGTTCTCTTCGTGCGCCGACAGTTCTCCGTTCGACATTTTCCCGTAAGATCGGATCATTTCGCGTCTCCTTTGTTTCCGTTTCTTTTTTCAGTATACCACGCCCGAAAGAAAAAAGCAACCGGACGGGGAGAATCCGTCCGGCTTTTTTTCGTTTTTTTCAGGTTTCGCACGTCTGCTTTTCCCCGCCCTCGAATTGCAGGCGGTAGAGTTTCCAATAGTAGCCGTGGCGGGCAAGCAGCGACTGATGCGTGCCGCGCTCGATGATCTCGCCCTTTTGCAGGACGATGATCTGATCGGCGTGCTGGATGGTCGAGAGCCGGTGTGCCACGACCAGCATCGTGCCGATCGAACGCATCTTTTCAAGCGACTCCTGGATCAGGACCTCGGTCTCGGCGTCGATGTTCGCCGTCGCCTCGTCGAGGATCAGGATCTCGGGGCGGTGCAGGACGGTGCGCGCGAACGAGAGCAGCTGCCGCTGTCCCTGCGAGAAGTTCTCGCCGCGCTCGATGACCTGCGACTCGTATCCGTCGGGCATTTTCTCGATGAAACTGTCGGCGCCGACGTAGCGGCACGCCTCGACGATCTTCTCGTCGGGGACGGTCTCGTCGTGTAAACTGACGTTGGATTTGACTGTCCCGCTGAACAGGAACACGTCCTGGAGCATCTGCCCGACCGCGCGGCGGAGCGACTTGATCCTGATTTTGGAAACGTCCTGCCCGTCGATCTCGATCGTCCCGCGCTGGATCTCGTAGTTGCGGACGATGAGTTGCAGGATGGTCGTCTTCCCCGCCCCGGTCGCGCCGACGAAGGCGCAGGTGTCGCCGGGCTCGATGACGAACGAGACGTCGCGGAGGATCCAGTCCTCGCCGACGTAGGCGAACCAGACGTGTTTGAACTCGATCCTGCCCTTCACGTCGGTCAGTTCGGTCGCGTCGGGAAGATCGCGGACGTCGGGCTCGACGTCGAGCAGATTGAAGAGCCGCTCGGACGCCGACGTCGCCTTATGGATATTGTTGAGTTGGTCGGCAAGCCGCTGCACGGGGTTGAAGAACTTGCCGAGATAGAGGTAGAAGGCGACGACCTCGCCGGGAGAGAGCCCGTATTTCACCCCGAAATAGAAGATCAGGGCGATCGTCGAAACGTAGACGAAGGTGACGAAGGGGCGGTAGATCCCGAAGCCGAGAACGATGTGAAAGACCGAGCGCCTGTGGCTGTCGTTCTTCCCGTCGAACTCCTCCGCCTTCTTTTCCTCGCGGTTGAAGATCTGCGTGATCTTCATTCCCGACAGGTTCTCGTTCAGGAAAGCGTTGAGATCCGAGAGCCGCTTGCGTTCGTCGCGGAAGGCGCCGCTCTCGTAGCGTGAAAAGACGATCGAAGCAAGGAAGATCACCGTGATCGGGATCAGCATCAGGCAGGCGAGCCGCCAACTGACGACGAACATGATCGCGTAGACGCCGACGATCGTGACAAGGTTCCGGATCACCGAGACGATGACGTCGGTGAACAGGTCGCTCATCGACTGGGTATAGGAGGCGACCCGCGTCACGAGCGCCCCGACCGGCATCTCGGAGAATTGGTTCTGACTCATCCCCTCGATGTGGGTGAAGACGTCGTTGCGGAGCGTGTAGATGATCCGCTGTCCCGCCTTTTGAAGCACCATCGACTCGACGTAGATGAACAGGTTGTTGACAGCGCCGATGACGAACGCCCCGACGGCGAGCAGGATCACGGTGCGAAGGTCGATGATCTCGCTCGTCAGCGTATCGGTGATGCGCGAGAAGATCAGCGGGATCACGACGTCGAGCGCGACGTTCAGGACGAGGAGGAAGCCCGCGAAGATAAACGACCCGATCTCGGGGCGCACGTAGGCGAGCATCCGGCGGAGAAGGATACGGAAGGGGATCTTCTTATCGCCTTTCAGCCGTTCCTTTTCCTCGGTTTCGTCAAGGAAATCAGCCATTCGTATCCCCCCCTTCCACTTCTTTTTCAAGTTCCTGCAAATAGACCATCTTCCGATAGGTCGGGGAGATTTTCAGGAGGTTTTCGGGGGTGTCGAACGCCTCGACCCGCCCGTCCGAGAGGACGATGATGCGCGAAAAATGCGAAACGGTCGAGACGCGCGAGGCGACGACGACGGTCGTCTTCCCCGCCCGTTTTTCACGGATGTTCCGCAAGATCTTCTCCTCGGTTTTGAGGTCGACCGCAGAGACCGAGTCGTCGAGGATCAGGATCGGGGCGTCTTTCAGGTAGGCGCGGGCGAGCGAAACGCGCTGTTTCTGTCCGCCGGAGAGCGTGACGCCGCGTTCCCCCGTCACGGTCTCGTAGCCGTCCTTGAACTCCTCGATATTCGAAGCGACGTCGGCGAACTCCGCGGCATCGCGCACGGTCTCCATTGAGGGATCGTCGCGCGAGAATCCGATGTTCTCCCGGATCGGCGCCGAGAAGAGAAAACTGTCCTGCGGGACGAGGGCGACGGCGCGCCGCACCGAACTGACGTCGCAGTCCATGATATCGACCCCGTCGATGAAAACGGTGCCGTGCGGAACGTTGTAGAGCCGGGTCAGGAGGGTGACGAGCGTGGTCTTTCCGCGCCCGATCCGCCCGACGACGCCGACGGTCTCGCCGGGTTCGATTTTCAGGGTGACGTCGTCGAGGATCTTCAAATCGACCCCGGGATAGGAGAAGGTGAGGTGCCGGAACTCGATCCCGCCCCGGACGTCGGTCAGGACGACGGGGTTTTCGGGATTCCGCACGTCCTCGTCGGCGTCAAGGAACGCCGAGACGCGCTTCATCGACGCCTTCGCGCGACTGCGCATCGTCACGAGCGAACCGAGCGCGATCATCGGCCAGATCAGCGTGTCGAAGTAGCCGAAGAAGGTGACGAGCCCGCCCGCCGTAAGGTTGATCGCGTGACCGAAGACCGAGATCGGGTTGCCCGCGACCGTCGAATAGACGAACCAGCCGCCGAAACCGAGGATCATCGCCGAGATCAGGGCGATGATGAGTTCGATGATAACGTCGAAGAGGACCGAGACGCGCACGAAACTCACGTTGCAGTCGGCGTTTTTTTTCGCGACCTTGGCGAAGGCGTGGATCTCGCTCGTCTCCTTGACGAACGCCTTGACGACCCGGATGCCGGTGAAGTTCTCCTGCGTGAAGTCGTAGAGTTTGTCGTATTCGCCCTGCCGTTCCTCCCATTTCAGCGCCATGTACTTCTCGACCAGCCCGCCCCAGACGATGATGAGCACCATCGGGATCATCGAGAGCAGCGCGAGTGCCCAGTCGAGCCGGAACATCCGCAGAATGACGAGGATCCCGAGGAAGAAGGCGTCGACGAGCTGTACGGTGCCGAAGCCGGTGAACTCCTCGATCGTGTCGAGGTCGGTCGTGAACCACGACATGATCGAACCGACCTTCGTCGCGTGGTAGTAGGTCGGGGAGAGCCGCTCGCTTTTCAGGAACATTTCGCGGCGAAGCCCCGCCTGAATGCGGAGGGAGGCGTTGAAGAGCGTGTAGCGCCAGAGCATCCGCCCGAAGAACATCACGCCCGCGACGGCGAGCAGTTTCAGGACGATCGAGAAGACCGATTCCGCCGTGGCGCGCCCCTCTTTCAAAGAGTCGACGAGTTCGCCGAGAAATTCGGGTTGGAAAAGCTGCACGTAGTCGACGGCGACAAGCGCAAAAATCCCGACGAGGAAGAAATACCAGTATCGGGCGTAATATTTGTTTAAGTATTTGGAAAACAGCATCGGACGGTTCCTCGCGGGTCGCGCGCGCCGCTCGGCGCGCGAAGGTCGGACTACAAGTTACCTTATTATAACAGACGGGCGGGGGTTCGTCAACGGGTTTGCCGAAAAAACGCGGGCGGGCGGCTTTCCTTTTTGCATAAATCGGCGCTGGCGGAATCAAACTACCGCTATCCCGAAAAAGGAGGAAAAGCGATGAAACCGAACGAGACCCCCGAACAGAGGAAAAAGCCGATCGAGGAGTTCCCCGGCGCCGTCCCGGCGACCGACGTCCCGAGGACGCCGGAGGTCCCCGATCCCCCCGTCCCCAACCGGGCGTGGACCGAAATGAAACTGGGGCGGGACGTGGACGATCTGACGCCGGAGGAACGGAGCGATCTGTATATCGGGCGCGACCGACCTGTCTGAGTGCGAAAAGCGCGCGGAAAAACGCTCCGCGCGCTTGATTTTTGCGGTTCCGGGTGCTATAATAATGGCGAAAACGAACCGGAAAGAGGTCATACGTCTATGCTGATTATGTCGAACAATATCTGGAAGTGCGACGACAACCTGCCGAAGTGGATCGAGCGGGGCGGCGACTGCTCCGCCGAGGTGCGCGTCAAGGGGCTGCTCCGCGTCTACCGCGATCTGCTCCCCGACGTTTTGGGGTTGCAGGAATCGTCGGTGAAGATGGCGAACCTGCTGATGGCGGGGCTCGCCGACTGCCCCGACAAGAACGGCGGAACCGCCCGCTACGAATTGATTACGGGCGGGGACACGCCGATCATCTACCGTCAGGACAAGCTGAAACTGATCGAGAGCGGGTTCTTCCGCTATTCCGAAACGATCCCGGGGCTTCCCTGCACGTACAACAACGGGGAAACGAAGTCCTACTGCTGGGGAGTCTTCGAGGATCGGGAAACGAAAGCCAAGGTCGCCGCCACGTCCACCCACCTGTGGTGGCAGTCGCACGAAGCCGTCCCGGGGTCGCGCGAGGCGCGCGAATACCAGATCCGGCAGGCAGCCGCCGCGCTCGAAGAGGTGATGGGACGCTACGGATGCCCCGGCGTTCTGATGGGCGACTTCAACGCCGCCGCCGACAGTTTCTGCATCGCGGCGACGAAGGAACTCGGCTGGCGCGACGCGCACGATAT
>JAGCXA010000062.1 GCA_017961575.1 Clostridia bacterium | reverse complement strand
TTCACCTCCGACCTCTTCTCGGCGCTGCTCCTGAAAGCGGCGACCGGCGAGATCCCCTACGACGAGGAGGGGATGCGGCAGGTTCTGCACACCGTTTACGCCTACGAACTGTCCGCGTACGGCGATATGCCGAGACGGGGCGCGTTCCAGTCGGGCGACAACCACACGAACGACTCGGAGTTCCAGAACTTCGGACGCGCCGCCCTGATCGCGTCGCATCTGTTCGAGGACCGGACGCTCCGGGCGCAACTGGAGTATTTCCAATGGAGTCATTCCAAATTCGACAACAGTTTCACGGTCAACGCGAGCGTCGGGGAATACCTGATCTGCTCTTCAAG
This sequence comes from Clostridia bacterium, assembly GCA_017961575.1. GTDB lineage: Bacteria > Bacillota > Clostridia > Oscillospirales > CAG-272 > UBA1740. Next base: position 18,300 of record JAGCXA010000062.1, on the reverse strand, counting down.
CGGCGTTAAAAAAGCGGGGGACCGCCACACCGGGGAATCCAAGATCGTCTACAACGGCGGCTGGCTCGGGCAGATCATCACGCGCGACGCGTGGGACAGCACGATGGCGGCGACCCTGATGAAGATCGGCTGCCGCACCGGGGCGAACCACGACCACGCCGACGCGGGGCAGTTCCAGATCTGGTACAAGGGAATGCTCGCGGGCGATACCGGTTCCTACGACAAGTACGGCGACAGCCACTTTACGAACTATCACCAGGCGACCATCGCCCACAACTGCGTCCTGGTCAACGGAAACGGACAACGCCAGCCGGGCGAGGCGGGGAGTTACGCGAACTGGCAGACCGACACCTATAAGACGGGTACCGTCACGGGTTACGCCTACGGCTACTCCGACGTCGCGCAGAACGTCCCGGCGTACGCCTATATCGCCGGCGACATCACCCCCGCTTACGCCAGTTCGACCGTCACCGAGGCAAACCGCCGGATGCTGACGGTTTACGACACCGCCGATCCGAACGAGGAACTCTACTTCTTCGTCTTCGACAATATCACGGCGAAGTACGCCTCCTACAAAAAGACCTTCCTGCTTCACGTGCCGGCGGAACCGACGATCAACGGCAATACCGTCACGATGGTCAACCAGTACGGCGCGAAACTCGTGATGCAGAGCGTGTTCGGCGGCGATAACATCGAGAAGATCGGCGGCGCGAATCGCAACTACGTCGTCAACGGTAGCCAGATCACCCCGACCAACGGCGGCGACGACGGCTTCTGGGGCCGCGTCGAGGTCAGCCCGAACACCGGCAGCAAGACCAGCCAACTCCTGAACGTGATGTACGTCTGCGACGAGGACGATCCCACCGACCTGACCGCGACGGGGATCTCGAACGCGACCGTCAAGGGCGCGGTGCTCGGCAACACGGCGGCGGTCTTCATCATCGATTCCGCGCGCCGCGAGACCGAGTTCAGTTTCACGAACAGCGTCAACGGCACGTTCAAATACTATATTTCGGGCGTCGCCGAGGGCGACTGGCTCATCACGGTCGACGGTACGCCCGCCGGGCTTGCCCGTTCGACGGCGGAGGGCGGACTTCTCACCTTCACGGCTCCCGGAGGAGTCGTCGCGCTGACCCCGTACGACGGGTCGGGGATCGGCTGGGACGCCACCCTCGGAGAGGGCGACTGGCCCTCGTTCGGTTTCAACCAACTCAACCCGTAACGCAAGGGAACCGGGCGCCCGCCGAGTCTCTTGACAATTCTTCCGTTCCGTGCTATAATGGAACGGAAAAAGCGAAGCCCGATCGACGACGCGATTCCGTCACGATCGGGCGCTTTTTGCGGAAAGAAGGGATAGTATGTTCGATTACGACGTCATCATCATCGGCGCGGGACCGGGCGGGATCTGGTCGGCGTTCGAGATGCGGGACAGCGGTCTTCGGGTCGCGGTCTTCGAGGAGGGCAACCCGCTCCCCAAACGGAAGTGCCCGATCGACGGCGACAAGGTAAAATCCTGCGTCGGGTGCAAGACCTGCTCGATCATGTCGGGCTTCGGCGGCGCCGGCGCTTTCTCGGACGGAAAATACAATATCACCAACGACTTCGGCGGTTCGCTCTACGAACATATCGGACGGCAGAAGGCGCTGGAACTGATGGAATACGTCGATTCGGTGAACCTGAAATACGGCGGCGAGGGGACGAAACTCTACTCGACGGCGGGCACGCGGTTCAGCAAGATCTGCTTGCAGAACAAGCTGGTGCTGCTGAACGCCAAGGTGCGCCACCTCGGCACCGACATCAACTATATCGTTCTGGAAAACCTCTACCGCGAACTCGAAAAGAAGGTCGAGTTCCGCTTCAACACCCCGGTCGAGACGCTCGAACGGCTGGACGAGGGCTACCGGATCGAGGCGGGCGGACACGCCTACACCTGCCGCACCTGCGTCGTTTCGGTCGGACGGAGCGGATCGAAGTGGATGGAAAAGACCTGCCGCGCGCTCGGCATCGAAACCATGTCGAACCGCGTCGACATCGGCGTGCGGGTCGAACTGAACGCCGAGATCTTCGAGCATCTGACGAGCGAACTCTACGAGAGCAAGATCACCTACCGCACCGAGACCTTTGAGGACCGGGTGCGTACCTTCTGTATGAACCCGCACGGCATCGTCGTCAACGAGAACACCAACGGGATCATTACGGTCAACGGGCACAGCTTCGAGGGCGAGAACAAGAAGACCGGGAACACCAACTTCGCGCTCCTCGTCTCCAAGCATTTTTCCGAGCCCTTCCGCGACAGCAACGGCTACGCCGAGAGCATCGCGCGGCTCTCCAATATGCTCGGCGGCGGCGTGATCGTGCAGCGGTTCGGCGACCTGATCCACGGCAGAAGAAGCACGTCGGCGCGGATCGACGAGGGATCGGTGCGTCCGACCCTGAACGCCACGCCGGGAGACCTCAGTCTCGTTCTTCCGAAGCGGATCCTCGACGGCATCATCGAGATGATCTACGCCCTCGATAAGGTCGCGCCGGGGACCGCGAACCCCGACACGCTTCTTTACGGCGTCGAGGTCAAGTTCTACAATATGGAGGTGGCGACCGACGAGAACCTTGAAACGGTGCACCCCGGACTCTTCGTCATCGGGGACGGTTCGGGCGTGACCCACTCGCTGTCTCACGCATCGGCGAGCGGCGTCTTCGTCGGGCGCAAGATCCTCGAACGGATGGGGAAGACCGCCGACTGACGTCCCGGGACAAAAAGAAACGGGGAGGACGATTCGTCCTCCCCGTTTTCTTTCGCGCTTATTTTCCGATGCTCCGTTTGATCGCCGCAAACGACTCGTCGCTGATGACGTGCTCGATCCGGCAGGCGTCCTCGGTCGCCGTTTCGGGGTCGACCCCGATCCGGGTCAACAGTTCCGACAGGACGTGGTGACGCTCGTAGATCTTCTCGGCGATCGCGCTCCCCTTGTCGGTCAGGCGAATAAACCCGCCCCCGTCGACCGAGAGAAACCCGTCGGCGCGGAGCCGCGCGAGCGCCCGGCTGACCGACGGCTTCGAGTATCCCATCTTCTGCCCGACGTCGATCGCGCGCACGTCGCGTTTTTCCCGGCTCAGTACGAGAATGGTCTCCAAATACATTTCTCCCGATTCCTGCATACGCGCGCCCTCCGTTCCGTGCTTTTTTCCGTCTCCATTGTAGCACAGAACGGGGAGAAATGCAAGCCCCCCTTTTTTTCGACCCGTTCCCGTTCCCGCGATCTTTTTTCTTTTTTTTCGCAAAACCCCTTGACAAGTTAGCCGCGGGTAACTATAATATAGAGCGAAAGGTTAGCCACGGGTAACTATCCGCGGCGGAAAGGGAAAACGATGATGCCCATACAGTTTGCCGACGTCGGAGAGGAACAGGTGATCCGGCGGATCGGGGGAACCCCGGAGGTGAAGAAACACCTCGAAAATCTCGGGTTCGTCGTCGGAGGGACGGTGCGCGTCGTTTCCTCGTCCGGCGGGAACCTGATCGTATCGGTCAAGGACGCCCGGATCGCGGTCAGCCGCGAGATGGCGCAGAAAATTATGATTTAAGGAGGGGCTATATATGAAAACGCTGAAAGACGTTCCGGTCGGCGGTGTCGCCACGGTTCTGCGGCTGCACGGCGAGGGCGCGGTGCGGCGGCGGATCATGGATATGGGACTGACCCGCGGGACCGAGGTCCGGGTGCGGAAGGTCGCGCCGCTCGGCGATCCGATCGAGATCACCCTGCGCGGGTACGAACTTTCGATCCGCAAAGCCGACGCCGATACGGTCGAGGTCGAGTAACGGGGCGAGCGTCGCCCGAATTATTTTTTTGAACGTGCGGTTAGCCGAGGGCAACCGACACGGAAAGGAGAAACAAGTATGCGTATTGCGCTCGCGGGGAACCCCAACAGCGGGAAAACGACCCTGTTCAACGCCCTGACGGGCTCCAATCAGTTCGTCGGGAACTGGCCGGGGGTGACGGTCGAGAAGAAAGAAGGAAAACTGAAACGGCACGACGGGGTGACGGTCACAGACCTCCCCGGTATCTATTCGCTCTCGCCCTACACGCTTGAAGAGGTGGTCGCCCGGAACTATCTGATCGGGGAACGCCCAGACGCGATTCTGAACATTCTCGACGGCACCAACCTCGAACGGAACCTGTACCTGACGACCCAACTGACCGAACTCGGGATCCCGGTGGTGGTCGCGGTCAATATGATCGACCTCGTGAAAAAGCGCGGGGATCAGATCGATCTTTCCGAACTGTCGCGCCAACTCGGCTGCCGCGTGGTCGAGGTCTCCGCCCTGAAGGGCGTCGGGGTCACGGAGGCGGCGGAGGCGGCGATCGAGGCGGCGAAGGGGACCCGGACGATCCCGCAGCACACGTTTTCGGGTCCCGTCGAACACGCGCTCGCACATATTGAGGAGGCGGCGCTTCACGATCTTCCCGAGGAGCGGCAGCGCTGGTACGCGATCAAGGTCTTCGAGGGGGACGACAAGGCGCTCGCCGAACTGAGCGTCCCCGGCGAGACGATGGCGCATATCAAGGAGGACGTCGCCGCGGCGGAACGCGAACTCGGCGACGACGCCGAGAGCATCATCACGAACGAGCGCTATCTCTACATCGCCGGCGTCGTCAAGGCGTGTTATAAAAAGAAAAAGACCGGGGGACAAACGACGTCGGATAAGATCGACCGGATCGTCACCAACCGCTGGCTCGGACTGCCGATCTTCGCGCTCGTGATGTTTTTGGTCTACTGGATCTCGATGGTGGCGGTCGGAACCGCCGCGACCGACTGGACGAACGACTGTCTCTTCGGCGACGGCTGGCACATGTTCGGGATCGGCACCGCCCGCTACGAGGACGCGGCGGGCGACTGGTCGGCGGCGATGAACGCCGCGGCGGCGTTCGAGGTCGAGGTTGACCCCGAAGCCGAGGACTTCGATCCCGACGCGACCGTCGCGGCGCTCCGGGCGCGGCTCGACGAGCCCGCAGACGCCACCGCCGTGACCGAGATCGAGGACGAGGAAACCCTCGAACCGATCGAGATCACCGTTTACTTCGACGCGGTGCCGGAGGACGCCGGGGAGGACGTCAACGCGACGTCCTACCGTGACGCCGCCGCGTATTTTGAGGAGAGCGGCTTCGACGAACCCGATCCCGCCGATTACGGCGCGTGGGTGCCGGGGATCCCCGCCCTGATCGGACGGGGGCTTGACGCGGCGAACGCGCCCGCGTGGCTCTCGGGACTGATCCTCGACGGGATCGTCGCGGGCGTCGGCGCGGTGCTCGGATTCGTCCCGCAGATGCTGGTGCTCTTCCTGCTCCTCGCGATCCTCGAATCGTGCGGCTATATGGCGCGGATCGCCTTCGTTCTCGACCGGATCTTCCGGCGCTTCGGTCTCTCCGGCAAGTCCTTCATCCCGATGCTGATCGGGACGGGCTGCGGAATCCCCGGGATCATGGCGTCGCGTACCATCGAAAACGAGCGCGACCGCCGGATGACGATCATGACCACGACCTTCATCCCCTGCGGCGCGAAGGTGCCGTTCATCGGGATGATCGCCGGCGCGATCTTCGGCGGCTCGGCGCTGGTGGCGACCTCCGCCTACTTCATCGGGATGGCGGCGATCATCGTCTCGGGCGTGATCTTAAAAAAGACGAGACCCTTTGCCGGCGACCCCGCCCCCTTCGTGATGGAACTCCCCGCCTACCACCTGCCGACGGTCGGCAACGTGCTCCGTTCGACGTGGGAACGCGGCTGGTCGTTCATCAAGAAGGCGGGAACGATCATCCTGCTCTCGACCATCGTGGTCTGGTTCCTCTCCTTCTTCGGCGTGGTCGACGGATCCTTCCGGATGCTCGCCGAGGATGAACTCGAATACTCGATGCTCGCGAAGATCGGCATTCCGTTCGCCTTCCTCTTCCGTCCGCTCGGCTTCGGGACCTGGCAGGCGGCGACCGCCTCGGTCACGGGTCTTGTGGCGAAGGAGAACATCGTCGGCACGATGGGCATTCTCTACGGCGCAGGAGCCGTCAACACCTACGCCGCGCTCCGCTCCGCGTTCACCGGCGTGACCGCCTACTCGTTCCTGATCTTCAACCTGCTCTGCGCGCCCTGCTTCGCCGCCATCGGCGCGATCAAGCGCGAGATGAACAACCGGAAGTGGACCTGGTTCGCGATCGGGTATCAATGCGGATTCGCCTACGCCGTCTCGCTTGCGGTCTACCAGATCGGCTCGGTCTTCGACGGCAGTTTCGCGTCGGGATCGACTGTGACGACGGTCGGGCACGTCTTCGGGCTCGTCGCTGCGCTCGCGCTGATCGCCCTCGCGGTCTACATGCTCTTCTTCCGGAAATATCGCGAAGCCGACAAACTCGAACGGAACGTGACCGTTTCCAAGTAAACCCGGACGACCGGGAAAGGAGGATTTCTTATGTTTGCGTGGATTGCTTCCAATTGGGCGACGCTCCTGATCGTATTGGCGCTGCTCGGCGTTGTGGCGGGGTGTATTTTCTCCATCCTGCACGGCAGGAAGACGGGGAAGTCCGCCTGCGGGTGCAACTGCGGGCATTGCCCGATGAGCGGCGCCTGCCACAAAAAGTAAGCGCGTCCCGATCCCCCGCGTTCCCGACCGGAGCGCCGCGTTTTGCGGCGCTCCGGCTTTTTTCGCTCCGCACAGCGAAAATACGCCCGGTTTCTTGACTTTTCGCCGAAAAGTGATATAATGGTTTTGTAAAAATGGTAAAATCTTTCTTGCAAGAAGGATAAACTACGATGCAAAAAAACAAAAAACCGCTGCACGTCGTTTCCTTTGTCCGGAAAACCGAACAATTAACCTTTGTGCGCGCCGTTCGCGGGGGTCTTGTCAATATGATCCCCGTGCTGATCATCGGCGCGTTTGCTCTTGTTTTCCGCTTTTTGCCGATCGACGGCTACCGTCAATTCATTCAGACCTTTGCGGGCGGCGTGTTCGACAAGATCTTTCTCTACGTCAACAGCGCGACCTTCGGCGTCCTGTCGGTCTATATGACCTACTCGATCAGCCGTTCGTATATGAAGGTCAAGGCGGATCCGGAGACGGTCAGCGGCGGCGCCGTGTTCGCCTCGCTCGTCGCCTTCTTCATCCTCTCGGGCGCCTATCTTGATTTTGAAACCTTCGGCGCCGACGCTTTCGGAAGTACGCAGATGGGCGTCAAATCGATGGTGCTCGCCATCGTCGCGGGGCTCGGCGCGTCGTCGCTCTATTACGCCGCCGATCGCTTTTTCCGCCGCCGCCGGAGCTATCTGTTTTCACCCGGCGCCGATCGCGAGTTCAACCGGATGCTCTCCTCCTTCTTCCCGATCCTCGTCGTGACGGCGACCTTCGGCATTCTGAACGCGATCATCCTTTACGTCTCGCACGATCATTCGATCCACAATCTCTACATCCGGGGAATGAACGCGGCCTTCTCGCACGTCAAGGCGGGCTTTTTAAAGGGCTTCTGCTTCGTCCTCGTGTCCTCTGTTCTCTGGTTTTTCGGCGTCCACGGAAGCGACGCGCTTGAAGGCGTGATGGACGATCAGATCGTCGGCGGGATGTCGGGCGAGATTCTGCAAAACAAGGCGTTCTTCGACTGCTTCGTCCTGATGGGCGGATGCGGCACGACGATCTGCCTCCTCATCGCGCTGCTCGCCTTCTCGCGCAACCGCGCGCAGAGACGGCTGGGGATCACGGCGTCGATCCCGATGCTCTGCAACATCAACGAACTGATGGTCTTCGGGCTTCCGATCGTTTTCAATCCCGTGATGCTGATCCCCTTCCTCGCCGTTCCGCTCGTCTGCTATTCTGCGGCATACCTCGCGACGTTCACCGGGCTCGTTCCGGTCATCGGGAGCGCCACCGAGATCTACTGGACGACGCCGATCCTGCTCGGCGGATTCAAGGCGTGCGGGATCCGCGGACTTCTTCTCCAACTTTTCCTCGTCCTTGTCGGCGTCGCGATCTATTTCCCGTTCGTGCGGATGCTCGACCGTGAGTCCGAACGGAACGGCAGACGGCATTTCAGCGCGTTTATGGAGTATTTCCGCGAACACGAACAGGAGTTGCAGAACAAGCGGGTGCTCGATCTCGACAATATATACAGCGACGTGGCGAAATCGCTCTGCGCCGATATCCGCGAGGGGATGTCGCGCCACGTGGCGCTTTACTACCAGCCGCAGTACGACTACGCGGGGAAGTGCGTCGGAGTCGAGGCGCTCCTCCGCTGGAAGCACCCCGTCTACGGGATCCTTTATCCGCCGCTCGTCGTGAAACTCGTGACCGAATCCAACCTGCTGGCAAAATTTGAGGAGACGGTATTGGAAAAGGCGCTCTCCGAACGCCCCGCCGTCCTTCGCCGCTTCGGCGAGAACGTCAAACTCTCGGTCAACGTGACCGGAGGGACGGTCACGACCCCGCGCTTCGTCGCCTTTTGCCGGAAACTGAACGAACAGGAACCGTTCGCCGGGAAAAACGTCTGCATCGAAGTCACCGAGCAGACCGCGCTCGACCTCGGGGAGGATGCCCGCGGGTATCTGGCGGAACTGCGCGGGATGGGACTGCTCCTCGCCATCGACGATTTCTCGATGGGGCAGACCTCGCTGCACTATCTGAAAGACAGTCTCTTCGACGTCATCAAGATCGACGGATCGCTCGTGCGCGGACTTTCCGCCAGTCAGAACTGCCGCGAGATCATCTCGTCGATCACCGGGCTCGCGGATTCGCTTTCGCTCCCGGTCATCGCCGAATACGTCGAGACGACGGAGCAGCGGGAGATCCTGCACGAGATCGGATGCGACTGCTATCAGGGATACTTGTATTCGCCGGCAGTCCCGCTTGAATAAAGGAAAAATCACAACCGCCCCCCGGAAAAGAGAGGGTCCCCGTGCGGGACCCTCTCCCGCTTCTTTTCGGCGTCGCGCGCGCGTCGGCGCGCGCTTTGACTTGACTTTTTCGGTCGTTTATGTTATAATGCGAGCGCAAAATATGATTATGACTTGATACGGAGTGAACGTAAGAATGAAGATCCTGATTGCCGGCAACGGCAAAGTGGGCGAGACTCTGACAAAAGAATTGGCTGACGAGGGACACGACGTAATCTTAATCGACCGCGACGCGACGGTTCTCGAAGCGACGGCGGGGAAGTACGACGTGATGACCCTCCGGGGCAACTGCGCCTCGATGGAAACGCTCCGCGACGCCGGGATCGGCACCGCCGATCTTCTGATCGCCGCGACGGGGTCGGACGAACTCAACCTGCTGACCTGTATGACCGCTCACTCGATGAACGGAAAACTGCATACCATCGCCCGGATCCATAACCCCGAATATATGGGGCAGATCTACGAGATGCGCGACCGTTTCGGACTCTCGATGACCTTCAACCCCGAGAAGCAGACCGCCGTCGAGATTGACCGTCTTTTGAAATTCCCCGGGTTTTTGAAACGCGACACCTTCGCGCACGGGCGGTTGGAGATCGTCGAACTGAAAATCGACCGCGAAAGCAAACTGTCCGACCAGCCCCTCTCCAATCTGCCGGGGCTTCTCAACTGCCGCGCGCTGATCTGCGCGGTCCTGCGCGACGGGGTGACCTATACGCCGAACAGCGGACGATTCGTTCTGCGGGAGGGCGACCGTATCTTCGTGACCGCCTCGTCGGAGGATCTGTCCACCCTGCTCCGCAATCTCGGGATCGTGACGCACAAGGTCAAGCGCGTGATGCTGGTCGGCGGCGGAACCATCAGTTACTATCTGGCGGAGACTCTGCTCGACCGCCGCGTTTCGGTCTCGATCATCGAGCGCGACCCCGAACAGGCGCGGCATCTTTCCGAGGTGCTGCCGGGCGCCGACGTCATACTCGGCGACGCTTCGCGCCAGACCCTGCTCGACAGCGAGGGGATCGCCGACAGCGACGCAGTCGTGTCTCTGACAGGTCTTGACGAATTGAACATCCTCGTTTCGCTCTACGCCAACCGACGCGGGATCCCGCAGACGGTCACGAAACTCGGACGGATGGAGGACACCAGCATCATCGAGAATCTCCCGGTCGGGAGCATCGTCTCGCCCCGGATCCTCTCGGTCAACAACATCGTCCGCTACGTCCGCGCGATGCAGAACCAGACCGGAGCCGCCGTCGCCGTCCACCACATCGCGGACGGACAGGCGGAGGCGATCGAGTTTCACCTCGACGGTTCGGCGGCGAACACCGACGTTCCTCTGAAAAAACTGTCCCTGAAAAAGAACGTGCTGATCGCCGGGATCCTTCGCGGAAGCGAGGTCATCATCCCCGGCGGCGATACCAGTTTCCGCGCGGGCGACACCGTCGTCATCGTCGTCAGCGGCGATACGGTGCTTCTTCGGTTCAACGACGTTTTCGAGTGATGACGGAGGGCGCGTATGAACTATAAGATGCTCGGACGCTTCATCTCCATGATCCTCGCGATCGAGACGGCGTCCATGGTCCCCGCCCTTCTGATCTCGCTCGTGCTCCGCGAGACCGGGTCGGTCGTCGGGTTCCTCTCCGCGATGGCGGCGGCGGGCGCCGTTTCGGCGATCCTCTATTTCCTTTCCCGCGGCGCGGGATCGGGTTTTTACGCCCGCGAGGGGATGGTCTGCGTCGGGGTCAGCTGGATCGTGCTCTGCCTGTTCGGCTGCATCCCGTTTCTCGTTTCGGGCGCGATCCCGAACTTCCTCGACGCTCTGTTCGAGACGGTTTCGGGCTTTACGACCACAGGATCCACGATCCTCGCGCACCCCTCCGCGCTCCCGAAAGGGATCCTCTACTGGCGGAGTTTCAGCCATTGGCTCGGCGGTATGGGGGTGCTGGTTTTTCTGCTCGCGCTCGTCCCGATCAGCGGACGCAACGAGGGCTATACCCTCCACATTCTCCGCGCCGAGAGCCCGGGACCCACGGTCGGCAAACTCGTACCGAAAATGCGCCGGACGGCGACGGTGCTCTACCTGATCTATATCGCCATGACCGCCCTGAACGTGATCTTCCTGCTCTGCGGGGGGATGTCGCTTTTCGATTCGGTCTGCACCGCCTTCGGTACCGCCGGAACGGGAGGGTTCGGGACGAGGGACGACAGCATCGCGAGTTTTTCCCCCTATATCCAGAACGTCTGCACCGTCTTTATGCTCCTCTTCGGGATCAACTTCTCGATCCATTATCTCGTCCTGCTCGGGCGGATGCGCTCGGTTTTCCGGGATGAGGAACTTCGCTTCTACCTTCTGACCGTCTTCGGCAGCGTCGGACTGATCGTCTGGAACCTGTTCCGGAACGGGGTTTACGGCGGCGTCGGCGAAACGGTGCGCCACGCCTTTTTCCAGGTCTCGTCGATCATCACGACGACCGGGTTTTCAACCACCGATTACGAACAACTCTGGCCCGCTTTCTCAAAGGCGCTGCTTCTGATCCTGATGGTGGTCGGCGCCTGCGCCGGAAGCACCGGCGGGGGACTGAAATGCTCCCGCGTCGTGATGCTCTTCAAGATCATGAAGCGGAATATCGGCGAGGTGATGCACCCGCAGAAGGTCAAGACGGTCCGGCTTTCGGGCAAACCCGTCTCCGAGAAGATCCTCGCCAACACCAACGCCTATTTCGCCGCCTATATCCTCATCGCGGCGGCGAGTTTCACCGTCGTCTCGTTCACGTCGCCCTACGGACTGACCGAGAATCTGTCCGCCGTCCTCGCCTGTTTCAACAACGTCGGACCGGGGCTCGGTATGATCGGACCCGCATCCAACTTCGCCGGGTTCGGGATCCTCTCGAAGATCGTTCTGATCGTCGATATGCTCGCGGGACGGCTTGAAATCTTCCCGATCATCGTCCTCTTCAGCCGCCAAGCGTGGAAACGCGGTTGACGGGCGGATGCGCGCGGCATTTCACCGTTTTTTTCAAAAGAAAACCGCCTGCGGGAGCGCAGGCGGTTTCTTGTTTCCGCCTCGTTTTCTCACGCTACCGATCGTTGCTTGACTTTATCGGGTTTTCTGGTACAATGAAGGCAAAGGGAAAAAAGACCTTCGGGGAAAACGCAAGAAAGGAAGAGCGGAAGAACGGGAATGTTTGATACGAGAAAGATAGGGAAGGCGTTATCGACCCTTCGGAAGCGGGCAGATATGACGCAGGACGAGGTGGCGGACAAACTCAATCTGTCGCGGCAGGCGATCTCAAAATACGAGCGCGGCGAGAGTTTCCCGGATATCTCCGTACTTGTCAAGATCGCGGAGCTTTTCGGGATCGCACTCGACGAGCTGATCGGATACGGGGATCCGACAAAGGGGGAATCCCGGATCCTGCAAAGCGTGGCTTCGGGGGATGCCGACGTTTCGGTCGACAGCGTCTCGGACGTGGTCAACCTCGCGCCGATCCTGAAGCCCAGCGTCCTCGAAAAACTATCGCGCAAGCTCGATAAACAGGGCGTCGATATCTCCGATATCGTCAACCTCGCGGAGTATCTGAACGACGAATCGGTCGAACGGTTGATCGACGGCGCGTCGCTTGACGGAGTCAGCGACGAACTGCTCGAACGGATCATCCCTCTGCTCAACAGCAAATCGAAGGAATCGATCTTCGCGAAGATTTTGGACGGGGAAATGGATTGGCGTCTGATCGAGACGCTGTTGCCGTACGCCGAATATCTGGAAACGCAGATCGAAGCCGCGGTCGTCGCCGGCGTTCTGCCCTACGAGGTCCTCGGCATTCTGCACGACTATAATTACGGAGGGAGCGTCTGAGCCCGGACCCCCTGCGCTGCGGAGCGGAGAGGGATTCAACCGAAGGGCGAAACGAATAAACGAACGGTGTCTTGACGGATCCGGTAAAGATATGCTATAATCAATGCGTTCGGATCCGATCGTTTTCGGGTCGTCCGTGTGTGTTGCGGGGCGCGTTCAGACCGCGTCCCGTTTTTTTCGGAAAAGCAATGGATAAAGAGAAAAAGAAACTCGGTTGGAAGCGTACCTTCCAAAACAACGGATATATGATCGGGCTGGTCATGAAGGCGAGCCCCGGTCTTTTTTGGATATCGCTGCTTCATGTCGTGCTGTCGGCGATACAGTCGTTTTTGTTCCGAACCTATCTTTTTAAATACGCCCTGAACGCCCTGCAGGAGGGCAAACCGATCAAAACGGTCGTCATCACGATCTCCCTGATCGCCGCCTTCGGGATCGTGTGCTTCGTCTTTTACCGCATTCTGTGGCGGTATTATGAGAAGCGGTTTCCGGTCGTGGACGCTTATTTCCAGAACCTTCTGCAAAAGAAAGCGGCGGAGGTCGACCTTGCGTGCTACGAGGACCCGGCTTTCTACGACGATTACGTCAAGGCGATCAACGCGGCGACCGACAAGGCGTACGCTACGATGAACAACGTGCTGGACTTCGTCTGGGTCGTTGTTTACGTTGTCGGCGCGGGGGCGCTGATCGCCGTGATCGACCCGATCTTTCTTCTGTTCGCGCTCCTTCCTTTGATCTACACGCTCTTGATCGGGCGACGGCGCAACCGGATCCAACACGAATACGATATGAGAAACAAGGAGGTTGGACGGCAGAAAGATTACGTCCGCAGGACCTTCTATCTGCGCGACTATTCCAAAGAGATGCGTTTGACCGAGATGTGGAAAGTGATGTACAAACGCATGCACAGCAGCGTCTCGGAAATGAAAAACATCGTCCGGCAGTACGGATTCAAGCTGATGCTTTTTCGCTACGCGTTCGATCTCATCTACGATCTTCTGGTCTCGACGGGGACCATCGTTCTCGCGGCGTATAAGACGTTGGTGAGAAAAACGATGCTGCTCGGCGACTGTTTCGTCGTGATCAACTCGATCAGCAGCATCGCCGGCAACGTGGAGTACGTCGGAGAGGTCTTCGTCAATCTCCACGAAAACGCGCTCTACGTCGAGAATCTGCGCACGTTCCTCGACTACGAGGTGAAGATCGCGGAGGACGAAAGCGCTCCTGCCGTTCCCCGTTTCGCGGAACTGGAACTCAAAAACGTTTCTTTCACCTACGGGGGGCAGACCGCGCCCGCCCTTTCCGGCGTCAACCTGACCGTGAAATCCGGGGAGCGGATCGCCGTCGTCGGACACAACGGCGCGGGCAAAACGACGCTCGTCAAACTGTTACAGCGCCTCTACGACCCGAGCGAGGGCGAGATCCTACTGAACGGGGAGAATATCAAAACCTACCGCCTGTCCTCCTATCGGGATCTGTACGGGATCGTGTTTCAGGACTATCGGCTGTTTGCCACCACCGTCGCCGAGAACGTGCTGCTGCGCGGGAACGTGACCGATGAAGACAGAGAAAAGGTCAAGGACGCGCTCAAACGCGCCGGGGTTTACGAAAAGATCGAGTCGCTCCCGGAGGGGGTCGATTCCACCGTGACCAAGGAGTTCGATAAGGACGGCGCCGTCTTCTCGGGCGGCGAAGCGCAGAAGATCTCGATCGCTCGGCTGTTCGCCGGGGATCAGGAGATCGTGATCATGGACGAGCCGACCTCCGCGCTCGATCCGATCGCGGAGCAGGAAATGTACCGCAATATGTTCGACGCCTGCGAGGGGAAGACGGTCATCTTCATCTCGCACCGCCTCTCCAGCGCAACGATGGCGGACCGGATCTATATGTTTGAAAACGGCGCGGTCATAGAAGAGGGCAAACACGCCGAACTGCTCGCAAAAAACGGCAAGTACGCGGAGATGTGGCACAAGCAGGCGGATTCCTATTCGATCGGAGAGGAGGCGTCGGCGTGAAAAAAGACAAAGTGAAGCCGGAGAAAAAAGAGCGGCACAGCGTCGGGCACGTTTCCCGCAACCTCTGGTTTATGCTACGCTACTCGTTCAAATACGCTCCCTCCTATACCTTCGTTACGCTCGGCGAGGCGTTCGGGCGGGGCGCCTGGCACGTCATTCAGGTTTTGTTCCTCAAATATCTGTTCGACGCGATCGAGGCGGGGGTCGGGTTCAGAACGATCCTGTTCTGGAGCTTGCTCGTCGCCGGATACAACGTCTCGTTCGAGTTGTTCAACAAATGGCGGCTCGAGGTCTACCGACCGAAGGTCCGGCTGGTCCTGCACGAGGGGATCCAGAACGAACTTTACAAAAAGGCGCGGGAACTCGATCAAAGTTGTTACGACGATCCCGAGTTCTATAACGATTTCATCTGGGCGATCCGGGAGGCGGACAACCGCACGGGCGAGATCATGGAGAACTTCAGTATCTTCATCAACCGCGTCGTGTCAAGCGCGGTCATCCTCGCTCTCTTGGCGACGATGGATTGGATCGTCGCGGTCACGCTTTCGGTGGCGGTCGGTCTCGGCTTCGTCTTCCGCCATAAACTGAACAAGGTCAACTACAAAAAGAACGAGGAACTCAACCCGATCACGCGCAAGTTGAGTTATATCGGGCGCGTCTTCTACCTCCCCGACCATCAGAAAGAACTGCGGCAGGGCGGGATCGCGGAGCATCTGCAAGGAGAGTATCGGAGAACGACCGGGACTCGGGTCGCGTGTATCGAAAAGTACGCGGGAAAGGTGCTGGCGCTCTCGCTCGTGATCGGGTTCCTATCGGATCTGATCCCGCACACGGCGATCGTCGCCTATCTCGTCATCCGGTTCCTCGTCGATCCCGCTCTTTCGCTCGGCTCGTTTTCCGCGAGCATCACGGCGACCTTCAAACTTTTCTGGACCATCAACGATATCGGCAACTATCTGACCAAGTTCCACGAACACAGTCTTTACATTGAAAAAGTCAGAAAGTTCGTCGGCTATCAGCCGAAGATCAAGGGAGCCGCGGCGGACGTTCCCGCGTTCGAGACCCTGACCGTCCGGGGGCTTGATTTCGCCTATCCGTTTTCCAAGGATGAAAAGAAAACCCTCTCCGGGATCGATCTCGAGATCAAGCGGGGCGAAAAGGTCGCCTTCGTCGGCTACAACGGAGCGGGGAAGACCACGCTCATCAAACTGCTGATGCGGCTCTACGACGCGACCGACGGCGAGATCCTGTACAACGGTCGGAGCGTTACCGAATTCGAGCCCGCCGAGTACCGCAAGCATATCGGCGCGGTCTTCCAGGATTATTCGGTCTTCGCCGCCACGGTCGCGGAGAACGTGATGGGCGGGGAATACGCCGACGCGGACGAGGAGACGGTCCTGTCGGCTCTTCACGCGGCGTCCTTCGACGATAAACTGAAGCAGCTGCCGAACGGGATCCACACCCAACTGACGACCGAATTCAGCAAAGACGGCGTAGGTCTGTCCGGCGGCGAGTCGCAGAAGATCGCCATCGCGCGGGTGTTCGCAAGACCCTACGAACTGATTATTATGGACGAACCGTCCAGCGCCCTCGATCCCATCGCGGAGTACGAGATCAACCAGTCCATTCTGAAAAACGCCGAGGTCAGGACGGTCATCTTCATTTCGCACCGTCTTTCCACGACGCGCATGGCGGACCGGATCTATATGTTCGACGACGGCAAAATCGTCGAGTGCGGCTCGCACGACGAACTGATGCGCCAAAACGGCAAGTACGCGGAAATGTACCGCGTCCAAGCGAAAAAATACGTCACCGAAGCGTAAACCGCGCGGCAGCGCCGCCGGTCACTTTTCAAAACCTACCCGCGCCGGCAAGCGCTGTCAGGCGCGCGCACGGGAACCCATACGGTGCGTACATCCGCGCGTCGTCCTTTCACCTAATTGCGCCAGCAAGTGCTGCCTGACGCGCGGAGGTGCGTGCAGAATCCCCGTTCTCACCCCGAAGCCGTATAAACATACCGCGAGAGGGTGAGAACGGAGATAGAAAAACGAATTAAAATCAAAAGAAGAAACCCGTTCGCGGACGCGAACGGGTTTCAACCTTAAATGCGTTTCACAATGCGAAGAGTCTGCACGGAGCGAAATGCTTTAACGGACAATAATAATCATCCTATTCGTTTTTCGGTCTGTGCGTGCATCCGCGCGTCTTAATACTGGCGACCCCAGATGACAAGGTGCTTCGCCGGCTTGCCGCAGCAGACGCAGACGTCGGACAGATGATCTTCGACAAACGGGATGCACCGCGACTTGACGCCGCCGGTTTCGTCCTTGATCTTGTCTTCGCAAGCCGAGTCCCCGCACCACATCGCGCGGATGTAGCCGGGCTTGTTCGCGGCGATCTCGAGGAATTCGTCGAACGACCGGGCGTCGTAGGTCTTTTCGGTGCGGTTGTTGAGCGCCCGCTCGTAGAGTTCGTCGTGCACCTGTTTCAGCATCTTGTCGACCGCCTCGGCGATACCGTCGAGCGAGACGACGACCTTTTCACGGGTGACGCGGCTGACCAGGACGCAGGAATTGCTTTCGATGTCGCGCGGTCCGATTTCCAGCCGGACCGGCACGCCCTTCATCTCGTACTCCGAGAACTTCCAACCCGTCGAGTTGTCGCTCGCGTCGAGTTTGACGCGGACGGTCTTGGCGAGTGCGGCGCGGATCTCCTCGGCTTTTTCCAGCACGCCGGGTTTGTGCTGTGCGACCGGGACGATCACGACCTGAATCGGCGCGACCCGCGGCGGGAGGATCAGCCCGCTGTTGTCGCCGTGCGTCATAATGATCGCGCCGATCGAGCGGGTCGAAACGCCCCAGGAGGTCTGGTGCGGATATTGCAGCGTGTTGTCGCGGGCGGTGAAGGTGATCCCGAACGCCTCGGCGAACCCCGTGCCGAAATAGTGCGACGTACCGCCCTGCAGGGCGACGCCGTTGTGCATCATCGGCTCGATCGTGTAGGTCTCCTCGGCTCCCGCGAACTTCTCCTTCTCGGTTTTGCGCCCGGTATAGGCGGGGATCGCCAGCGCCTCGGCGTAGAAGTCCTCGTAGACCTTCAGCATCCGAAGCGTCTCCTCGCGCGCCTCCTGTTCGGTCTCGTGCATCGTGTGTCCCTCCTGCCAGAGAAACTCCGAGGTGCGGAGGAACGGGCGCGTCGTCTTCTCCCAACGCACGACGTTCGCCCACTGGTTGTAGAGTTTCGGCAGATCGCGGTAGGAGTGAATGATGTTTTTATAATGCTCGCAGAAGAGGGTTTCGGAGGTCGGACGGACGCAGAGTTTTTCGGACAGTTGGTTCTGCCCGCCGATCGTCACCCACGCGCACTCGGGCGCGAAGCCCGCGACGTGGTCCTTCTCCTTCTGCAAAAGCGACTCGGGAATGAACATCGGCATATAGACGTTCTCGTGCCCCAGCGCCTTGAAGCGCGCGTCGAGGTCGCGCTGGATATTCTCCCAGATGGCGTAGCCGTAGGGGC
>JAGCXA010000061.1 GCA_017961575.1 Clostridia bacterium | reverse complement strand
CGGGAGCGGCTACCGTCGCGGCAACCGCCACCACCGGCGCCGTCGCGGTCGCGGGGACCGTCGCCGCCACCGTCGCGACCGCCGTGATGGTCGTTGCCGTCTTCGTCAGCACGCTGGCGATCAATCTGTCGCTTTTGCTTGCCGGGATGACGAGTCTGATCTTCCGGGTCGAGATGACCGGCGTGCAGGACGAGGATTTCGAGACGCCGATCTACGCGAGCATCACCGACGGGGAAGAGTTCTACGAAGAACAGCAGATCTTCCGGGACACGCTGGTTCTGTCCTTTTTGGATCTTGCGCCGGGGACGGAATATACCGTCACGGTGAAGAACGAGGAAAAGGTCTTCTTTGAAAAATCCTACGTCACGGCGACCGAGGAGGTCGAACGCGGCTTCCTTTCGGCGTGGAACGAGAGGAACGAGATCCATATCGTCGTCGAGGGCGTGATCCTCTCCGATACCGAACGCTTCACCGTCACCGCCAAGGACGAGCGCGGCAACGTGGTCTTCGCCCGCGACGGGGTCGAGGAGTCCGCCGATTTCTCTTTCACGCTCGACAAACCGCGCAATCTGTTCTTCACGCTGCTCGTCGGGGGGAAGATCGCGGCGGCGACCGAGATCCGGATGCTGAACGATCTCGCGTCGCTATACGATTTTGAAAATCCCGCCTGGACGTGGAGCGACGACCGTCTGACGGCGGAAGTCTCCTTCGAGAGCTTTTTCGGCGGCGATCCGCTGATCCTGACGGCGGAGGTCACGGAGACGGTCGACGCCGAGCCAGACTGCGAGAACGACGGACGGGCGACCTATTCCGCCGTCGCGTACTACGAGGACCTTGCGTTCTTCGACGAGCAAACGGCGGTCCTGCCCGCCTACGGACACGGCTATACGGCGGAGTTCGATTGGATCGAGGGCGGGGACGATACCTACGTCGGCGCGAGGGCGATCCTCACCTGTTCGCGCGACCCCGACCACACGGTCGAGACGGAAGCGACCCTGACGCGGGAGGACTACGACGCGACCTGCACCGGCGACGCCTATACCGTCTATCTTGCGACGGTCGAGCGGGACGGAGAGACCTTCCGGGACAGCCGGACGGTCGCCCGCGACGGCTCGGCACTCGGACACTTCTATCCCGATCTCTACTCGGACGAGCCGGACGAGTCCGCGTTTGATCTTATCCGGAACGAGAACGGGGAAGTCACCGCCGCGACGGTCACGCTGACCTGTATGCGCTGCCAAGAGGCGCAGACCATCCCCGCAAACGAGGTCGAGCGGATGACCTGGAACCGCAATCTCTGCGAGGATACCGAGGCGGAGTACTACCTGTTCTGGGACGGCGACGGCATTATGGAATACGCCAAGTATATGACCGTCGACGTCGTCCCGCAGGGACACGACTATCAGCCCGTATGGGAATGGGAAATGAACGTCGACGGCTGGTACAGCGAGGACGGGGCGAGCCTGAGCTTCGTCTGCTCGCACGACGAAACTCATCGCATCGAGGCGGGAACGGCGACGGTCGCGGAGGATCGCGGTCGGTACGTTGAAGCCACCTGCGATACGCCCGCCGAATCGATCTACGTCGCGACGGTGGAATACGAGGGCGAAACCTATACCGACGAGCGTCCCGTCGTTTGGGAATACTCGACGCTCGGTCACACCTTCACGGAGGATCCCAATTCCTTCACCGAGGAGGAAACGGCGCAGCACGTCACGCTGACGCAGAACGCAAACGGCGAGATCGTCGCCGCCACGCTGACCCTGCACTGCGCGCGCTGCGACCGCGACGTGACGATGGACGCTTCGGAGATCGAAGTGATGTCGTCCGAACAAGTGAATCTGTGTGAAAACGGCGGCATGGCGGAGTACTACGTATTCTGGAGCGGGAACGGGTTGGAATACGCGATGTATCCGTACCCGACGGTCGAGGTCGGACCGATCGGCCACGACTACTATGAAGAACCGTATTACGAATGGGACGAGGAAGAATACACGTCCGCCACGGCGTTCTTCACCTGCCGGCACGGCGACCATCCGTTGGAGGTGCCGACCGATCTGACGCACGAATACGTCGGGCCGACCTGCAACGACGACGCCTACACGCTCTATACCGCGTCGCTGATCTTCGGAGGCGTACCGTTCAGCGATACCAGGTTGGTCTACGACCACGAAACGCCCGCCTTGGGACACGATTTCCCGGATCCGTATTCGGACGACGAGAACGACGATTCCGACGGCGTCGTGTTCACGTATCGGTACGATGAGACCGGCGCGATCGTCGGCGCGTCGATGGATCTGACCTGCGCGCGCTGCGGCGTGACCTACCGCTACGACGCGGACGAGATCGAACTGACGTCGCCCGAACCCGACCTCTGCAACGGCGAGACGGTCGAATACTACGTCTTCTGGGGCAGCGACGGAATGGAAGTCTCGATGAACCCGACGGCAACCCTGGTGGGACAGGGACACGATTATCCCGATCCCGAGGACGTCGACGGCGACGACTTCGAGTGGTTCGAGGACGGAGAGGGCGGCTACACCGCCAACCTGATCCTCACCTGCTCGCGCAATCCCGACCACGTCGAAACCGTCCCCGCGACGGTCACGCGGATGACCGACGCGACGGGCGTCTCCTTCCACGCCGAGGCGACCTACGGCGGCGTGACCTACGAGGGCGACTACGTTCCTGCCACCACCGGCAACGGCTGATAACCGGGGACGTCACCCGACCCCGCACGACGTCCGAACCTTTTTCTACCCGCGGGCGGCGCACTTCGCGCCGCCCGTCTTTTTCTTTTTGGAATAAAAACAAAATAGTTTGGAAAAGTATCATCGAAAAATGGAATAAAGAGTTGACAAATTGGAATACCAATGATATAATGACAGAGAAGGAGAGAGGGATTATGAAAACAGAAAAAGAGCGCATTTTCCGTTATCTTTTACAGCTGATTGACCGAAACGTTCCGAATTATGCAAAGAAAACGGTAGAAACCTTCGGCGTTTCCCCGTCTACGGTCTATAACTACGTGCAAGGGCTTGCCCGCGACGGGAAACTGATTCGTGACCCGGAAAAGAAAAGCGGATGGTCGCTTCCGTCGAAGCAATATTCCTTTTCCTATTCAACCGACGGAAAACTGTCGGAAGACCGGATCTTCCACGCGGATATTGAACCGCTGATCGACGGGGTGCCGCGGAACGTGTATCTGATTTGGTACTATTGTTTTACCGAGATGATGAACAACGCCATCGAACATTCCGGAGCAAAAGAGATTTTGTGTTGCGTTACGGTGAACGATTTGAAAACCCGGATTGAGTTGGTGGACGACGGGATCGGCATTTTCAAGAATATCCGCAACTACCTTCTTGAAACGACGGGGGAGGACGTTCCCGAGAGAGAGTGCGCGGGCTATCTTTTTGCCGGACGGTTTACGACGGCGAAGGAAAACCATACGGGAGAGGGGATCTTCTTTACCTCGCATCTGCTCGATCGGTTCGCGATCCTGTCCTCCGGGGTCGTTTTCTCGCGGAACGATTTTACCGAAACGCAGTTCGTTCTTCCCGAAGAAGTGCCGGAGGGAACCGCCGTATTTATGGAACTGTCTAACAACAGCTCGAAACGGTCGGTGGACGTGTTCAATCGGTTCTCAAACGTTGAGGACGGGTTATTCAAAACCGAGATTCCGATGGCGCATCTGTTCCCGAACGGTTACCCCGTTTCGCGCTCGGAGGCGCGGCGGCTTTTCGGGATGATCCGTGATTTCCGCGAAGTCACGCTGGATTTCGCGGGGATCGAAAGCGTCGGGCAGGCGTTCGTACACGAATTCTTTTTCGTTTTGCCGAGGCAGAATCCCGAGCAGAAAATCACGTTGAAAAACGCCTCGAACGCGGTTGAGAGAATGATCCTGCGAGTAAAGAATACCGTTTGTCGACCAGAGTAAAGCGAAAAAAGGAAAAAAAGAAAAAACGCCGGGAGTCCTTTTGGGGGCTCCCGGCTCGGTTTTGCTTTTCGGTTTTACACGTCCTGCTGCACGAAGCGGTGCTTGTCGTGCCCGTGGCGGTCGAGGAAGATGAAGAAGAGGATCGCGGCGGTGGCGCAGCAGACGATATCGGCGATCGGGGTCGCGCTGACCAGACCGTAGCGGGTGAAATAGCGGTTCAGAACGAACATCAGGGGAATATCGAGGATCCCCTTGCGGAGCAGAGCGAGGACGAGCGATTTCCGCATATGTCCCGTCGCCTGGAAGAACGAAATGACGGTATACGCCCAGGCGGAGAAGGGGGCGCCGACGCAGAGGATGCGGAGGAACGCCGCGCCGAAGGCGTGCGAGGAGTTGTCGGCGGCGATGAAAACGCCGATCAACTGATGCGAGAAGAGAAGACTGACCGTCATACAGAGAAGCGAGATAACGAGCGAGGTCGCCGCCGAGAGACGGACGATCCGGCGCATCCGGGTGCGGTTGCCCGAAGCGTAGTTGTAACCGATCAGGGGAAGGACGCCCTGCGCCATTCCGCGCACCACGCTGTGCGCCAGCATATTGACCTTCTTCGCGACTCCGATCCCCGCCTGCGCCGCCGATCCGTACGCGGACATCAGTTTTTCGAGGACGGCGTAGGAGATGTTCTCGCAGAGGGTCATCAGGCACGCGGGGATGCCGATGGCGATCACGTCGCGCGGGATCCCGCCCCGGAACATTCCGGCGCCCGGCTTGATCGAGAGGATCAGATTCCGGCGGTGCAGAAGAATGAAGACCGTGTAGTAGATCAGCGTCACGACGTTCGACGCCATCGTCGCGAGCGCGGCGCCGAGCACTTCGTTGCCGCGTGAGAGGATCAGGAACATAAAGATCGGGTCGAGCGCGATGTTCGTCAGCCCGCCGATCACGATCCCGAGACTCGCCTGGAGCGATCTGCCCTCCGCGCGGATCAGGTGGGAGAGCAGGGTGTTGGTCGCGGTGACGACGCCACCGATCGCCACGGCGACGATCAGGTATTCCCGCGCCTGCAAATGAACGTCCGCGGCGCTTCCGCCGAGCAGATCGATGAAGCGGTCAACGAAAAGAAAAGAACCGAGCGAGTAGATCCCCGCCGTCAGAACGCAGCCCCAGAACGCGAACGCCGACGCCATCCGCGCCTCGTCCCGTTTGCCCCCGCCGAGCATCCGCGAGACGACGCTCGCGCCGCCGATCCCGAACAGGTTGGCGATCGCCGACAGGAACATGAACGCCGGCATACAGACGGTCACCGCCGTGATCTTGACGTCCGAGCCGGTCAGCCCGACGAAGTAGGTGTCCGCCATATTGTAGATAACGAGGATGATCTGCCCGAACACCGACGGCAGGGCGAGCGACATGATCGCCCGGATGACCGGACTGCTCTCGAATATGTATCTTTCTTTTTCGCGGTTCACGGTGCGGCAGACCTCCTTTCCGAAAAGAATAAAAAAGGGTTTTGAAACCCCCACTTGACAAAAAGAATTGTTATGGTATAATTATACGCACAGAGACGATAATGTCAAATTATTATTTCGTTGCCACATATTAAAAAACGTTATACGGAGGGATCGGGATGCTTGACAATCGGGTCTACACGCTGTTGAAGGTGAACGAATGCGGGAGCTTCGTCGCGGCGGCACGGGAACTGAACGTGACGCAGCCGGCGGTCAGTCAGCATATCAAGGCGCTCGAAGAGGAGCTGAATGTGACGATTTTCGACCGCGGGAAGGGAAAACTCGTCCTGACGAAAGAGGGCGACGAAATCGTGAAATGCGCCCAGAAAATGGCGGGGATCTTCGCGTCCCTGAAACAGTCGCTCGCGGACGGCGCCGCCTCCGTGACCCGGCTGACCATCGGGGTGACGCACACCGCGGAGAGCAACCCGATCGCCGAGGCGCTCGCAAGTTACGGGTCCCGAAACCCCCGCGTAAATATAAAGATGATTACAGATGCAATAAGTAATCTTTATGCTATGCTGAAATCATACGAGATTGATCTCGCGATCGTGGAGGGGCGGACGAACGATCCGGGGCTCCGCTATATGATGCTCGACACCGACTATCTGGTGCTCGCGGTCTCGCCCGATCACCCCTTTGCGAAGAAGGGAATGGTGACGCTGAGCGAGCTGAAACGCGAGCGGATGATCCTCCGGCTTCCGAACTCCGGGACGCGCAACCTGTTCGTCGCGCACCTCGAAAGCAACAATATGAACATCAGCGATTTCAACGTCATTCTGGAGGTCGACAACATCGCGACGATCAAGGATCTGATCCGCCGGGATTTCGGCGTCTCGATCCTCGCGCGGAGCGCCTGCCTCGACGAGTTGAAGAAGGGGAAGATCGTCACGCTCCCGGTCGAGAACCTGTCGATGATGCGCGAGATCAATATCGCTTACCGCTCGGATTTCAAGCAGTTTGATCTTCTGCGCGATCTGGTGGAGTCCTACAACGACACGCTCAAATTGTATAAGTGACGCCTTAATACGATAAAACGCCGCCCGCATACGGGAACCGCCAACGCGCGCAAGCTCGCGTCGGGGAAACCCTATCACGGGAACCCCCAACGCTCTCAAGTTCGCGTCGGGGAACCCCTATCACGCACAGACCGAAAAACGAATGGGGTTTATTTATGATCCGTTAAAGCATTTTGCTCTGTGCAAATTCTTCGCATTGTTAAACGCAATTTGAGGTTGAAACCCGTTCGCGTCCGCGAACGGGTTTCTCCTTTTGTTAAATTCGTTTTTCTATCCCCGTTCTCGATCCCGTCGCCGTCAAATCCCGTTTGCGCGTCGTTCGTAAACTCGCTCCTTCAAACGGGTTTTTGGGGCGACACCACATCACGAAAACGCCCCACCGGGACCTTTTGGCTTGCTAACCTGCATGAGGGAGCCATTGTAACCTTCGCGCCGCGCAGGGAATACAGGACTCCCGCGCGGCATATCGCGTTGCGCTTGCGCAACATATCGCGTTACGACGAAGGCGTAACATATCGCGTCCGCATCGCGGACATATCGCGCGGAACGCATCGCGTTCCGCACTCCCCCCTGCGCGGGGACGAAAAATGTTGTCACGGGGCAAAAACGGCGCGGACGACTGGATTTTTTGACACCGCCCCCCTGCGTATTGACAATATTTTTACAATTTGCCGGGGCGGAACGATTGACAAATCTTTGTCTATCTTGTATAATAATTATAATGCGAAGATCGGAGGGACGGATATGGTCGGGAAGACGGTCCTGGTTACCTCCGGGAAGGGCGGGGTCGGATGTTCGACCGTCGCCGCCCGGTTGGCGGTCGCGTTTGCCCGGCGGCAGATCCCGACGCTGCTCGTCGATCTCTCGGCGGGGAACCCTGCGTTGGATCTGTTGTGCGGGCTCGACGATCGGGTGGTCTACGACGCGCGGGACGTGCTGCACGCGCGGATCGATCCGCGCCGCGCCGCTCTTCCGGTCGTTTCGGTGCAGAACCTGACGCTTCTGCCCGGCGCGACGATCTTCGACGGCGTACCCGGGGAGGCGGAGGTCATCCGCCTGTTCGAGACGCTGCGCGGCGGGTTCGACCAAGCCGTGATGATCCTCGACGTACCGAAAGAGATCGTCGGGACGCTTTCGGAGTTTGCCGACCTGACGCTCGCCGTTTCCGACCTGTCCGCGGCTTCGCTCCGCGCGACGGCGTCGCTCAACCGTTCGCCGCGGGCGCAGATGCGGCTGGTGCTCAACCGCTGTTCCGCGGAACGCGACGCGACGGGGGTCCGCCCGACGGTGCGCGAGGCGCTTGATTACGTGGGACTGCCCCTCGCGGCGATCCTGCTCGACGAACCGCTTGTCGTAGCCGACGGCGCGACCGAACCGGGACGGTTCCGGTTCCGTCCGGCGTTCGACGTTCCGATCAAGAACCTGTCGATCCGGATTACGGGCGGGCACGCGCCGCTCCTCTCGGGGCTGATCCGGGGACGCAAACGAAGAAAAATACTCGCCGATATGGCGAAAAGGCGGTTGGAAAACGCCTGAACTTAAATAGAGACAGAGGAGGATGCTTCATGGAAATCGCATTGATCGCAGACGACGGGAAGAAGGAACTGATGGCGCAATTCTGTATTGCGTACAGCGGGATCCTCTCGAAACACCATATCTGCGCGACCCAGACGACGGGGAAGTACGTGAAGGACGCCACCGATCTCGATATTGAAATGCTGATGTCGGGGAGCACCGGCGGATGCGAGCAGATCCAGTCGCGTATCTCGTTCAACGAGATCGACGTCCTGTTCTTCTTCCGCGATACCGAGCCCGCCGAGCGGCATTCCGCGATGCAGCAGGATATGCTGCGGCTCTGCGACGTTTACAGCGTCCCGGTCGCGACCAACCTCGCGACGGCGGAGGTTTTGGTGATGGCGCTCGACCGCGGCGAACTCGATTGGCGGAAACTGGTCAATCCCTATCTGCTCCGCCGGAGCAAAGGGACGGTCTGACCGACCGAACGGCGGTCTTACGGCGGAGGGCGAACGCTCTCCGCCTTTTTATCAAAACAGGGAAGAGGGCGCGAAAATGGAGCGTGTGCAGGTCAGACGGGTCAGCGTGATCACCCCCGACGCGGGCGAACCCGAAACGGTTGCCGGCGAGTGGGAGGGCGCGCTCCGCACGACCCCTGCCGAACTGCTCCTGACCTTTACCGAGCCGGTCGAGGGCGGTAAGGTCTTCAACCGCGTGATCTGGCGCGACGGGATCCTCACCGTCGACCGACGCGGCGCGGTTTCGTCCCGGATCGTGTTCCGGACGGGAGAGACGGTCGGCGTCGATCTGACGATCCCGCCGCTTTCGATTCCGATGACGGTCACGACCGAGGAAGTGCTGCTTCTCCCGACCCCGAACGGGGTCGGATTCCGCGTGCTTTTCTCGTCGGTGATCTCGGGCGAACGCCGCCGCACCGAGATGACCGTCGTCGCAACGCCCGTATAACGCCGAAAGGAAAGGAGGGGACGCCCCGTGCTGCAATCGGAACTGAAAACCCAACTGAAAGCGAAGAAGATCGGGGGGGTCTACCTCTTTTGCGGGGAGGAAGACTACCTCAAACGGTACTACCTCGGTCAGATCCGGAACCTGATTTTGACCGACCCGGTTTTCGACGCCTTCAACCACCCGGTCTTTCACGGGGAACAGATCGACTTCGCCGCGCTCGCCGACGCGATCACCGCGCCGCCGATGATGGCGGACGGGAAGTTGATCGAGTGGAGCGGCGCGATCTTCGAGGATATGAAGGACGCGGATTTCGCCGCGCTCGAAGCGGTCGTCCGCACGGTCGGCGAGAACCCCGCGTCTGTCGTGGTGTTCGTCGTCGGGACGGAGGGGATGGACGCGGGGAGCGTGAAGCGCCCCTCGACGGTCTTCAAACGGCTCGCGGGGATCGTGCAGGCGGTGAACTTCGAGACTTCGACCGACGATCGGCTCGCCGCGTGGCTGAACGCGCATATCGTGCACGAGGGGCTGGACGCCGAGGCGGGCGCGCTCCGCGCGATGATCGACCGCTGCGGGCACTCGATGGACGTTCTCGCGTCCGAGACCGAGAAGATCGTCTGCTACGCCCGCGCGCACGGAATGCGTACCGTGACGCGGGAGACGGTGGAACTCGTCTGCTCCCCGACGGCGGAGGACGACGCCTTCGGGCTGACCAACGCCGTGCTCGCCGGGGATACGCCGGGCGCGTACCGGAAACTGTCCGATCTCGTACGGCGCCGCGTCGATCCGATGGTCGTACTCGGACAGGTTTCGCGCCTGATCTCGGATCTCGTGTCGGTCTCCTGCCTGCTTGAAGAAGGAACGCCCCCGACGGGGGTCGCCGCCGCCCTCGGGATGAACGAATATAAGGCGAAACTCTACGTCCAAAGCGCGGGAAAACGCCGCCCCGAACAGTTCCGCGCCCTGCTCGCGCAATGCAGGGAAATGGACCTCGCGTCCAAACGCGGCGCCGATCCCTTGAT
The DNA here is from genome assembly GCA_017961575.1 of Clostridia bacterium. GTDB lineage: Bacteria > Bacillota > Clostridia > Oscillospirales > CAG-272 > UBA1740. Next base: position 11,282 of record JAGCXA010000061.1, on the reverse strand, counting down.
CCAGATCGAACGCTTCTTAGCGACGGCGTCCGCGGACGGAGGAAGGTAACTTCCGCGGACGCTTGAAAAGGAGAGGGAACGCGCGCTTTCTTTCGGAGAAAGTGCGGCAAAGAACTTCGATAACGGGTTATTGAAGAGCAAAACGGCACGGGAACCCCCAACGCTCTCAAGTTCGCGTCGGGGAACCCCTATACGCGAACCCCCAACGCTTACTTCGTGCGCGTCGGGGAACCCCTATACGCGAACCCCCAACGCTTACTGCGTGCGCGGCGGGGAAACCCGCCGCGTTACGTTATGATGCTCCTTCGGAGCAGTTATGGTTTTGCCGCCGCTCCGTCGGCAAAAACGATGAGCCGCCCGTGCCGATTTCGGCACGGGCGGCAATATATATCGGCAGGACGGCGAAGGGAAAACGTGCGCCCACGTCTTTTGTCTCTTCCGTGCGGCGCAGGGGCGGCTTGCGCGGGGTCCCCCGCCGCATTTCACGTTCTGCGCAAACGCGCGGAACGTTTCACGAGAGCCGACTGCGTTTTGCAGCCGGCTCTCATTTCACGCCGCGCTTTCGGCGCGGCATTTCTCTGCGGAACGCCCGCGTTCCGCCCCGTCTCCCTCGTTCTCTTCCTTATATAATTATCCGTCCCACGACGTACCCGCCGAGACGTCGACGGTGAGGGGGAGGGAGAGGGCGGCGGCGCCCTGCATTTCGTCTTTCAGAATATTCGAGACGAGGAGCATATCGCTCTGGTCGCACTCGACGATCAACTCGTCGTGCACCTGCATCACGAGTTCGGCTGTCGGCAGTTCGCGTTTCAACCGGTTGAAGACCCGGATCATCGCGATCTTCATAATATCGGCGGAACTCCCCTGGATCGGCGCGTTCATCGCGATCCGGCGCCCGAACGCCTGCGTCATCTTATTCGGCGAGCGCAGTTCGGGGATATAGCGCCGACGGCGGAAGATGGTTTCGGTGTACCCCGTCTCGGTCGCGTCGGCGATGGTTTTTTCGAGGTACTCCCCGATCTTCGGGAAGTGCGCCTTATACGCCTCGATATACTCCTTCGCCTCGCGCATCGGGATCCCGAGGTCCTGCGAGAGCGAGAAGGGACCGATCCCGTACATGATCCCGAAATTGACCGCCTTCGCCCGTTTCCGCATCTCCGGGGTGACCAGATCCTCCGGCACGTGGAACACCGAGGCGGCGGTCGAGGTATGCACGTCCGCGCCGTTGTGGAACGCGGCGAGCATCGTCTCGTCGCCCGACACGTGGGCGAGCAGGCGAAGTTCGATCTGCGAATAGTCGGCGTCCACCAGCACCCGCCCTTTCCGCGCGACGAACAGCCGCCGGAACAGCCGCCCGAGTTCGGTGCGCACGGGGATGTTCTGCAGGTTCGGTTCGGCGGAACTCAGCCGCCCCGTCGCCGTCTGCGCCTGCTTGAAATCGGTGTGGATCCGGTCGTTCTCGTCCGCCGCCGCGAGCAGACCCACGGCGTAGGTCGAGTGCAGTTTCGTCAGTTGCCGGTAGGCGAGGATCTCCCCCACGATCGGGTGCGCGTAGCGCAGCCCTTCGAGGACGTCCGCCCCGGTCGAATATCCCGTTTTGGTTTTCTTTCCGCCCTTCAAGCCCAATTCGTCGAAGAGCACTGTGCCGAGTTGTTTCGGGGAGAGGATATTGAAGGGATGCCCCGCGAGTTCCGCGATCTTTTCGGCTTTCGCTTTCGCCTCCGCGTCCAGCGTTTCGCCCAGCGCGATCATCCCGGCGCGGTCGATCCCGAACCCCGTTTTCTCCATCGCGAACAGAACGGGGATCAGGGGGAGTTCCATCCCGTCGAGCAATTCTTCCTCGCCCGTCTCGCGCACCCGCTCGCGTAAAGCGGGTTCGAGCGCGAGCAGAAGATGCGCCGCCGGCGCCTCGTCCGGGACGGTCTTGCCGAGCAGAGTCAGGGCAAGCCCGCGCGCCGAACTCTGTCCCTCACCGGGACGGAGCAGATAGGCGTAGAGCGAAAGATCCAGCGGGATCGGGGCAAACGGGACGCCGCACCCGTCGAGCCGGTGCATCAGTTTCTTCGCGTCGAAGCAGATAATCTCGCGTGCCGCGTCCGAGAAGAGCGGCGCGAGCCCCGCGATCCCGTCGGGCTTCACCAACAGGTTTTCGTTCTCCGACGAGAGGGCAAGCCCGTCCTCGATCCACTCGGCGGCGAACCGCTTGCCGAGCCGTTTGACCGCCTCGTCCGCCGACACGGCGGCGTAGACCGGGGCGTCGGTTTCGTCCGCGGCGCCCTCCGACGCGACGCCGCCCGACAGATCGAAGAGGTCGGGGATCGCCCCGCCGGGCAGTTCCTTCGGTTTCTTCGGCGCCTTCGGGGGCTCCAACTTGAACTGCCGGATGAAAGCGGTGAATTCCAGATCGAGAAAGAGGGTATAGAGCGCGTCGTTGTCGATCCCGTTCCGTTCGACGTCCCCGAGCGAGAGTCCGAGCGGGACGGCGGTGTCGATCGTGGCGAGCGTCCGGGAGAGCAGGGCGCTCTCGCGCCCCTCGGCGATCTTTTTCCGCAGGGCGGGGGAGAGGGCGGGATCGTCGCCGTGCAGAAGCACCTCGTCGAGCGACCCGTAGTCGGCGAGCAGTTTCACCGCCGTCTTCTCCCCGATCCCCGGAATGCCGGGGATGTTGTCCGACGAATCGCCCATCATCGCTTTCAGGTCGATGAAGCGTTCGACGGGAATGCCGTATTTCTCCCGGAAAGCGTCGGCGTCGAACGGGGTCGTGTCGCTGTTCCCGGCGAGCAGGACGGTCGTGCGCCGGTCGATCAGTTGGAGAAGGTCCCGGTCGCCCGAAAGGATATAGGCGTCGATCCCCGCGTTCGCCGCCATCCGGGCGAGCGTCCCCTGAATGTCGTCGGCTTCGTAGCCCGGCAGTTCGAGGACGTGCAGACCCATCGCGCGCAGCACCGCCTTGCATCCGTCGAACTGCGCGAGCAGGTCGGGCGGGGTCGGGCGGCGTCCCGCCTTGTATTCGGGGTAGAGTTTGTGCCGGAAGGTCGGGGCGTGCACGTCGAAGGCGACGGCGGCGTAATCGGGAGAAAGGGCGGTCAACTGTCGGTTGATGATGTTGACCGTCCCGTATATGGCGTTGGTGGGGCGCCCGTCCCGGGTCGACAGAGGTCGGACCCCGTAGAAGGCGCGGTTGACGATACTGTTACCGTCGACGACGAGCAGTTTCTTCATTGTTTCTTATTCGTCTTCGAGGAGGCGCGAGGCGCGCGCGTGCCCGTCGCGGGACGCGCGAATCGCGGGGGCTTCGCGGGGTTCTCGGCGTCGGCGGGACCATCGCGTTTCGAGGAGATCTCGGGGGAGGCGAAGATCAGAAGGTCGTCCTCGTCGTCCTCCTCCTTGGTCACGTCGTTCTGCACCGGCGTCTCGACGGGGCGGGGTTCGTCCCCGAAGAAACTGATCTGTTCGACGTCCTCGGGGTCAAGCGGCTCGTCCTCCGCCGCCGCCTCGGTTTCGGCAAGGATCCGTCCCGCGATCCCCCCCGCCGTCTGGATCGGTTTTACGGTCAGGGCGGAGAAGTGCGCGAGAATATAGATCGCAAATCCGAGAAGCAGGAAGTCGTCGATCGCGGAGTCGAGCACCGGCGTCTGCCGGACGAGCGCGTAGATCAGGTCGGGGACGGCGACCGTCACGGTCAGAAGAAGCGAGATCATCCCCACGGCGGCGTAGAGCGTCCACATCGGACGGTCGAGGGAGATCCGCGCCTCGCAGAGGAAGAAGAGCGCGACCGAGAGAAACGCCGCCTGAGAGGCGATCTTGACGTCGGCGTTCATCGGGAGCGTGTAGTCGAAGTAAAGGAACAGGGAGTAGAAAAGCGAGAGGAGCGAGACCGACATCGCGGCGAGGGCGTGCACGGCGTTCAGGACCTGCCGCTTCGCGACCGAGAAGACCGAGCAGGCGGCGGCGACCGCGCCGAAGAACGCCGTCGCGAAGCAGAAGACGACCGCCGGCGTCGAGATCGTTCCCTTCGTGAGCCGCGACGGGAGCGTCGTGAGGTGCAGTTCAAACACCCGGAAGAGCGAGAAGGCGAGAACGAGGATCCCGGCGAGCGCCACCGAGAAAACGACGGGAAGTCCCTTTCCGGGATCCCGCACCTCCATCTTTCCCCGCAGGGGCGCGAGTTGCGTCAGGATCAGGATCACTCCGATCACCGTCGCCAGCCGCGCGATCTCGTGCGGCAGGGAATGCAGCGCGAAATATCCGTTCGCGTGATCGAACCCCGCCGAGAAGAGCGCGACGGTCCGAAGAACGACGACGGCGATCGCCAGCAGCAGGGTCCCGGTCAGGTAGATCCGGAAGATCCGTTTGGTCTTGTCCATCATATCGTGGTCTGTCCTTTCGTATCGGTTCCCGGGTCGTCCCCGGGGAAGAGTCAAGACGAATCTATACTATTGTACCGCAAATTTGTGAACAGATTGTAACCAAATGGGGGCTCGGAGCGAAATCTTCCGTCTTTTTTCGCGCGTAGGGGGGCGCGCGCCCCCGTGCGCGTGAGATTCGCGCCGGAACAACCTCCCCGTTCCCGTCCCCGAACCCGCCGTTTTTGCGCCTTTTCGAGCAAAAATTAGAACTGTTGCACAAAAACGGTAGAAAAAACGGGGCTAAAATTCTACACGCGATCGCGAAAAAATTTTTTGAAACCGTTGATTTTTGGCTCCAAATGATATATAATAGTCGAGCTTGATATGCGATGAAGCGAGAGGTTGCTGCATTTTGCAGGGAATTTTCGTGGAGTATGTCCGATTGAACGGGCGAAAAAAGCAAGTGCGGAGCACCGCACAACCGTGTCTTTTTCGTCGGGCGGGTCCGTCTTTTCGCGGTTGACGGATTCCCCGTTTTCGTCAGGGTGTGAATGATACGCCCGGCACGGTGTGAAAGAATCGCCCTCCCAAAAAACAAGAAGGAGGAACACCCAAATGGCAAACGAGAAACTCAGAGTGAGACTGAAGAGCTACGATCACACCCTTGTCGACGCCGCGGCGGCAAAGATCGTGGAGATCGCGAAACGGAACGGCAACGCCGTGTCCGGCCCCATCCCGCTTCCCACCGAGAAGGAGATCATCACGATCCTCCGCGCGGTGCACAAGTACAAGGACAGCCGGGAACAGTTCGAACGTCGCACGCACAAGAGACTTGTCGACATCCAGAATCCGCAGGCGAAGACGGTCGAGGCGCTGATGAGCGTCGAACTGCCCGCCGGGGTCGAGATCGAGATCGAGAACAAGTAAGGAAGTCCACCCGGCGGGCGCCGCCGGAAAACCACGCCTCGTGGTCAAGTTGACGGACCGGGGAACCGGAAATCCAACCGTCAACCAATAACCGAAAGTGAGGAAGAAAATGAAAAAAGGCATCATCGGCAAGAAACTCGGTATGACGCAGATCTTCGACGAGATCGGAAACGTCATCCCCGTCACCCTGATTGAAGCGGGACCCTGCGCCGTTACGCAGAAGAAGACCGCCGAGAAGGATGGCTACGAAGCGCTCCAGCTCGCCTTCGGCGACTGCTCGGAGAAGAAACTCAACAAACCCGAAAAGGGTCATCTCGCCAAAACGGGCGTCTCCCCGAAGAGACACCTCAAAGAGTTCCGTCTGGACGATTGCTCGGCTGTCAACGCCGGAGACGTGATCACCGTCGATACCTTCGCCGTCGGCGAAAAGGTCGACATCACCGGGATCACCAAGGGCCGCGGCTACACCGGATCGATTAAGAGATGGAACCACCACGTGCTGAAAATGACGCACGGTACCGGCCCCGTACACCGTGAGGTCGGCTCGATGGGCGCGAACTCTTCGCCCTCCCGCGTATTTAAAAATAAGAAGATGGCGGGACAGTACGGAAACGAACAGGTTACCATCCTGAACCTTTCCGTCGTGAAAATCGATACCGAAAAGAACCTGATCGCCGTGAAGGGCGCCGTTCCCGGTTCTCGGGGCGGGATCGTCTTCATCCGTGATTCGGTGAAAGCATAACGGAAGGAGGAAGTTACAATGCCTAATATGAAAGTTGTTGATATGGCGGGCAAGGAAGTCGGCAAGATCAAACTCTCCGACGCCGTGTTCGGCCAGGAAGTCAGATCCGACATCCTCCATACCGCTGTCCGGGCGTACCTGCTCAACCAGAGACAGGGGACCCAATCCACTCTGACCCGTACCGAGGTTTCGGGCGGCGGCAAGAAGCCGTGGAGACAGAAGGGTACCGGGCACGCAAGACAGGGTTCGACCCGCGCTCCGCAGTGGACGCACGGCGGCGTCGCCCTGGGTCCGAAGCCCCGCACCTACCGCGTGAACCTCGATAAGAGAACCAAACGCGCCGCTCTGATCTACGCCCTGTCGGGCAAGTGCGCCGCCAAGGAACTCGTGATCGTCGACGCCGTGACCCTCGAAGGGTACAAGACCAAGGCGATGGTCGAGATGTTTGCCGCTCTCGGAGCGGACAAGAAGCCGATGCTCGTCCTCGACGGGATCAACGAAGTCGTGATCAAGAGCTGCGCCAACGTTCCGGGCGCCAAGGTCTCGCACTTCTTCAGCCGCGAGAACGAGGTGGGCGAGAACGTCATCTGCTCCGACGTCAACGTCTACGACATTCTGAACAGCGGCAAACTGATCCTGACCCGCGCCGCTGCCGAAAAGATCCAGGAGGTATACGGCAAATGAAACTTGCTGCTGATATCATCAAAAGACCTCTGATCACCGAAAAGAGCATGGATCTCGCCGCCAAGAAGCGCTACTGCTTCGAGGTCGACAAGACCGCTACCAAACCCGAGATCGCCGCGGCGGTCGAGGAGATGTTCGGCGTCAAGGTCGAGAAGGTCAACACCGTCAACATGAAAGCCAAGCCGAAACGGATGGGCGTTCATGCCGGAACCACCAGAACGTGGAAGAAAGCGATCGTGATCCTCACCGAAGACTCCAAGACCATCGCCTTCTTCGACAGTCTGAACTAAGGGAGGAGAAGTGTAAATGGCTACCGTTAAGTATAAGCCGACAACGCCGTCGCGCAGAAACATGCAGGCGCCTTCGTTCGAAGAGGTGACCAAATTCTCTCCCGAAAAGAGTCTCATCACCAAAAAGAAGAAGACCGCCGGCAGAAACAGCTACGGCCGCATCACCGTCCGTCATCACGGCGGCGGAAACAAGCAGAAGTACCGGATCATGGACTTCAAGCGTCAGGACGCGGAACCCGCGAAGGTGATCGGCGTCGAGTACGACCCCAACCGGACGGCGTATATCGCCCTGCTTGAAAACGAATCCGGCAAGAAGAGCTATATCATCGCGCCGGTCGGGCTGAAAGACGGCGACGTCGTCTATTCGGGTCCCGCAGCCGACATCAAGCCCGGCAACAGTCTGCCGATCTCGGCGATCCCGGTCGGTACCTTCATCCACAACATCGAGCTCTACCCCGGCAAGGGCGCGCAGCTCGTCCGTTCCGCCGGCGCCGCGGCTCAGCTGATGGCGAAGGAGAACGGCGTGGCGCAGATCCGTCTCCCCTCGGGCGAGGTCCGGATCGTCCGCCTCGACTGCAAGGCGACCATCGGTCAGGTCGGAAACGTCGAGCACGAGACCGTGAAACTCGGCAAAGCCGGTAAGACCCGGCACCTCGGCATCCGTCCGACCGTCAGAGGTTCGGTCATGAACCCGGTCGACCACCCGCACGGCGGCGGCGAGGGCAAATCTCCCGTCGGACATCCCGGGCCCGTGACCCCGTGGGGTAAACCCGCCCTCGGATACAAGACGAGAAACAGCAAGGCGAGAACCGATAAGTTCATCGTCAAGCGCAGAAACAGCAAGTAAGGGCTGAGAAGGGAGCACGTAAGATATGAGCAGAAGTTTGAAGAAACCGCCTTTTGTCGAAGTCAAACTCTTCAACAGAGTCTGCGAGATGAACGCAAAAGGTGAGAAAAAGGTGCTGAAAACTTGGTCCCGCGCATCCACCGTTTTCCCGGAGTTCGTCGGACACACGATCGCCGTCCACGACGGAAGAAAGCACGTTCCGGTCTATATCACCGAGGATATGGTGGGTCACAAACTCGGCGAGTTTGCGCCTACCCGTACGTTCAAGGGCCACGCAGGTTCCAAGACGTCCAACAACGGAAACTGACAGGAGGATAACTGAGTCATGCAGAAAGAGAAAAGAGAAGCTCTGGAAGCCCGCAAGGCCGCTGAAAAGAACGCGCCCGAGGGAAGAGCGTATCTGAAGTATGTCAGGATCTCCCCCCGGAAGGTGAAGATCGTTCTGGACCTGATCCGCGGCAAAGATACCGATCAGGCGATGGCGATTCTGAAAAACACCCGCCGTTCGGCGAGCGAATACCTCATCAAGCTGCTGAACAGCGCCGTTGCGAACGCCGAGCACAAGAACGCCGAGAAGGGGCTCGGTATGGATACCGCGAGTCTCTACGTGGCGGAATGCTTCGTCTGCCCCGGCCCGACGCTGAAGCGTATGCAGCCGAGAGCGCAGGGAAGAGCGTTCGGTATTCTGAAAAGAACCAGCCACGTTACCCTCGTCGTGAGGGAAAGAAATTCGGAGAAGGAGGTCGGTTAAAGCATGGGACAGAAAGTAAATCCGCACGGCCTGCGCGTCGGCGTGATCAAAAACTGGGATTCCAGATGGTATGTGAAAGATGAAGAGATCGGAGACACCATCGTTTCCGATTACAAGATCAGAAAATATCTGAAGGAGAAACTCCAGGCTGCCGGCGTCCCGAAGGTGGAGATCGAGCGCGACCGGGCGAGAGTCCGCGTGTTCATCCACTGCGCGAAACCCGGTATGGTGATCGGACGCGGCGGCGTCGAGATCGAGAAACTGAAAACCGAACTCGAAGCGATGGTCGGAAAACCGGTCGCCGTCAACGTGTTCGAGATCAAGAACCCCGATCTGAACGCGCAGCTCGTCGCCGAGAGCATCGCCTCGCAGCTTGAAAGAAGAACCTCGTTCCGCCGCGCCATGAAACAGGCGATCGGTCGGACGATGAAACTCGGAGCCAAGGGCGTGAAGGTCTCCTGCGGCGGTCGTCTCGGCGGCGCCGAGATCGCGCGCACCGAGCACTATCACGAGGGAACCATTCCGCTGCAAACGCTCCGCGCCGACATCGAGTACGGTTTCTGGGAAGCCAACACCACCTACGGCAAGATCGGCGTGAAGGTCTGGATCTACCGCGGCGAAGTGCTTTCCGAGAACGCCGGAGCCGCCGAAAGAAGACCCGAAGAGCGTCGTGACAGACGTCCGCGCCGCAACGACGGCAACCGTCGCGACGGCGACCGTCGGTTCGGTAACAACGCCGGACCCCGCAGCGGCGGCGAGCGTCGGTACGGCAGAAACGCCGGGGGCCGCAGCTTCAACAAAACCAACGAAGGGGGCAACTGACAATGTTAATGCCGAAAAGAGTCAAGTACCGTCGTGTTCAGCGCGGCCGTATGAAGGGGAAAGCCCTTCGCGGCAACACGGTCACGAACGGCAGTTTCGGACTCGTGGCGCTTGAACCCGCCTGGATCACGAGCAATCAGATCGAGGCGGCCCGTATCGCCATGACCCGTTATATCAAGCGCGGCGGTAAAGTCTGGATCAAGATTTTCCCCGACAAGCCCATCACCGAGAAACCCGCCGAGACCCGTATGGGTTCCGGTAAAGGTTCGCCCGAGTACTGGGTCGCAGTCGTGAAACCCGGACGCGTCCTGTTCGAGATGGACGGGATCTCCGAGGAGGTCGCCAAAGAGGCAATGCGTCTTGCCGGTCACAAACTGCCGATCAAGACCAAGTTCGTTGCCAAGGAACAAGAGGCAGAGGAGGTTTGAGCCGTGAAAGCAGAAGAACTCAGAAGTATGAGCGCCGAGCAGCTCGACGTCAAATTGCAGGACCTCAAAAAGGAACTGTTCAATCTCCGCTTCCAGCACGCGATCAATCAGCTTGACAACCCCCACAAAATCACCGACGTGAAGCACGACATCGCTCGCGTGATGACGGTCCTTCGCGAGAAGAACGCTTGAAGGAGAACGGAAAATGGAAGAACGTAATTTGAGAAAAGTCAGAGTGGGTCGCGTCGTCAGCAACAAGATGGACAAGACCATCGCGGTTGCGATCGAGGACCACGTCCGGCACCCGAAATACGGGAAAATCATCAAGCGTACCGTGAAGATCTACGCGCACGACGCGGAGAACGCCTGCCAGGTCGGCGACAAGGTTTCCGTTATGGAGACCCGTCCTCTCTCCAAGATGAAGAGATGGCGGCTCGTCGAGATCATCGAAAAGGCACAGTAACGAGAAACGCAATTCAGAAGTAGGCAGGTCAAAACGCTTGCCGAAGAAGAATTCAGGAGGAAAAGATCAGTGATTCAGCAACAGTCTTTAATGAAGGTCGCCGATAACACCGGCGCCAAAGAACTGATGTGCATCCGTGTTCTCGGCGGTTCCCGTCGTCGCTACGCCGGTATCGGCGATATCGTTGTCTGCGCCGTTAAAAAGGCGGCGCCCAACGGGGTCGTGAAGAAGGGCGAAGTGGTCAAGGCGGTCGTCGTCCGTACGGTGAAGGAACTTCGCCGGGCAGACGGATCCTATATCAAGTTCGACGAGAACGCGGCTGTCATTCTCAAAGATGACAACACCCCGAAGGGGACGCGTATTTTCGGCCCTGTGGCAAGAGAGCTCCGCGACAGCGATTTCACCAAGATCCTGTCCCTGGCTCCCGAAGTACTTTGATCGGAGGAAACAGCAATGAGTAAAATGCACATCAAAACGGGCGATACCGTTGTCGTTCTCTCCGGCGACGACAAGAAGATGAAAAAGGACGACAAGGTCGTCAGAAGAACCGGAAAAGTCATCGCTACCTCGCCCGCCGAGGGCAAAGTGATCGTCGAGGGCGTCAACGTGGTGTCGAAGCACACCAAGGCGCGCAAGCAGGGCGACGTCAGCGGCATCATCAAAACCGAGGGCGCGATCTACGCGTCGAAGGTCCAACTTTACTGCCCCAACTGCGGTTGCGGCGTTCGTGTCAAAGCCGGCTATGAAGAGAAGGACGGCAAGAAGATCAAGGTCCGTCTCTGCGTCAAGTGCGGCAAGAAGATCTGAGGAGGAGATAGACAATGTCGAGATTTTCCGAAAAGTATAAAAACGAAGTCGCTCCTGCTCTGATGACGAAATTCGCCTACAAGAGCCCCATGCAGATCCCGCGCTTCGACAAGATCGTCATCAACGTCGGCGTGGGCGACGCGCGTGAGAACGCCAAGGTCATCGACAACGT
>JAGCXA010000060.1 GCA_017961575.1 Clostridia bacterium | reverse complement strand
TGCGGAGATCGTAGACGCCGCGGTGAAATACACCTACGTTGCGTCGGTTTACGTGGACGGCGAACTCAAAGTTTCGTTCGACGCGACCGACTACGTGGTCAGAAGGAATCCTACGGGTACCGTGACCGCGCTGCTCTATACTGCGAAGATTGAGGACGATCATCTGGTTTATTACGACATCCGGAAAAACGCAAATCCGAACAGCACCTATCAGACCAGTTACGCCGTGCTGATGTTCGAGGAATTCTTCACCAAGACTGGTGCCTACTGCGTGCTCGGCGATCTCTACATGACCTGCGGTCACGACTTCGTCCAGCAGGTGGCACCGGTTGCGACCCCCGCCGCCGCGTCGATTAACCTGGGCGGAAACGATTACTCTGCCGCGTTTTACTATCGCCTCGCCGACTGATCGAAAGGAGAAAAACCGACATGATCGAAAAAAAAGAATACGAATCCGCCGAGATCACGGTCGTTCTGCTTGACCGCGACCTGCTCATCACCTCGGGCGGAACGCTCGGCGAGAACGAGTGGGACGAATTCGGCTTCAACCAGCTTGGTTGACGCCCCCTCTGCGCCGCCGCAATCCGCTGCGGCGCTGACCCTGTTTTTCCTCCGGGATCCGTCCGGGAAAATATTCATTTCATAAGGAGATAATCGTATGAAAAAATTGTCTGTGATTCTTGCGCTGATCCTTTGCCTCGTTATGGTTGCTTTCGCGTTCGCGTCCTGCGGACCGAAGAAACCTGCGAGCACTACGGCAGACGGCACGGCTCCGTCGTCCACGACGGCGAAGGCCGAGTGCAACCACGAGTGGGGAGAACTCGAGGTTGACACCCCGGCGACCTGCTCCGCCCCCGGTATCAAGTCCCGTTACTGCACGATCTGCGACGCGCAGGACCCCGACTCGATCACCGAGATCCCGCAGCTTGACCATACTCCGGGTACCGAATTTTCCGTCGACAAGGAACCGACCTGCCGCGACAAGGGCTATAAGTCCATTCATTGCCTCGTCTGCGGTCTGCCCATTGCCGACACAGTCGAGGAGCTCGACGTCGACCCGAGCAAGCACGACGTTGACGCTTGGGTCGTCGATAAGGAACCCACCCTCCTCGATCCGACCGGCGGCGCCCGTCACGGCACCTGCACGATCTGCGATGAACCCGTAAACGAGGCAATTGCCTGGACGCAGCCTATGGTCTACCAGACGAACTGGGACGCCGCCGCCCGTGCCGCGAGCCCCTATTCGATCAAGAACCCCGACTCGACAACTGTGGACATCTTCGGCGTCAAGACCAATATCACGACGGCGCGCGGGGACGGTCACTACTATCCCGACGAATCGAACGGGAACGTCGGCAACGACCTGTTTGTTGAGTTCAGCTTCCTCTACAACGAGACGATGGCGAACGCCACGCAGGACGCCACCCTCGCCGTGATGAACATTGAGAACAACAACGTCTTCAACATCAACCTGAAAACCGGTAAGATCACCGCGAAGATCAGAACCCAAGCCAAAGACGGTGCAGACGACAGTTGGATCTATCCGACCTCTTCCTCCGCGCAGACCGTCGACATCGGCGAATACGGCTGGCATCGGTTCGGTATGCGCATCAGCCAGACCGCCTCGATCGTTGCCGACGAGGTGAAATATACCGTCATCGCGACCGCGTACCTCGACGGCGTGAGAATCCTTGAAGTTGACAAGACCAACTACGCGCTGTACAAGCACAACAACGGATATATGAACTCCGGTCTGCTTTATACCGCGACGATTGAAGACGACGCGCTGGTGTATAAAGATCTGGACGCCGACGGACATTTCAACGACGTCTACATTATGGTCGAGGAGATCAACAAAAACGAGAACGACCCGAACGCCGGCTACGTCGTGGTTGCCGACTTCAAAGTAACCTGCGGTCAGGACTTCGTTCAGCAGGTTGAGCCGAACGCGACCCCCGCTGCCGCCGACGACTTCGTCTTGGACGACAAGGGAACGCCGGACGATACGGCCGACGACGTCACCTGCCCTGCGAAGATCTACTATCAGGCGCAGTAATTCCCCGAACGAAAACGGGCGCTTGCCACCGCAAGCGCCCGTTTCTTCACGACGGCTTTGCCGTCAGTTCACGCGATCCCGGATCGCTTCACGCCGCTCCGTCCCTTCGTTTCCCCCACGTTTGGCGCGTCTGCGCCGAACGTATCGCGTCCGCAAGGCGGACATATCGCGTTTGCGAAGCAAACATATCGCGTTGCGCGTTCCGCGCAACATATCGCGCGCCGAAGGCGCCCTTGCCCCGTTCCGGGGCATCATTATTGAAAAGAGCCGATCTTTCGATCGGCTCTTTTCACGTCCTTATTCGATCGTCACGCTTCCGTCCGCGTTCTGCTTCACCGCGTTCCGTTCCGCCGTCACGCCGCGCTTGAACGCGACGTACTCTTTGATCGACGGGAACACCGGCTTGAAGTTTTGTTTGATCGCGGCGGCTTTCTGCGCGCCGTTTTCGAGAAGCGAAGAGAGCAGGGCGAGTTGCAGAAGCGCCGAATTGCCGCAGGTCTTTTTCGGATCCGGGATCAGGTAGTCCTTTCCGTGTTCGTTGCCTGTCGCGCCGATCGAGTAGGGGTGGATCGCGGGGATATTCACCGCCACGTCGCCCATATCGGTCGAGCACGCCTCCCACTCGTCGCTTCTGTCCTCGTAACATTCCTTTCCGCCGATCGCCTCGCACACCGAGTTGTAAACGACGGTCAGCATCTCGTCCTCTTTGAACGGTTCGCTCCCCGCGATGTCGGTGATCACGGCGGTACAGCCGTTTGCCGCCGCCGCCGCGCCGATCGCGCGGTTGATCCGTTTGTTCGCCGAATCGAGCGCCGGGGTCGACGCCGCGCGCACGTAACTCTGCATCACGACCTCCGCCGGAACGGCGTTCACGGCGTCGCCGCCCTTGGTGATGATCGGGTGGAAGCGCACGAAGTCGCTTTCAAGAAAGGTCTCGCGCAGATTGTTGACCGCCTGGATCGCGAGGGTCGCGGCGTTCAGGGCGTTGATCCCGAGGTGCGGGCAGTCCCCGGCGTGGGCGGCTTTGCCCCGGATGACGATCTTCTTCCGGATCACGCCGTTGTAGCCCTTGTACTTGCGGTAAATCGCGCCCGACCCGTTATCGGTCCCGACGTGCACCATGAACGCGAGATCGACGTCGTCGAAATACCCGCGCGCCAAAAACTCCTGTTTTCCCGACGCGAAGCTGATCTTGCCCTCTTTGATGAGGTTCATCCGATACTCGATCTCGATCCCCTCTTCGGCGGGAACCAGGCAGAGTTTGATCCTGCCGGACAGTCCGTCGAGCGCGCCGTCCTCTTTCAGCGCCGCCGCAAGACCCAGCAGCGCCGCGCATTGCGCGTGATGCCCGCAGGCGTGGACGGCGTTGGTCTCCTTGTCGCGGTCGGGGTGGTCGGCGCAGTAGAGCGCGTCGAGTTCCGCGAGCGCAAGTACCGTCGGACCCGGACGCCCCGTATCGACGACGGTAAAGAATCCCGTGATCCCCTCCGCCTCGGTCAACTCGTAGCCGAGTTTGCGGAAGGCGGCTTTCATATAGGCGTCGGTCTTGAATTCCTTGTACCCGACCTCCGGGATCGCCCAAAGAGCGCGCTCGGTCTTCACGATCAGGTCGCTCTGCTTGTCGATCAGCGCTTCGATTTTCCGAATGTCCATCGTTTACCCCTTTACTCGGATATATCCGTTTTCATAGACGAGTTCCGTGCCGAGAGCCAAGGACGCCTTCGCGAACCTGTCGAACACCCGTTTCCCCTCGTCGCCCTCGGCAAAGTAGGGAAGTCCGTCCCGGCTCTCGTCCCCGGTTTGGAAAGTCAGGCGGATCGGCATCAACAGAAGGTCGGTCATCGCGTCCCCGTCGAAGGTCAGTTTCGGCACGACCGAAAGGTAGTTCTTCTCGTTCGTCGAGAGCCCGATCTTCCCGCCCCGCGACCGTACCCAAAGCGCCTCTTTCGCGCTCGCGTCGACGTCCAGTCCGTACTTTTCCATAAATTCGGGCGGGAGATACTCGACGAGCGGACCCTGATAGATGAAATCGCCGAGCGAATAGAAGATCGGCTTTCCGCGGTAGAGTTCCAACCCGCGCAGGATATGCACCCCGCCGCCGAACACAGCCGACGCGCCCGCGTCGATCGCCGCCCGGCAGAACTCTTTCAGATAGGCGGGCGGTTCGACCTCGTCGGTTCCTTCCTCGTCGTGCGAGTGAACGAGGATGAAAACGAGATCGTTTTCGGCTTTGGCTTTTTCGATATTTCCCGTCAGGCGCAGAAGGTCTTTTTCGTTGCACTTCGACCTCGGCGTTCCCGCCTTCGTCGTGAACGCCGTATCCCCGAAAACGAAGGTCCCTTCCGGGTCGGGCGCCATATAGCCCGCCCCGATCTCGGCGTCGCGGCAGGCGTTGATCCCGGTCGCGGCGGCGATCCGTCTGAGGTCGTCCATCTCCTTTTCCGTCACCGTGAAAACGGTTTCGTGCCGGAGAAAATTCACCCCGGGACGCCCCGCGAAAACCTTGCTCGGCTTGCCCGCGACCGACGGACGCTCCATCGAGGCGTCGACGGCGAAGATCGCGGCGGTTTTTCCGTCCGCGAGGTGCAGGATCGCGGGCGCCTCGGCTGCGGCAAGATCCTTGCCCGATCCGGCGTGCGCGCGTCCTCTCTCGTCGAGGAACCCGACCGTCGAGAGCAGACCCGCGTGACCGTAGTCCATCGCGTGGTTGTTCGCCGTCCCGAAGAAGTTGAATCCGAAGGATTCGAGCGCCGGGAACAGTTCCTTCCGGGTGTTCAGCCATGTTCCGCCCGAATACTGGTTCGCGTATCCCCCGAAATCCGACAGGTTGGTTTCGAGGTTCGTGATCCGGAGGTCGGCGTCAAAGAGAAAAGCGTCGAGCGCCGCTCTCTTTTTTTCGTATTCGGCGGGAAAACCGGCGCAGAACAGCGAGTCCCCCGTCGCAGAGACTTTAATCATCGTCGATCGGCTCCTTCAAATGTTGGTTTTTTCGTTTGTTCTCGCGAATATCGGCAACGCTCGAAAGGATCGAGGAGAGCAGGATGACCAGCCCTCCGACAAGAAGCGGAAGCGCGAAGGCGTCGCGCCCGACCGCGACCGCGACGACGCCCGTCACCACCGAGGAAAACGGCATAATGACGGCGACCGCCGAGGCGTTCACGTATTTCAGGACTTCGGTGCGGATGATCCAGCCGAACGTGCTGATCGAGAGGACGAGCGCCGTAAGGATCAGAAGATCCTTCGGATCCCACGAGAACTCGATCGCCTCGATCGGAACGCAGCCCGGTCGGATGAAATGGAGCGCGAGGGCGGCGACGCCCGAAACCGCGACGTTGACCCACATCTGGATCATCACGTAGAGCATGGCGTTCAGCCGGGTCGCGTAGACCCCGGTCGCCGCGATGTTCACGCCGTAGAAGACCCCCGCGAGCGCGCACAGGATCTCGCCGCCCCCGAACGACAGCCCGGTGTCCGTCGGATTGAAACCGCTCATCACGAAACACCCGGCAAGGCAGAGTACGCTTGCCGTGACCGTGAGAAAGGTCGGCTTTTTCCGGATGAACAGGAAGAGGAGCAGGGGCACGACCACGCAGGACAGGTTTTCAAGAAAGGCGTACTGCGTCGGCGTCGTGTAGCGAAGCCCGATCTTCTGCATCAGGTTCGCCACCCCGACGAAAAGTCCGGTCGGGACGGCGACTTTGAAATACGAACGGTCAAGACACCGGAATTTTGAAACGCACTCCGGCAGAAGCGCGACCGCGGCGATAAGCGAACTGACGAAGGTGAAGATCCCGCCCGAGTACCGTTCCAGAAGCCCGGACGTAAAGATCGGGTAAAGCCCCCAGATGATCACGACGAAAACGATCCCGATATACGCGACCGTCTGTTTCTTCGACCGGGGTTTTATTGCATTGTCGGTTGCAGTTTCCATTTTTACAGTATGTCCGACGCAGTCGCCGGAAAAGGGGGGCGCCCGCCGGGCGGCGAGCGCCCCGGTTCAGGCGGAGAGCGTCAGATGAATTTCAGAGTCGTTTGCGGGATCAGAGGATGCGGAGCAACTCTTCCATCGAGTAGCCGGAGAGCCCCAGGGTGTCGAGCGTCCGCGCCTTCTCGGCTTTGTAGTCGCGTCCCATAATGGACGAAACGATTTGCAGCATCGCGCGCACGTTCGGAAGCGCGAGCCCCAGACGGTCGGCGAGGTCGACCCAGAGGACAAGCCCGAAACCGGCGTCCTCGTTGTAGTAACGGTAATCGAGCTGCGTCTGCGCCTTGATCCCCATGAAGCCGGGCGCCTTCGAGTACCCGTGATCGTAGCTTTCCTCGGTCAGGTATCCCTGCCGGATGCTGATGTGCGGGTCGTTCTCGATTTCAAGACCGAGCGCGCGTCCGAGTTCGATGCGCTCGTCGTCGATCGCTTTGAGCAGGCGACCCACGCCGGGGGTCACGCCCTCTTCGTAGAAGAAGAAATCGTCGGGTCCCTCGATCCGCGCCGCGTTCAGCGTCGTGATGCAGGGGTGAAGCATCGGGTTCGCGTTTTGCAGGCAGGTCTGGAAGATGTTTTTCGCCTTCTCGACGCACTCGTGCACGGGTTTCAGAAGGTCGTAGACCTCGTCGTTCTTGCTGCTCGGCAGGGTGGCGAGCAGAACGCCGCCGCCGAGACGGTTGTAGACCGCGATCTTCGCGTCGCCGATGATCCGGACGGCGTAGGGAAGGGTGGAGGTGTCGGCGACGGTGACCGAATGATCCTCGACTTTGAGTCCGAGCGCGTTTTTGAACAGGATCGCGCCCATGCAGGAACTCGGGCAAACCACGAAGATCTGTCCCTTTTCGGCGTAGGGAGCGCACACTTTACCGAAGGGCTCGGTCGCGTAAGCCGGACCGACCGCGAAGACCAGGTCGGCGCCTTTCAACACGAGCGCAATATCGTGCCCCGCGTACTTGACGGGCATAAAGCCCTCCATCATTCCCTCGCTCGTGATCCCGCCCGCCGCGGTGATCGCCGCGATCTGTTTGTCAAACTGCGGGAAATCGTACATATAGATTTCGTGTCCCGCTCTCGACCACTCGAACGCCATTGCAAGCGCGCCGTTACCGGATCCCAGAATTGCAACTTTCATTGTGAAAACTCCTCTGTATTTGCAAGAATTGTCGGCTTAGGATTCATTTCCTGTCCTTCCTATATATTATAGCAGATCGCGTTCAAATAATCAAGGTTTTTCGCATTAAATGAACGGATTTTTTTGAGGATTTTTCCTTCTTTTCAGCGCCGTATCGGGAACGTATTTGCGGCGAGCCGCAAATAGTTCATCCCGCGCCCCTCCTCGCGTTGCCTCCCCTACGGGGGAGGGGGACCGCGATAGCGGTGGAAGGGGCGTCCCTTCGCCGCGCGCCGCAAATACGTCATACCGCGCGGCAAAACGCCGCGCGGTATGAACTGTTTGCCTTGTGCATGATACGCGGCGCGCCGCGTAAATCAATTCGTCCCGCCCTGCGGGGCGCCCTTCACCGCGTTCCTTCACGTTTGGCGCGAATGCGCCAAACATATCGCGTCCGCCGACGGCGGACATATCGCGCTAACGTGCCTTCGGCACGAAGCATATCGCGTTGCGCCCTTCGGCGCAACATATCGCGCGCCCCGTTAAGGGACGCCCATCGCCTATTCCTGCGCCGCGTAGTATGCGTCCACGTACTTTTGTATCTCTTTTTGCGAGAACGACTTGTGTTTTCCGTTCGCGACCGCGTCGTAATACTCGTCCCGGTCCTTTTCCATATCGCCGAAATCGTCCCATGCAAAACTGAAATGACGGCTGACGATCCCCGCACCGAAATAGACGAGATCGAGGTCTTCCCATTCTTCCGTCACGTGGCTGAAACAGGTATACGTGATATGGTAAAAATATTTTGGGATCGCGTTCTTCCCGTATTCTTTGCGCTCGACCTTGTAAAGGTCCAGACTGTGGATCACGACCTCGTCCGGCGTTTGACCGGAGAGCGTAAACCGGAAGACCTTTTCGGTGTTCACGTCAAAATACGGATCCTTTCTCCCGCACCCCGCAAACGGGATCAGAACGAAGGAGATCACCAAAAGGAACGAAACGAATCGGAGAACGCGACGGAGCATAACGGTTCCTACCTCTTTCTAAACAAGTTTTATGCAAACAGTATATCAAATTTGCAGGAAAACGTCAAGCGGAAACCGACGAAAAAGGACGAAAACGCGCCGCCGTCATCCGTCGTCCGTTATCCTATCTCCTTCGACCATAACCGTTTCTTATACCTGAAAACCGAATCTTTAAGGAAAGATTATTTACAAATCCGGGCAACGGATGTATAATAAAAGTAACGGAAACGCTGTTTTCCGAACGCCACGAACGCGATAGGAGTTTGAATGATGCGGAATTACAGAATCTTCGCACTTCTTCTGACCCTCTGCCTTCTGCTTCCGACGCTCATCGGATGCGCCCCCGGCAGAACGCCCGCCCCCGCCAAAACGACCGGGGAGACGGTCGCCAAAACGACCGCCGAAGCGACGACGAAAGCCCCGCCCGTCTATTCCGCCCACTCGGTTCTGGACGAACGGCAGAATATCAAACTGATCGGGCGGAGCCAGTTCTCGTACGGCAATATCCTCGCCGACTGGACGGCGTCCGGGATCCAGTTTGAGTACCGCGGATCGGGCGATCTCGCGATCGAGGTCGAGAAGAGCGGCGGAACGAAAAGCGTCGTGCTGATCGCAACCGTGGACGGGGAGGATCACGTCGTCACCGTCAATAAGAACGGGGACGCAATCTATCCGATCGCGTCCGATCTCCCGCAGGGAAGGCATCGCGTGCTGATCCGCCGCAGAACGATGGCGGAGGACGGGAGCAATCCCCCCGTCGGTCTGATGCTTCAATTCAAGAACGTCTGGCTGTGCGGGACTTTTCAGCGCAAGCCCGCCGACGCCGCCTACAAGATCGCCTTCCTCGGCGACAGCATCACCTGCGGCGTCGGCATTGAGAAGAGCCCCAACGGACTTGCTACCTACGCCGTCGATCTTTGCGACCGCGAGGGCTTCGACTACGACGTCTGTTCGGTTTCGGGCATCGGCGCCAGTCACAGTACGTCACGGCACGGAGATAATTCGATGACGAAGTATTATCCGTACTACAACTATTACCGCAGCGAATCGATCCGCTATACCCCGGAGCGCAAAGCCGACCTCGTGATCGTCAACCTGAATACCAACGACAACAACACCGGCGCCACCGAAACCCGCTACAAAGCCGATCTGAAAACCCTCCTCACCGAGATCCGCGCCGCCCACGGACAGGACGTGAAAATCGTCTGGGTGGTGGGACAGATGATCTCGACAACCGCCAACGTCAACAAATGGCTGAACGCCGTCTTCGACGAACTCGGCGGCGAGAGCGCGGGGCTTTACCGGATCGAGGTGAAGACGAACACGGAGGGCGAGAGCGGACATCCGGATCTTTCGTCGCACAAGGCGGTCTCCGCCGCGCTGAGCCGGTTCCTCCGCGAAAAGAATCTTCTGGACCTCCCCGCACAGATCCCGCAATGATCCGCGGGATCGCGTATAAGCGAAACTGATAACCCGAAACGTATAAATAAACGAAACGCCCCCGCACCGTGCGGGGGCGGCGTGTTTGTACGAATGGGGTCTGCAAGAGGTTCCGCGAAGTGTGCTTGCAAGGTTTCGGGGGCGCGTTGGAACCGAACGGTATAGGTTGACGACGTTGGAAACGTGTAGTATAATAAGAACAGAACGGCAGTAAAACACGGGTTTATGGGGTAACTGCGATGAGAACGATCCGCTATCTGCTCCGCGGAATTGTCGGGCTGCTCGACGGTTGGGCAGGTACAAGAGGGGTGTCACATAGTTGGCAAGAGATTTTTGCCGGCTTTGCAACGATCGCTTACGTCGTAGGCGTTTTTTTCCTTACGGCTTTCATTCTGATTCGGATAGCAAGACGCAAAGAACTACGCTTTGACAAAATCGGATTCTATGCGTTGACCGCTACGATAACCGTCATTGTCGTCGGGGTGACCGTCGGTTTGATATTTCTCGGCGAAATGGTGTTTGCCTGAGCCGAAATCGAGACAACGCAAACCGATAACCCGAAATGCATAAACAAACGAAACGCCCCCGCACCGTGCGGGGGCGGCGTGTTGTATGAATGGGGTCTGCAAGAGGTTCCATGAAGCGTGCTTGCAAGGTTTCGGGGGCGCGTGACACGGCGCGTACCCCGCACGACTATGCGACGGCGAGCGCGTTGGCGGCGCGGATTCGTTCCAAGCCTTCCCCTCCGAGGGGAAGGTGGCGCGGAGCGACGGATGAGGTGGAGCAGGGAATTTCCGCAGGCAAAAAAGTAACCAATGGGGCGGAGAAGGAGAGATTTGACGCGCCGAGCCGCCCCCATACGGCTCGGCGCTACTCTCGTTGTCTCGCCTGACCCTCGGACAAAGGACGGCTTTTTCGGATGGCGAGCCAACAGAGTTTGCGGCGCGTCCGCGTCGCAAACTCGGAGAGTTCAAACTTGACTGATCCGCCAACAGAAAGCGCCCCCCGAAATGGGGGACGCTTTCTGTTGGCGGAGAAGGAGAGATTTGAACTCTCGCGCCGGTTGCCCGGCCTACACCCTTAGCAGGGGCGCCTCTTCGGCCTCTTGAGTACTTCTCCGAATGAAGGCAGGTCGCATTCGTTTCCTGCCCGTTTATTATACTAAAAAAACGGCGCGGTGTCAAGTCCTTTTTCTCTTTTTCGCGGGTTTTTGTTTTTTGGCGCGTCGGCTCGGATTTCGTTCGATTATCGTCGGTTTTTCTTGACTTTTCCCCTTTTCTATGATAAAATATACTATCAAATTCAAAGGAGCGCCGAGGGTGGAAACGAGAACCGTAAGACAAGATGCCGCCGAACTGGTGCGCCGCTGGGTGATCCCCGGTGAGAGCCGCGTCTACGTTCTCACTTTCGGCTGTCAGCAGAACGAAGCCGACAGCGAACGCCTGCTCGGTCTTGCTCTGTCGCTCGGTTACGGGCGCGCCGATTCTCCGGAGGACGCCGAATTGATCCTCGTCAACACCTGCGCCATCCGCGAGCACGCCGAACTGAAAGCGCTCTCGATCATCGGGGGATTCAAACACGTCAAGGAGAAAAACCCCCGGGTCATCATCGGCGTTTGCGGGTGTATGGCGGCGGAACCCCACCGGGTCGAGGATCTGAAACGCCGCTATCCCTACGTCAGTTTCACCCTTGAACCGGCGAAGATCGCGTGCCTTCCGACCCTGATCGCCGAGACGGTGCAAAGAAAGAAACGCACCTTCCTGCTCCCCGACGCGCCCGACGCCGTCCCGAAGATCGACGAGGGAATTCCGGTCGAGCGGCTTTCGCGCCATAAAGCGTGGGTCAGCATTATGTACGGGTGCAACAACTTCTGCACCTACTGCATCGTCCCCTACGTGCGCGGGCGCGAGCGAAGCCGCGCGAGCGGGGAAGTCCTGTCCGAGATCGAAGGGCTGGTCGGGAACGGCGTGCGGGAGATCACCCTGCTCGGGCAGAACGTCAACTCCTACCGCTCCGACTGCGACTTCACGGGGCTGGTTCGCCGCGTCGGGGAGATCGAGGGCGACTTCCGCCTTCGTTTTATGACCAGCCATCCGAAGGACGTCTCCGACGACCTGATCGCGTGCTTTTCCGGCGTTCCTCACCTCGCGCCGCACTTCCATCTGCCGCTCCAATCGGGCTCCGACGCGATCCTGAAACGGATGAACCGGCACTACGGCGTCGCCCGCTACCGCTCGATCGTCGAACGGCTCCGCGCCCGCGACCCGGAGATCACCCTCACCTCCGACGTGATCGTCGGATTCCCCGGCGAGACCGACGGGGATTTTGAAGCGACCCTCGCCCTCCTCCGGGAGATCGGGTTCGATCAGGTCTATTCTTTCATCTACTCCCCGCGCCGCGGCACCCCCGCCGCCGATTATCCCGATCAGGTTCCGCCCGACGTCTCGCGCGAGCGGATGCGGCGGCTGCTCGACCTGCAATGCGAGATCTCCGCGGAGAAGAACCGTCCGCTCGTGGGGCAAACCCTGCGCGTGCTCGCCGACGGCCCGTCCCCCGACGGAACGCCGGGCGTTGTGACCGGGCGCACCGCGGGCGGAAAACTCGTTCATTTCAACGCGCCCGAAAACGTCGTCGGGCAATTCGTCAACGTCAGAATCGACCGCGCCGACGCCTTCGCCCTGCGCGGAACGCTATCCGAATAAAGGAGAAAAATATGTCTATCGGGGAACTTGCAAAACAACTCGGCGACGCGATCGCCGCCGATGAGATCATCGTCAAATACAAGGCGGCGAAGGCGGCGTACGAGGCGAACGACGCCCTCCGCTCCTCCCTCTACGAGTACGAGACCCAGCGCTCGATCTTGGGCGAGGAGTACGCGAAAGCCGACGGCGAGCGCAACGAGGGATTGATCTCCCTTGCCCGCGAGCGGATGGAACAACTCGCCCGCGAGATCGTCTCAGCCGAGGAATACCGCGACTTCACCGCCGCCGAGCAGGAGGTCAACCGTCTGATGCAGGAGGTCAACTCGACGATCAGCGCCGCCGTTTTCGGCGAAGCCCCCTGCACCCACGACTGCTCGACCTGCCACGCCGCCTGCGCGTCGAAAAACGGGCAATAAAACGAAAGATCAGGAGTAAACGATGGCACAACGCACGCCCGACGTCATTGAAAAAATCGCCGATCTGAATAATCCTTCCCCGATGATGGCGCAGTATATCGCGGTAAAGGAGCAGTATCCCGATCATATCCTGATGTACCGTCTCGGGGACTTCTACGAGATGTTCTTCGAGGACGCCGTCACGGTCTCGCGCGAACTCGAACTCACCCTGACCGGGCGCGACTGCGGGGACGGACGGCGCGCCGCGATGTGCGGCGTTCCTTTCCACAAATCCGACCTCTACGTCGGCAAACTCGTCGAGCGCGGACATCGCGTCGCCATTTGCGAGCAGACCGAGGATCCCGCGCTTGCCAAGGGGCTCGTCTCCCGCGAGGTCATCCGGGTCGTCACCCCCGGCACCGTCACCGACGGCACGCTCTTATCCGAGCGGCAGAACAACTACCTGTCCGCCCTCTGTTACGACGGAGGACGCTTCGGGCTCGGCTTCGCCGACGTTTCGACCGGCGAGATCGCCGTCACCCTGATCGAGGGCGAGAACGTCGAGGCGCGGCTCGAAAACGAGTTCGGCTCGTATTCCCCCCGCGAGGTGATCCTGAACGTTCCGGCTTCGACGCTCCCCGATCTGTCCGCGTTCCTTTCCGACCGCTGCGGCGCGATGCTGACCGACCGCCGCGCCGATCTCTTCGACGCCGCCCGCGCAAAAGAACTTGCCGCGGAATGTTTCGGCGTCGACGCGGGTCTCCTCACCGACCCGCTTCTTCTCTCGTCGGTCGGCGCCCTGATCGCCTACATCCGCGAGACGCAGATGACCGATACGACCTACGTCCGTTCGCTCCGCGTCTACGGCGACGGGCAATACCTGATCCTCGACCTGTCTACGATCCGCAACCTCGAACTGCTTGAAACGCTGCGCTCGAAAGAGAAGCGCGGTTCGCTCCTCTGGGTGCTCGACAAGACCGAGACCTCGATGGGCGGACGGATGCTCCGCGCGTGGCTGCAACGCCCGCTGATCTCGCCGCAGGCGATCGCGAGACGGCAGAAAGCCGTCTCGGAACTCGTGGGCGACTTTATGCTCCGGCAGGATCTCCGCGAGATCCTTTCGGGGATCCTCGACCTTGAACGCCTGACCGCGAAGGCGGTCTACGGCACGGCGAACGCCCGCGACCTGCGCGCCGTCGGCGTCTCGCTTGCTTGTCTTCCCGACCTGCGCCGTCTGCTTTCCGCCGCCAAAAGCCCGGCGCTCTCCGAGATCGCGTCCCGGCTCGATCCCCTCGACGACGTCGCGGGAGCGCTGCTCGACGCCTTGACCGACGAGCCGCCCTACACCGTCCGCGAGGGCGGGATGATCCGCGACGGCTATAACGCCGACGTCGACCGTCTCCGCACGATCCAGCGCGGCGCGGGTCCCTGGATGGAGGAGATCGAGGAACGCGAGAAGGCGGCGACCGGGATCCGCAACCTCAAAGTCGGATTCAACAAGGTTTTCGGCTACTACATCGAGGTCAGCAAATCGCAGACCGATCTCGTCCCCGACGCCTACGTCCGCAAGCAGACGCTCACCACCGGGGAACGCTATATCACCGAGGAACTGAAACGGATGGAGACCGAGGTCCTCGGCGCGGGCGAAAAACTCGCCGCCCTCGAATACGAACTTTTCACCCGCCTGCGCGAGATCGTCTCCGAGACCGCCGAACGCATCCGCAGTTCGGCGTCGCTTGTCGCCGAACTCGACGTTTACCTCTCGTTTGCCGACGTCGCGGTCAAGAACCGCTACGTCTGTCCCGAGGTCGACGGCTCCGACGTGCTCGAAATCAAGGACGGTCGGCACCCGGTCGTCGAACAATTCGTCGAGGACAGTTACTTCGTCCCGAACGACACGGCGCTAAACACCTCCGACCGCCGCCTGATGCTCATCACCGGGCCCAATATGGCGGGGAAGTCGACCTATATGCGGCAGGTCGCGCTGATCGTCATTATGGCGCAGATGGGGAGTTTCATCCCCGCGAAAGAGGCGCGGATCGGCGTGGTCGACCGCGTGTTCACCCGCGTCGGCGCGTCGGACGACCTCGCGTCGGGACAGTCGACCTTTATGCTCGAAATGACCGAGGTCGCGTCGATCCTTGAAAACGCGACCAAAAACTCGCTCATCATCTACGACGAGGTCGGGCGAGGCACCAGCACCTTCGACGGAATGAGCATCGCGCGCGCCGTCGCCGAATACTCGGCGGGCAAGAAGATCGGGGCGAAGACCCTCTTCGCCACCCACTACCACGAACTGACCTCGATGGAGGGCGAGATCCCCGGCGTCGTGAACTGCCACATCGCCGCCAAAAAGAAGGGCGACGGCATCACCTTCCTGCGCAAGATCGTGCCCGGCGCGACCGACGACAGTTACGGGATCGACGTGGCGAAACTCGCCGGCGTTCCCGCCGACGTCGTGAAGCGCGCCCGCGCCATCCTTTCCGAGATCGAGGAGAGGGGCGGTTTCACCCCGCCCGCGCGCAAGGAAAGCGCGGAGGACCGTTCGGACGATCTGTTCGCTATGGTCGCCTCCGGGGAAGCCGAGGAGGTCGCCGAGAAACTCCGGCAGGTCAACCTCGACACGATGACCCCGCTTGAGGCGATGAACCTCGTCTACCAACTGAAAAAGATCCTGTCGTCGGGTTCGTGACGGCGGGGAAGGAGGAGCCCGGATGGGAAAAATCAACGTACTCGGCTTTGAGATCGCCAACCTGATCGCCGCCGGCGAGGTGGTCGACCGCCCCGCGTCGGTGGTCAAGGAACTGCTCGAAAACGCGATCGACGCGGGCGCGACCGAAGTCACCTGCGAGATCCGCGCGGGGGGCGTCTCGATGATCCGGGTCTCTGACAACGGATGCGGGATGTCGCCGGAGGATCTGCCGGTGGCGATCCGCCGCCACGCCACGAGCAAGATCCACTCGGCGGACGACCTGACGTCGATCTCGACCCTCGGTTTCCGCGGGGAGGCGCTCGCCGCCATCGCCGCCGTCTCCGAGTTGAAGATCATCTCGAAAACGAAGGACGCCGCGACCGGGACCCTGCTTGCCGCGTCCTCCGGCAACATCACCGAGATCACCGACGTCGGATGCGCCGACGGCACGACGGTACTCGTCGAAAACCTCTTCGGCGCGGTGCCCGCCCGCCGCAAGTTCTTAAAGCGCGACGTCACCGAAGCCGCCGCGGTTTCGGCGATGGTCGAGAAGGTCGCGATGTCGCGCCCCGATATCGCCCTGACGCTGAAAATCGACGGCGTTGACAAGTTCGCGACGCCGGGCGACGGCAACCTGCAAAACACGCTTTACGCCCTGCTCGGGCGCGACTTCGCCACGCGGCTGCTCCCCGTATCGGGCGACGCCGGCGGGATTTCCGTCACCGGTTTCGTCGGGCGGAGCGACAACGCGCGCGGCAACCGCAACGCCCAGAACGTCTTTATCAACGCCCGCTACGTGCGGAGCAAGACCGTGACCGCCGCCCTCGAACGCGCCTTCAACTCCTATATGGCGCCCGAGAAGTTCCCGGTCGCCGTCCTCTTCCTCTCCTGCGATCCCCGCGTCGTCGACGTCAACGTGCACCCCGCGAAATTGGAGGTGCGCTTCTCGAACGAGCAGGCGGTCTTTGAAGCCGTCTATTACGCCGTCCGCGCCGCGCTGGAAGCGGGACAGGGAAGACCCGAACTCTCGCTTGAAAATACCCGCAAAACGACCTATCAGGTCGATCGCAACCCCGCCGACTCGGGCGCCGACCGCTACCGCGTTCCGACCCCCGCCGCGGGCAAAACCCCCGCCGTCGGAACGGCGTTCCGGGGGACCGCCCCCGCTCCGCGCGATCCGTTGCCCCCCGTTTCGATCCCCTCGCGGGGTCGCTCGGGCGGCTCGTTTTCGGGCGGCGCCGGGAGTTACGTCGCCCGCCCGGTCGACGCCCCCCGCACGACACCGGAGGACGCCAACCGCTTCCTCTCCGATCTCGCGAAGGCGAAGGACGACGCCTCGTCGGGCGTCCGCGTCGCCAGCCCCGGCGTCGGGAACGTCCCCGAACCGCCGCCGTCCGTCGCCTCGCTTGCGCAGGACGTCCCCGCATACCGTTATATCGGCGACGCCTTCCGCACCTATCTGTTCCTTGAAACCGACGGGGAACTCCTCATCGTCGACCAGCACGCCGCTCACGAACGGCTGCTCTTTGAGGAACTGAAAGAGAACCTTCAAAACGACGGGCGCGTCGCGTCGCAGTCGCTTCTGCTTCCGCTCCCCGTCGCGCTCGACCCCGAGGGGGTCGCCGCCGCCCTCGAATACCGCGACGACCTTGCCGCCGTCGGATTCGACTACGCCGACGGAAAGAGCGGGATCGAGATCACGGCGATCCCCGCCGACGTCGCCATTCCCGACGCCGAAGAACTCTTCAAACGCGCGATCGCCGCCTGCGAAGAGGGGAGAGGCAACCCGACCGTCACCGCCCGCGAACGGCGCGAACGCGCGCTCTATCAGGTCGCCTGCAAGGCGGCGATCAAGGGCGGACGGCTCTACGCCAAAGAGCAGCTTGAATACCTCGCCCGCCGCGTGATGGAGAACCCCGCCGTCTCGGTCTGCCCGCACGGACGCCCCATCGCCGTCCGCCTGACCAAAGAGGAACTTGACCGTCGCTTCGACCGGATCAAATAACGAAAGGAAAGAACCTTGCAAGACAAGAAACGAAACGGTCTCTTCGAGATCCTTGCGACCGAGGGCAACGCCCGCCGCGGACGTCTTCACACCGTGCACGGGACGATCGAAACCCCCGTGTTTATGAACGTCGGCACCAGCGCCGCGATCAAGGGCGGCGTCTCGACCGGGGACCTCTACGACGTCGGCTGTCAGGTCGAACTCTCGAACACCTATCACCTGCATATCCGCCCCGGCGACGATCTGATCTATAAAATGGGCGGGCTGCATAAGTTCTTTAACTGGGATCGCCCGATCTTGACCGACAGCGGGGGGTTTCAGGTCTTTTCGCTCGCCAAACTCCGCAAGATCACCGAGGAGGGCGTCTCGTTCCAGTCGCACATGGACGGCGCGCATATCTTTATGGGACCCGAGGAGAGTATGCGGATCCAGTCCCACCTCGGCTCGACCATCGCGATGGCGTTCGACGAGTGCGTCGAGAACCCCGCCCCCTACGACTACGTGAAACGCTCGATGGAGCGCACCCTGCGTTGGCTTTCGCGGTGCAAGACCGAACTCGCCCGTCTCAACGCGGAACCAGGGACCGTCAACCCCGACCAACTCCTGTTCGGGATCAATCAGGGCGGCACCTACGAGGATCTCCGGATCGAGAGTATGCTCCGCTCGGCGGAAATGGATCTGCCGGGATATGCGATCGGCGGTCTTGCCGTCGGCGAGGAGACCGAGACGATGTATCATATCATCGAGACGGTCGAACCCTATATGCCGAAGGATAAGCCCCGCTATCTGATGGGCGTCGGCACGCCGCAGAACATCCTCGAGGGGGTGTACCGCGGGGTCGATTTCTTCGATTGCGTGATGCCCAGCCGCAACGCCCGCCACGGCAATCTCTTCACCTGGCACGGCAAAATGAACGTCAACAACGAAAAGTACTTCGACGATCCGCGCCCCATCGACGAGAAGTGCGGATGCCCGACCTGCCGCCGGTACAGCCGCGCCTACGTCCGCCACCTGTTCAAGGCGCGCGAGATGCTCGGGATGCGCCTGACGGTTCTGCACAACCTCTATTTCTACAACGAACTGATGCAAAAGATCCGCGACGCGCTCGACGCCGGAACCTTCAACGCTTTCTATCACCAATACGTCGACTTGTTGGCCGCCCGTTCCGAATCATAAACACGCCGCCCGCCGGGACAACCCCGGCGGGCGGCATATCGCGTTCTGCGGGCAAACGCCCGCAGAATATATCGCGACCCCCGAAAAACCTTTCGGGGGTCATATCGCGTTGTGTGTTTCACGCAACGTCTCGCGCGTTCGCCCCGCGAACGCTCACAATCACACGTACCCTCGTAACCCCACGTTCCCGACGAACTTCGAAAGGATCTCCGCGTACGCCTCGGCTCTCTTGTACGGCACTTCGTGCAGTCCGTCGGTCAGGCATCCGCCTCGGTCGACGAACTTCTGGAGCCACAACTCCCGCGCGCCCCGGACGAACTCTCCGAGAGATCGGATCGACCTCTCGTCGTGCAGTTCGTCGACCAGCGTCGTCCGGAACTCGTAGGGCAGGGGGGCGGTCTTCAAGAAAGCAACGCTTTCCTTGATCGCTTCGAGGTCTTTCTCGTCGCAGCCCATCAGGTCGGGGTAGTCGGCGGGCGGACATTTCACGTCCATCGCGATATAGTCGACCAACCCGTTTTCAACGAGTTCTTTCAGTACGGCGGGGCGCGTCCCGTTCGAGTCGAGTTTCACGCGGTAGCCCGCCGCCTTGATACGGCGGCAGAAGTCGGCAAGATCCCGCCGCAGGGTCGGTTCGCCCCCGGTGATCGCCACCGCGTCGAGCAGCCCTTTGCGCTTTTCGAGAAACGCGAAGAACTCGTCCTCGGAAATGAATTCCGGCAGCGCCGATTCGACCAGCACCGCGTTCTGGCAGAACGGGCAGCGCAGATTGCACCCGGACAAAAAGACGGTGCAGGCGGCGTAGCCGTCGTAATCCACCATCGACAGTTTTTCAAGACCTTGAATTTTCATAACTACCTTTTTGTGAAAACGGGCTGTTCTTTTGGAACAGCCCGCATTTTCTTTTAGCAGAGTTCGGAAGCCGCCAACGCCGCGACGGCTCCGTCCCCGCAAGCCGTCGTCAACTGCCGCACGTTCTTGACCCGGCAGTCGCCCGCGGTGAAAATACCGGGAACGTTCGTCTTGCAGTCTTCTTTCGCGTCGATATACCCCGCGTCGTCAAGTCCGACGAGCGAGGCGAACGCGCCCGCGGCGGGGGAGTGTCCGATCGCGACGAAGAGTCCGTCGACCGAAAGCGTCTCTTCCGCGCCTGTCACGGGATCGCGGAGCGAAAGCCCGGAAAGTTGCCCGTCTCCCAGCAGCGCCGAAACGACGCGCGGGGTCTTTACGACGATCTTCGGTTCGGCTTTGATCTTGTCGACCATCGCCGATTCCGCGCGGAAGGCGTCGCGGCGGTGGATCAGATACACCTTTTCCGCCATCGCCGAGAGATAGAGCGCGTCGTCGAGCGCGGAGTTGCCCCCGCCGACCACGGCGACCGTCTTCCCGCGGAAGAACGCCCCGTCGCAGACGGCGCAGTAGGAAACGCCCCGTCCCGTCAGTTCCTCTTCGCGCTCGACGCCGAGTTTCCGCGCCGCCGCGCCGACGGCGAGGATCACGGTTTTCGCCCGATACTCCCCACAGTCGCTTGTAACGGTAAAGTTCCCGACCGAGCCCGAGATCGCCGTCACGCTCTCGAAGGCGAACGTGACGCCCAGCCCTTCGGCTTGCTCGAAGAGCGCGGCGGAATAGTCCACGCCGCTGATCTCTTTGATTCCGGGATAGTTCTCGACGAGCGACGCCCGCGAGATCTGTCCCCCGATCGCTTCGCGCTCGAAGAGCAGGACCCGCTTTCCGGCGCGCGCTCCGTAGATGCCGGCGGTCAGCCCCGCGGGGCCGCCGCCGACGATCGCAACGTCGTAAAAGTCGCTCATTGGTTCAGATAACCGCGGATCGCGGAAAGTCCGACCAGCGGGGTGGCTTCCATCCCCGAGAAGACGAGCAGCGTCGGCGCCTGCCGGATGCCGTACTGCTTCGCGTAGGCGGGATCCTCGTCGGCGTTCACCGCCGTGTAGGCGATCCCCGCCGCCTCCATCAGGCGTTTGGCGATCGCGCAGTTCGGGCACTTCGTCGTCGTCACGAGGACCAGACGGTCGGCGACGCCGCTCTTCGCTTTCGCCGCGGCTTCGGCTCCGACCTTCGCTTCCTCGGCTTTCGCCGCGGCGCGCGCCGCGCGTTCGTCGGGGCTGGCAAGTCCGTCGACGATATAGGTCTTGCGCTCCTTGAACTCCTCGCGTTTGCCGTCGTTCCAGTTCTGCACGGGGCGATAGTATCCGGTGATCCGGCTGTAAACCTCGGCTTTCTTGCCGCAGATCGGGCAGACGTACTGCTCGCCGACGAGGTATCCGTGATCGGCGCAGATCGAGTAGGTCGGGGAGATGGTGTAGTAGGGCAGTTTGTAGTTCTCGGCGATCTTCCGCACGAGCGCCGCCGCCGCGCGCCAGTCGGTCATCTTCTGACCGAGGAAGGCGTGGAAGACGGTACCCGACGTGTAGAGCGTTTGCAGCTCGTCCTGAATGTCAAGCGCCGAGAAGATGTCGTCGGTGAAACTGACCGGCAGGTGAGAACTGTTGGTGTAGTAGGGGGTTCCGCAGTCGCCCGACGCCGTCTTGATGTCGGGGAACCGCTTCTTGTCGTGCTTGGCAAGACGGTAGGCGGTCGACTCGGCGGGCGTCGCTTCGAGGTTGTAGAGGTCGCCGTACTTCTCCTGATAGTCGGAGAGCCGTTCGCGCATATGGTTCAGCACGTTCTTCGTGAACTCCTGCGCCGCTTTGTGCGTCAGGTCGCAGTTCAGCCAACGGGCGTTCAGGCACGCCTCGTTCATACCGACCAGCCCGATCGTCGAGAAGTGGTTGGCGAAGGTGCCGAGATAGCGTTTCGTGTAGGGGTACAGCCCGCCTTCCAGCAGTTTCGAGATGACCTCGCGCTTGGTTTTCAGGGACTGCGCCGACAGATCCATCAGACGGTCAAGCCGCGAGTAGAACTCCGCCTCGTCCGCGGACAGGTAGGCGATCCGCGGCATATTGATGGTCACGACGCCGATCGACCCGGTCGATTCGCCCGAACCGAAGTAGCCGCCCGATTTCTTGCGCAGTTCGCGAAGGTCGAGCCGCAGACGGCAGCACATCGACCGCACGTCGCTCGGTTCCATATCGCTGTTGATATAGTTCGAGAAATACGGGGTTCCGTACTTCGCCGTCATCTCGAACAGCAGTTTGTTGTTATCGGTCTCCGACCAGTCGAAGTCGCGGGTGATCGAGTAGGTCGGGATCGGGTACTGGAAGCCGCGCCCGTTCGCGTCGCCGTCGATCATGATCTCGATGAAGGCGCGGTTGACCATCGCCATCTCTTTTTCACAGTCGCCGTAGGTGAAGTCCATATCCTTGCCCCCGATGATCGCGGGTTCGTTTTTCAGGTCGGCGGGGATGGTCCAGTCGAGGGTGATGTTGGTGAACGGCGCCTGCGTGCCCCAGCGCGACGGCGTGTTCACGCCGTAAACGAAACTCTGGATGCACTGCTTCACTTCTTTATAGGAGAGGTTGTCCACCTTGACGAAAGGAGCGAGGTAGGTGTCGAAGGAGGAGAACGCCTGCGCGCCCGCCCACTCGTTCTGCATGATACCGAGGAAGTTGACCATCTGGTTGCAGAGGGTGGAGAGGTGGCTGGCAGGGGAGGAGGAGATCTTGCCGGGGATACCGCCGAGTCCTTCGCGGATCAGTTGTTTGAGCGACCAACCGGCGCAGTACCCGGTCAGCATCGAGAGGTCGTGGATGTGGATGTCCGCCTCGCGGTGCGCGCGCTCGATCTCGCCCGAGTAGACCTCGGAGAGCCAGTAGTTCGCCGTGATCGCGCCCGAGTTCGAGAGGATCAGACCCCCGACCGAGTAGGTGACGGTCGAGTTCTCTTTCACGCGCCAGTCCATCGCTTTCAGGTAACTGTCGACGATCTCTTTATAGTTCAGAACGGCGTTCTTGGTGTTGCGGATCTTCTCCCGCTGCCGGCGGTAGAGGATATACGCCTTCGCCACGTCGGCGTAGCCCGACTGCACGAGCACGTTTTCCGCGCTGTCCTGGATCGCCTCGACCTGGATCAGCCCCTCTTTGATCTTCGGCTCGAAGTCCGCCGTCACTTTCAGGGCAAGAAAGTCGATGACGCTCCCCTCGTAGTTTTTATTTTGCGCGATGAACGCTTTTTCGATGGCGTCCCTGATCTTTGTCAGGTCAAAATCAACAATACTGCCGTCTCTTTTTTGTACGCGATACATAAAAATTTGCTCCTTCTTCCTTTCCTTAGATAAAATCAAGTGCGGCAACCCGGCAGGTCGCTGCACTTGATTTCTGCGGTTTTGACCGCTCCTTCTCCCGGCTGTCGCGCGTCGACTTTCCGGGCGTCCCTCACTCTTTTTCGGAAC
Source organism: Clostridia bacterium (assembly GCA_017961575.1). Lineage (GTDB taxonomy): Bacteria > Bacillota > Clostridia > Oscillospirales > CAG-272 > UBA1740. The sequence goes on along the minus strand of JAGCXA010000060.1, from coordinate 47,759 downwards.
TGCGTCTATTATAGCATTCCCCGCAAGCGATGTCAATAGCAAAACGCAAAATATAGTAAAAATTTTTAAAGTTGGCACAATATGTTGTGCATCCGGCACAAAAACCGCCGAACGGAAAAGAGACGAAAAACCGTTCTCCTACGGCGCTTTTCCGACGCTTTTCGGGGGCTTTCCGACGATTGACAAACGGGGGAAAACTGTGGTACAATAGAGAATGAAAAAACGACGAACGGGGGAGGACCCCCGACGGAGGATCTATGAACTGTGTGAACTGCGGCTGCCGTCTGACCTTCTTCAACGAGACCGACGAACTGTGGAGCGGGACCGACCGCGCTCTCTGCGTCTCCTGCCGGAAAAAGATCACGCCGTTTCTCGAAGAACCGACGCAGGGCGACAACCTGGCGCACCTGCACGAACGGCGCGACGCGCTCATCGCGCGCGGGATCACCCCGGAGGGCTACGCGCATCTTACCGAATACTGCAAGCATCTCGATTCTCTGCTCGCCAAAGGGCGGCGCGAGATCCCCGACGAGATCCCGGCGGAACCCTACCCCGAGACGCCCGACGCGGAGGGGCAGGAGACCGTCGCCCCGGCTGCCGCCGCCGGAAACGGCGGCGGGGGAGAATGGCGCGTCGCGCTTGCCGCGCAGAAAAAGGAAAACGAGAAGATCGAGCGTCAACTCGACGTACTCGGCACCGAACTCGGCGACAGCACCCGGATCATCTGCGATCGGTTGGAGCGGATGCGCGAGCGGATCCGGCTTCTGATCTATCTCGCGTCGATCGGCGCGGTCGGCGGGGTTCTTGCGTTCCTCGTCTCCCTCATCGTCCTGATTCGATGACCTCTCCGTTTCCGAATCCAAGCCGCTTGCGGCTTGGTACGTGACCCGTCGTTCCCAATCACCCCGGAGGGGTGGATGTAATCCGTCCGCCGCGCGGACGGTATGTAATTGCGCCGCAGGCGCGTATGTAATCCACCCCGCCGCGCGGGGTGGTATGTAATCCGCTTGCCCTGCAAGCGGTTCGTTCCTCGCTTTCCCCTCCAAGGGAAGACTTGGTTACGGTCGCCCTGCGGGCGGATTACATACCACCCTTCGGGTGGATTACATGCCGTTCTGCGAACGGATTACATGCCACGCTTCGCGTGGATTACATACCGCTCTGCGAGCGGATTTGGAACGACAGGGGCAGGAACGGTTGACTGCTTTACGCGCATACGCGCGTGCCTGAACGTGCGTATATAAGAAAGGAACGACGCCTTGAAACAAACGACCTTTGATTACACGACCGTCACCGCCCCCGACGCCCTGCTCGGCTCGGTCGGGGAGCGCGTCGACGAGTTCAACGCGACGCAGGGCGACCGCCGGGCGCGCCTGACCCTGAAAGACAGCGACCCGGAAAAGGGGACCTTTACGCTCCGCGTCCGCGAGGGCGCGGCCCCGGAGAGCAGTCTCGACCTTGCGGTCACGGTGACCCCGCACGACGGCGGCGCCGCGATCCGCGGGGAACTGACGCACGATCCCGCCGACGGGACGCCGACCTTCGGATCCCGGCTCTACGGGCTTTTCGTCGCCGGATTCGCCCGGCTGACGGTGCTGACGCTCTTTTACGGGATCCTGCTCGGCGTCTCGTTCCTGTTTCCGGGACGGAACTTCTGGGTCCCGGCGATCCCGCCCGCGATCCTCCTCGTTTGGATGACCGTCCGCGCGATCACGGTCCGCCGCCGTCTGCCGCGCCGCGTCGACCGCTTCTTCACCGACTTCTGCGGCGCGAAAAAAGCGGACGCACCCGCGTCCGTGAAGAATTGACGGTGAAACCGTCCTGAAAAGCAACCCCCGTGTGCGCGAAGCGCCGCCTGCCGAAACCCGGCAGGCGGCGTCGTTCATTTCAGCCATCCGTTCAGAACCAACCACTTTTTCAGCAGTTCCGTCCAGCACGCGACGTGCGGATTATCCTCGGCAAGCCCGAGTCCGTGCCGCCCGTCGGGGAAGACGTGCATTTCGACCGGCACGCCGAGCGAGGTCAGTCTCTCTGCGTACAGGAGCGAGTTCTTGACCGGGACGAGTTCGTCGTTCGCCGTGTGCCAGATGAAGGTGCGCGGCGTCCTTTCGTCCGCGATCCTGTCGGGCGAGAGCGCGGCGGCAAGTTCGCTTTCCCGTTCTCCGAGGAGATTGGAAGCGGTCTTCTTGTGCCGGTGCTCCTCGCACAGCGTGGTCACGGGATAGCAGAGGATACAGGCGTCGGGCGTAAAATCAAGCCGGTCGGTCTCGTCGACCCCCTCGCCGTCGATCGGCGCGCGGCAGGTCGAGAGCAGCGCCGCGAGATGCCCCCCGGCGCTCGAACCCATCGCCGCCACCTTATGCGGGTCGATCCCGAAGCGGGCGGCGTTTTTCCGCACGAATCGGACGGCGCGCCGCGCGTCGAGGAGGGGAAGCGGGAAACGGTCGGGGGCGACCCGGTAATCGACCGTAAAGGCGTTCAGCCCGAACTCGTTCATTTTCCGGGCGTAGTCGGTCTCTTCGTGCGGCGCGCGGAAGTAATACCCGCCCCCGGCGAAGATCACGACGGCGCCGTCTCCACGCTTGTTTTTGGCTGGGAAAAAGCGAATCTTCGTCGACCCCGGATCGTCCCAGAGCGAAAAGACCTCTTCCTTCATCGGTTCTTCGCCTCCTTTTTCCGGGCGGCTCTGCCCGAAAGGAAAAGGACGAGATACCCGAAGGCGGACAAAAGAAGATCGAAGCCCGCGAAGAGCAGAAACGAGACGGTGGTCTTCTCGTTCGCGATCCCGAGATGCGCAGACTTGTAGGAAAGATATTCCGACACCCGCCCCACGAGCAGATAGGCGAAGTAGAGCGTCGCCGTCAGTAGCCACGCGGACGGCGTCCGCGCGTCCGCGTCCTCCCCGCGAAGGAAGAACAGATACGCCGCGAGGGTCGAGAGCAGAAGCAGGAGCCATTCCGCTATGACCGAGTCGGTGAAGAGCGAGAGCAGGGCGTAGAGGAACGCCGCCGCCCCATCCTCGTATTGGACGGCGTAGGCGTCGAAGAAGGCGATCGCGAAGTGATAGACCGAGAGAGAGATCAGGATCGGGAACGCCGCCGTCAGCGCGCGCGGCATCCGCCGCGACGGACAAGCGGAAAAGACGCGGTGCGCCCCGTAAAAGAAGAGCGCCGCAGACAGGGTATGCGTCAGAAAATAGAGGATATAGTACCATGCCCCGCGCCCGTCCCCGATACGGAGGAGCAGCACGCCGAGTCCGAAGAGGACGGGCGCCGCGACGACGGGGAGAAAGAGGGGCGAAGAGACCGCTTTTTTGAGGTTTTCTCGCATAGTTTACGCCTTTCGGGATTCGTCTTCCGACGGTCGTTTCGTTTGCGGGATCGGCGTCGGCGCGCTCCGTCGGCCGCGGCGTCGGCGTTTTTTCGATCAATTTCTACTATACCATAAAAAAACGAAATGTCAAGACCGAATCCCCGAAAAAAGGTTTACTTTTTCGCGCGCATTTGTTATAATAAAAAAGATGAAACCAAATGCGTGAACGGGCGAAAGGAGAACCTTCCGAATGCCGAAAAAAGCGAATCAGAAAAGCCGGATCCTCGAAGTTCTCCGCTACCTGCGGCGCGAGAGCGACGAGGAACATCCCGTGACGGTGGAGGAGATCCGGTGCCATCTGGACGGCGCGGGCTTCTCCTGCGACCGCAAGACCGTGATGGACGACCTCTCGGTACTTTCCGACGCGGGCGAGGACGTGATCGTCAACCGCGGGCGCGGCGGGGGATGTTTTCTCGGCGAGCGCGCCTTCGAGACGGCGGAACTGAAACTGCTGATCGACGCGGTGCAGTCCTCGCGCTTCATTCCGCTGGAATCGAGCCGCCGCCTGATCTCGAAACTGACGCGCGACGCCTCGGTCTACGAGGAACGCCGACTCAGACGCGAGGTCTACCTTTCGGGGCGCGTCCCGAAAGAGAACCGCGAACTGATGCGGACGGTGGACGCCCTGCATTCGGCGATCTCGGACGACAACTGCGTCTCCTTCGTCTACTACGAATGGACGGCGGATCACACCCGCCGCCCCCGCCGCGACGGAAAACGCTACTTCGTCAGCCCCTGTCTCCTCTCGCGCGACAGCGACTACTACTATCTTCTCGCCTACGACCGCGACGCGGCGGGACTCCGCCATTTCCGCGTGGACAAGATCGGCGGGATCCGGCATGAAAAAGAGCGGCGCGAGGGCAGGGACGAGTGGGAGAAGATCGTCGCCGATCCCGGCAAATACGAGACGATGCTCTTCGGAATGTACAGCGGGAAAGAGGAAACGGTCGTCCTCTCGGTGAAAAAGGAACTCGCCGGGGTCGTGATCGATCGGTTCGGCGAAGGGTGTCCCTTTCTCTCCGACGGCGACGAAGCCGATACTTTCCGCGTTTCGGCGCGGGTGGTCGTCTCGCCCGTTTTCCTCTCCTGGGCGGTCGGATTCGGCGACCGGATCCGGATCCTGTCTCCCGATTGGGTGCGTAGCGTGGCGTGCGACCTCGCGGCGAGTTTTCTTACGGCAAACGATCCCGGAGCGCTCCGGGAGAAGGAGGTGGCGACCGAATGAAGAAGCGTTACGATTATCTGATCGTCGGCGCCGGACTTTTCGGCGCGGTCTTCGCCCGCGAGGCGACCGACGCGGGGAAAACCTGTCTTGTGATCGACCGCCGTCCCCATATCGCCGGAAATATCTATACCGAGCGGGTCGAGGGGATCGAGGTGCATCGCTACGGCGCGCATATCTTCCATACGTCGGATCGCGCGGTCTGGGACTACCTGTCGCGCTTCGTCACCTTCAACCGCTTCACCAACTCTCCGCTTGCGCGCTACGGCGACGAACTCTACCATCTCCCCTTCAATATGAACACCTTTCACGCCCTCTGGGGGGTCGTGACCCCCGCCGAGGCGAAGGAGAAGATCGCCGCCGAACGCGCTCCCTACGCCGGGCGCGAACCGCGGAATCTCGAAGAACAGGCGCTTTCGCTCGTCGGACGCGACGTCTACGAAAAACTGATAAAGGGCTACACCGAGAAGCAATGGGGAAGATCGTGCACGGAACTCCCCGCCTTCATCATCCGGCGGCTCCCGCTCCGCTTTACCTACGACGACAACTATTTCTCCGATCCCCTGCAGGGGATCCCCGAGGAGGGATATACCGCGCTTGTCGAACGGCTGCTCGACGGGTCTGACGTTGAACTTTCCCGCGATTATTTCGCCGACCGCGAAGCGCTTGACGAGATCGCCGACCGCGTGATCTTCACCGGGCGGATCGACGAGTTCTACGGCGCCGTCTTCGGGCGGCTTGCCTACCGCAGTCTGCGCTTCGAGACCGAAACGCTCGATCTCCCCGATTTTCAGGGCAACGCCGTCGTCAACTACACGTCGCGCGACGTGCCGTTTACCCGGATCATCGAGCATAAGCATTTCACCTTCGGCAAACAGCCGAAAACCGTCGTCACGCGCGAATATCCCGCCGCGTGGCGGGAGGGCGAGGAGCCGTACTATCCCGTAAACGACGAGACGAACAACGCCCTCTACGCCCGCTACGCCGCCTTGGCGGAAAAGGAGCCGAAGGTCGTTTTCGGCGGGCGTCTCGGGCTTTACCGCTACCTCGATATGGACAAGATCGTATCCGAGGCGCTCGCGCTCTCCCGCCGCCTGCTCCGGGAGGGGAACTGACCGTGCGCGGCAGAGTGATTTACGTCGGGCGCGATCCCGATCTCCCCGCCTTCCTCTCGGCGTACGGGACGGGCGGGTTCTCGGTTTCGGCGATCCTCCCCGAAAAATACAAGGGGGAGCCGGCGGACCTTCTGCTCTGGGATCTGGACGCCGCGCCGATCTCCGATCTCGTTCCCGCGAAGACCCGCCTTTTGACCGTGGGCTATACCGAGCAGGCGGCGTTCCGCCGCCCCTTCGCCTACGCGGATTTTGAAGCGATCCTCGATCCTGCGCGCGCGGGGGACGAGCGCGTCCTTTCGACGGCGACCCGCGAATTCTTTTCGGGGGATTCCCGTGTCAAACTCTCGCCGCTCGAATACGATCTGCTTTCCGCGCTTTTGTCTGCGGAGGGGGAGACGGTTTCCGCGGCACGTCTTTCGCGCGTCGGCGGTCGCGATCTCTCTCCCCACGCGCTCTCGGTCGCGATCTTTTCGCTCCGGCGCAAACTCGACCGCCTGCCCGATCCGCCCAGGGTCGCGGCGGAACGCGGGGTCGGCTACCGACTGATCCCCGCCCGGCGGCGTTGACCGGGGGGCGGTTTCAAAAAAACGGCGCGGGACGGTTCCTATCCCGCATAAATTAAGGAAAGGAGGGGAGACAGATGCTGCGACTGATCCTCGGGGAAGTCGGCTCCGGCAAAACGGTTCTGCTCGATTCCGAAATTCAAAAAGCCGTCTCGGCGAAGCGGCGTTCCTTTCTGATCGTCCCGGAGCAATCCACCGTCGCGGCGGAACGCCGGATGGCGGAGAATCTGCCGTCGTGGTCTCCCCTCGTTTTCGAGGCGACCAACTTCACCCGGCTCGCCGACACCTTTTTCCGCGCGGAAGGCGGGCTCGCGCTCCGCTACGCCGACCGGACGGCGCGCAGTCTCGCGATGTGGCGCGCGCTCCGCGAACTGACCCCGTTGCTCCCCGAGCCACCCGAACTGAATCCCGCCTCGCTCGACCGCTATCTTTCGGCTGTCCGCGAACTCACGGCGGGGCGCGTCGGCGCGGCGGAACTCGACGCCGCGGCGAAGGGGATCCCGGACGAACGGCTTTCCGCCCGCGTCCGCTCGATCTCGATGATCCTTTCGGCGTACCGGGGCGTCCTCGACGAACGGTTCGCCGACGCCGAGAGCGTCCTCGACGTTCTCTCGGATCGGATGCGCGACTCCGATTTCTTTTCCGGCACGGCGTTCTTTTTCGACAGTTTCACGGGCTTTACCGAACAGCAGTACGCCGTGATCGCCTCTCTTCTGCCGCAGTGCGATTTGACGGTGACGCTTCCGCTCCCGCGGGACGCCGGGGAATCGATCTGCTACGAGGAACCGACCGGCACCCGCCGCCGCCTGACCGCGATGGCGAAGGAGGCGGGCGTCCCGTGCGACGAAACGCAGCTCGGCGGGAACCGACGCACCGAATCGCCCGCGATCCGGCATCTTTCCGCCCGGCTCTTCACGGCGGACGTCGAGCGGAACGTTCTCGACTGTCCCCCCGACGACTCCGTGCGGATCGTTTCGGCGGACGACCCCTACGACGCCGCGCGCTTCGTTTCGGCGGATATTCTGAAAAAGACGGCGGAGGAGGGCGCTCTCTTCCGCGATTTCGCCGTACTTTCCGGCGACCCCGAACTCTATCGGGGCATCCTTGACGTCGACCTTTCCCGCAACGGGATCCCGTATTTCTTCTCGCACCGCACCGACCTTTCGGTACTCGAACCGCTGAAACTCGTCACCTCCGCCTACCGCGTCGTGACGGGGAACTTCCGTCGCGGCGACGTGATCTCGGTCGTCAAATGCGGCTTTTCGGGTCTTTCCGACCGCGAGGCGGACGAACTTGAACTCTATTCCGAAACCTGGCGTCTTTCGGGCGACGCCTTCCGCGATCCCGCCCCTTGGGTGAAGAACCCCGACGGCTACTCGAAGAAGGACGAAAAGAAACTCTACACCGTCGCGTGGCTCGACGACGTGAACCGCGCCAAGGAAAAGGTGCTGATCCCGCTTCGCAAACTCGCCGCCGCGTCGGGGGAGCGGAGCGTTCCCGACCATTGCCGGGCGATCTACGGTTTTCTCACCGAACTCTCGGTGCCGAAACAGTTGAAGGAACGCGCGCTCCGCGCGTCGGAGGACGGCGACGCCGAACGGGCGGAACTCTACGACCGCTTCTGGGAGGTGGCGCTTTCCGCCCTCGACACCCTGTCCGATATGCTCTCCGACGTCACCGTCACGGCGGAGGAATTCTCCTCGCTCTTCGATCTCGTCTGCCGCACCTCCGACGTCGGGCGCATCCCGTCGTCCGAGGACGAGGTTTTGATCGGCTCGGCGGACCTGCTCCGCGCGGGCGGCGTCCGTCACGTCTATCTTTTCGGCGCGAACGAGGGCGAGTTTCCCGGCGTCGTCCGGGGAAGCGGCTATTTTTCCGAAACCGACCGCGAACGGCTCGCCGAGGTCGGCGTCGAGATCGGCGGGACGCGGAAACTCCGCGCTTCCCGCGAACTGTTCAGTTTCCTGCGCGCCGTTTCGGCGCCCACCGTCTCGGTCACGGTCATATCCAACGGACTCGCCGCGGATCTGGTCAGTCAGCGCACCCCCTCTTCCGCCGTGACGCGGATCCTGACGCTGCTCCCGCACGGGTGCGAGAAGATCCGCGTCTCCGACCTGCCGCCGCTCTCGCTGATCCGGTCGAAAAGCGAGGCGACGTCCGAGATCGGACGGATCGTCCGCGACCCGCTCTTCACGCCGCTCGCGCGTGTGCTTGCCCGCGACCCCGAAGGAGCGGCGCTCCTCGCGGCGGCGAAGATCCCGATCTCCAACTTCGGGGGCAGACTCTCGCCCGAGGTCGCCGAGGAGGTCTTCCCGAAGCGGATGGTCCTCTCGCAGAGCCGGATCGAAACCTTCTTGAAATGCCCGCTCTCCTATTTCTGCGGGAAGATCCTTTCCCTGCGCGAAAACGAGCCGGCTGCGTTCGGGCAGAGCGACGTCGGCAGTTACGTTCACGCGATGCTCGAGGCGTTCTTCCGCGCCCGGGAGGGGAAGACCGACGAACTCTCCCCGCGCGAGATCGCGGAGATGACGGAACGGTTTTCCGCCGCCTATCTTGACGAAGTGGGGCAGGGAATGGAGAAAACCCCCCGCTTGACCTTCCTTTTCGGCAAACTCCGCCGCTCGACGGAACTGCTCATCCAGCACGTGCAGGACGAGATCTCCGACGGCGATTTCACCCCGCGCTTCTTTGAACTCAAACTGAAACCCGAGGACACCGAGGGCGGGATCGGCGACGCCCCGGCGGCTTTCCGCGTCGAGACTGACGGGGGCGGAACGCTCTATATCGACGGGATCGTCGACCGGGTCGACACCGCGACGATCGGGGGCGACCTCTATCTGCGCGTCGTCGACTACAAGACCGGGAAAAAGGAACTGCGGCAGAGCGACGTCGAAAAGGGCAAGAACCTGCAACTCCTGCTCTATATCTTCGCCCTCTGGAAAAACCGCAATCCCGCCTTCGTCAAAACGCTCGGCGTCCCCGAGGGGGGGAGCGTCAGACCCGCGTCGCTCCGCTATCTGCACGCCGTCACCGAGAAGGTCAAACTCGACCGTCCCGTCTCGACCGACGAAGTGTACGAAAAATACGAGGAATCGATCACGCAGAACGGGTTTCTGCTCGACGATCCCGACGTCGTCGGCGCGATGGATCACAGCGGCGATCACCGCTTCGTGCCCGATTACAACGCCAAGCGGAAATCGTCGTGTTTCAAGACCGAGGAGGAAATGGGGCGGCTCCTCACCGAGACCGAGGACGTTCTGCGCGCGGTGGTGCGCGAGATGAAGGGCGGGTCGGTCCGGGCGACCCCCGGCTCCGACAACTGCCGCTTCTGCAAAATGGCGCCCATCTGTCGGAAGGGGAGCGACGGCGTGGGGGAGGACTGACCTTTTTTCGGTTCGGGACTTGCAATCCGTCTCTCCCTGTGCTATAATTAATATTTGTGTAACCGCCGTTTTTCGTCCTTCGTCGACGTCGGCGGGATCTTCCGAGAAAAGGAACAGAGTATGGATTACATATCGCTTGACCTGGAATGGAACCAGGCGTATCCCGAACAACTGGAAGCGGTGCAGAAGCGTCTCGGAACGCGGCTGCGCGGAGAGGTCATCCAGATCGGCGCTGTGAAACTCGACGCCGAGATGCGGATCGTCGGGAGTTACAGCGTCATCGTCCGCCCCCGCTTTTTCCGGCACATCAACCGCCACGTCGCCCGTCTGACCGGGATCACGCAGGATATGATCGACCTCGGCGTTCCGCTGCCCGAGGCGTCGGAGCGTTTCAGACGCTGGTGCGGGGAGGATTACGCCTTCCTCACCTGGGGACCCGACGACATCCCGATGCTGGAAGACAATTTCCGCGCGCAGCGCGTGGACGGGAGCTGGCTGCACCGGGTCTACGACCTGCAAAAGATCTATAACCGTCAGACCGACGGCTCGCACAAACAGCGTTCGCTCGAATTCGTGATGGAGCAGTTCGCGCTGCCGCAGAACCTTCCGGCGCACGACGCTCTGAACGACGCCTATTTCACCGCCCTCGTGGCGCAGAAACTCGACGTTCCCCGCGGGGTCGCCGATTACGACAAGACCAGCGACTTCTCGGACGGCGTTCTGCTCTCCGACGTGTCGGGCGACGCCGACGTCGGCGCGAAGGGATACCGCACGGCGTACGAGGCGGTACACGACGCCGCCCTCAACGAACCGACCTGTCCTCTCTGCGGCGGATCGCTCGCCTTCCCCGAACGGACGGTGCATATGAAGGGGCAGAAATACCTGCGTATGATGGTCTGTCCCACCCACGGAAAACTGCTGCTCGATCTTCGGGTTTCGCGGAACCTGAACGAGACCTTCCGCGTCCGACGGACGATCCGGGTTCTCGACGAGGAGACCGAGGCGAAACTGCGCGCCCGGCTTGCCGAGGAGGGCGCCGGCGGAAGACCCCGCCGCAGAAGAAGAAGACCGCGCGCGGAGTTCCGCGCGGAGGCAGTCGCCGGGAGCGTCCCGGCGGACAACGAATAAGAGACGGGGGCGCCGCATCGGCGCGATCCGAAAGCGCCGGGGCGCGGGAACGCCCCGGCGGCTTTTCTTTTTTGAATAATTCGCTCTAAACTCTTTACAAAAAAAGAATAATATGTTATAATGCGATTTAGCGGAGTATGCCCGTTCCGGGCTTTCCCGGGCGGTTTTCGGTCTCCAATCCGAACAAGTGAGGTCATCCGAATGAAATGTCCTGTCTGCGGCGCACTTGACAGCCGGGTTCTCGACAGTCGTCCCGTTGAGGACGGCGCGAGCATCCGTCGCCGTCGGGAGTGCGTTTCCTGCGGCAAGCGGTTCACCACCTACGAGATGGTCGAGACCGTGCCGATCACCGTCATCAAAAAGGACGGACGTCGAGAACCCTTCGACCGCCACAAACTGAAAAACGGCATCCAGATCGCCTGTATGAAGCGAAACGTGGACGTCGAAAAGATCGTCTCCGACATCGAGGGAGAACTCATCAACTCGATGGAGACCGAGATCGAGAGCCGCAAGATCGGCGATATGGCGCTGACCCGCCTGCGCGACGTCGACGAGGTCGCCTACGTCCGGTTCGCCTCGGTTTACCGGGAATTCCGCGACGTGGACACCTTCCTGTCCGAACTCCGGGTGCTCCGGCGCGGAAAAGGAAAGGACTCCAAACCGTTATGATGAAAAGTATGACCGGCTTCGGTCGGGCGTCGTCGTCCGGCGATACGCGGGACTATACCGTCGAGATCCGTTCGGTGAACGGACGCTACTTCGACTGCTCGGTCCGGCTTCCGCGCGAACTTCTGCCGCTCGAAGAGAAGATACGCGGTTTCGTCCGCGACAAGGATCAGGCGAGAGGGAAGATCGACGTGACGGTCTCCTGCGTTCGCCGCCCCGGCGCCGAAAACGCCCGGACGGTCGACGTCGGTTTCGTCCGCGAGTACCTTTCCGCCCTCTACCGCCTCCGCGACGAGTTCGGGCTTCCCGACGATATTACGGTCACGCGCGTGGCGGCGGAACCCGGCGTGTTCGTCTCGACCGACGCCGGGATCGACCCCGACGCCGAATGGAACGCCCTTCTGCCCGCCTTGACCGAGGCGTGCGCCGTTCACGCCGCGATGCGTGCGACCGAGGGGAAGAAGATCGACGACGATCTTTCGGAGAAACTCGCTTTCGTTTCCGAGTGCGTCCGAAAGATCGCGGAACTGTCCGACGGGAACGTCAGATCCTTCCGCGAGAAGTTCGAGAATCGGCTTCGCCAGATTCTCTCCGACGAGCGGATCACCCCCGACGAGAACCGGATTTTAACCGAGTGCGCGATCTACGCCGACCGCGTCGCGATCGACGAGGAGATCGTCCGGCTTCGCAGCCATATCACGGCGTTCCGCGAGATCGCCGACGAGAAAGCCCCTTCGGGCAAGAAACTCGACTTCCTTTTGCAGGAGATGAACCGCGAGATCAACACCGTCGGCTCGAAGTGCGCCGACGCCGGGATCGCCCGGCTGGTCGTTACCGTCAAGAACGAACTCGAAAAGATCCGCGAACAGATCCAGAACATCGAATAATTCGACGGAGGAACCTATGACATTCATCAACGTCGGCTTCGGAAATCTGGTGGCGGCGGAACGCATCGTCGTGATCGCCGGACCCGATTCCGCGCCCATCAAGCGGCTGGTGCAGGACGCCCGCGACGCCGGGCGGGTCATCGACGTGACCTGCGGACGCAGGACGCGCGCCGTACTTTTAACCGACAGCGAGCACGTCATCCTTTCCGCCATCCAGTCCGAGACGATCTCCAACCGTCTCGCGAGCGAGGTGGAAGAGGAGGACGAAGAGGAGGAAGAGGCGCCCGAGGCGTGACCTTCCCTCAAACACAGCGAAAAGACATCCGAAACAAAGGAGAACCGATATGATCTATCCTACCATTGCAGAACTGACCCGGGACGGGAAGTTCAACCGCTACGAACTGGTGGTCGGGGTCGCCAAGAGCGCCCGGATCGTCACCGACGAGTACGTGAAGCAGCGCGCCGTCGCCGACCGTATGGTCGCCAACCGCGAGACCGACCGTCCGCTCGCTTCTCTGATCGACAGCGAATACCGGGATCAGAAGGCGGTCAAGATCGCCATCCGCCGCCTCTACGACGGACACTACGAACTGAAAAAGCCCGAAGAGATGGAATAAGCGCGCGAGAGCGCGGGGAAGAGAGGGAGCGTGTTTTGCTGACTACGGTATCGGTGCGCCTCCTCGACGTTCCCTTTCATCTGGACCGTCCCTTCACCTATCTGCCCCCCGCCGACGGTATCGCCGCGCGGGTCGGCTCGGTCGTCCGTATTCCGTTCGGACCTTCCAATCGGTTGGTTTTCGGGATCGTGACCGCGATCGGAGAGGGGGACGGGGCGGACCTCAAAACGATCCGCGAAGTGTTGCCCGACCGTTGCTCCCTTTCGGGAGAGATGTTCGGGCTCGCTTTGTTTCTTTCGGACTATACGCTCTGTACGCTCGGAGAGGCGGTGCGCACCCTTCTGCCGCCGACCCTGTTCTCGAATCGGCTGAACGTCCGTACCGAGCGTTCCTATACGCCCGTCCCCGACGCGATCCGCGAACGTCTCTCGGACGCCGGACGGGGAAAGATCCGGAGCGAAGAGGTGCGGACGGCGCTGGAATCTCTGCTCTCCGACCCCGCGCCGAAGAAGGCGGAGGATCTGCCCCTCACCCCGGCGCAGCTCCGGACGCTCGTCGAACGCGGACTGTTTACCGTCTCGGAACGCGAGGTGATCCGCAACCCCTACGCCGAACTGTCCGCCGAGCGCGACGCGGCGCCGATCGCCCTTTCGCGCGCGCAGACCGCCGCCTACGAGAAGATCCTTTCGCTCCCCGCCGACAAACCCCGCGCCGCGCTCCTGCACGGCGTCACGGGAAGCGGGAAGACCAAGGTGATGCTGAAACTCCTCGACGGGATGCTCGCGGAGGGGAAGACCGCCATCGTGATGGTGCCGGAGATCGCCCTGACGCCGCAGACGGTCGGCATCTTCTGCCGCCGTTACGGAGAGCGGGTCGCCGTGATCCATTCTTCGCTCGGCGCGGGCGAACGCTTCGACGCCTGGCGGCGGATCGCCGCGGGGGAGGTCGACCTCGTGATCGGGACGCGCTCGGCGGTCTTCGCCCCGCTCCCCCGGCTCGGGATGATCGTCATCGACGAGGAACACGAACACACCTACAAATCCGAGAGCGATCCCAAGTACCACGCGCGCGACGTCGCGTCCTATCGGTGCGGCGTGAACAACGCGCTTCTCCTGCTCGCCTCCGCGACCCCGTCGCTCGAAAGTTACACGAAGGCAAAGAACGGGCAATATACGCTCGTCGAACTCAGCGAACGATACGGCGGCGCACGTCTTCCCGAGACCGAGATCGTCGATATGCGCGAGGAACTCCGGCACGGGAACACCTCGCCGATCAGCGACCGGCTCGCGGCGGCGGTGCGCGAGACCGTCGAACGCGGCGAACAGGCGATCCTGTTCCTGAACCGCCGCGGCTACAACACCGCCCTGCAATGCCGCGCCTGCGGCGAACCGATCGTCTGCCCGCGCTGTTCGATCTCCCTGACCTATCACACCGGGCGCGACGGGGGAAATCTTCTCTGCCACTCCTGCGGCTACCGCGCCCGCCCGCCGCGCGCCTGTCCTTCCTGCGGCGCCGACGCGCTCTCCTATCTCGGCTTCGGAACGCAGAAGATCGAGGCGGAACTTTCGGCGGCGCTCTCCGGTTGCCGCGTGATGCGGATGGACGCCGACACGGCGACGGGCAAACAGGCGTACGACCGGATGCTCGACGCTTTCCGCCGCGGCGACGCCGACGTTCTGCTCGGGACGCAAATGGTGGCGAAGGGACACGATTTTCCGCGCGTCACCCTCGTCGGCGTGCTTTCCGCCGACAGCTCGCTCTACGTCAACGATTTCCGCGCCGCCGAGCGCACCTTCTGCCTGCTCACGCAGGTGATCGGGCGGGCGGGACGCGCCGAACGACCGGGACGCGCGCTGATCCAAACCTATTCGCCCGGCAACGAGATTCTTTCGCTTGCCTGTCGGCAGGACTATCCCGCCTTTTACGAGGCGGAAAGCACGCTCCGGCGCGAAACGGTGTTCCCGCCCTTCTGCGACGTCGTCGTTCTGCTCCTCTCGTCTGCCGACGAGACGGCGCTCTTCCGCGCGGCGAAGGATCTGTCCGACCGTCTGCTCTCGCTTGCCGGGGGCGAATATCACGACCTGCCTCTGACCGCCTTCGGACCCTTTGAAGCGCAGGTTTACAAGGTCAACGACCGTTACCGCCTCCGTATGATCCTGAAATGCCGGAACAGCCCGCGTCTCCGCGCCCTGCTCCGCACGCTGACCGTCTCCTTCGCCGACGAGCGCAAGGTGATCCTCTCGGTCGATATCAACCCCCTGTCCGTCTGACGACGGAAGAAAGGAACCTTTATGGCAATCCGTAAAATCGTCAAGGTCGGAGATCCGATCCTTCGTAAAACCAGCCGCCCGGTCGAGGAGATCACTCCCCGGATCCGGCGTCTTGTCGAGGATATGGTCGAAACGATGCGCGACGCCAACGGCTGCGGACTCGCCGCCGTGCAGGTCGGCGTGCTCCGCCGCGTCGTCGTGATCGAGGTCGAAGAGGGAAAACCGATCGTATTAATCAACCCGAAGATCGTCGCGTTCGCCGGCGAACAGTGCGAGCAGGAGGGGTGTCTCTCGCTCCCCGGCAAGTGGGGAACGACCCGCCGCCCGAAGCACGTCACCGTCCGCGCGCAGGGGCTCGACGGGGAGGAGGTCGAGTACAACGGCTCGGATCTGCTCGCCCGCGCCTTCTGCCACGAACTCGACCACCTCGACGGAAAACTCTTTACCGATTCGCTCGTCGGCGAACTCGAGGGCTGAGCGAAGAAGGAGACCGGGTATGATGGGAGAACGGAAATTGAAAATCGTATTTATGGGAACGCCGGAGATCGCCGTGACCTGCCTTGATCGGCTGGTGCGCGAGGGCTTCGACGTCGCCGCCGTCGTGACCCGGATCGACAAGCCGAAGGGAAGACGGGCGATCCTGACCCCCCCGCCCGTGAAGGTTTACGCCGACGAACACGGCATCCCTGTTTTACAGCCGCGGACGCTCCGCGACGGGGCGTTTGCCGGGTGGCTTTCGATGATCGACCCCGACCTGATCCTCGTCGTCGCCTTCGGGATGATCCTGCCCGAAAACGTCCTCGCCTACCCGAAATACGGCTGTATCAACGTCCACGCCTCGCTTCTCCCGAAATACCGCGGCGCCGCCCCGATGCAGCGCGCGATCATGGAGGGGGAGACCGAGACGGGCGTCACGATTATGTATATGGACGCCGGGCTCGATACCGGCGATATGATCTTCGCGCGGTCGACCCCGATCACCGATTCCGACACGCTCGAAACGGTTCACGACCGGCTCGCCGGGCTCGGAGCGGATCTGCTCGTCTCGACCGTCCGCACGCTCGAAGAGGGAAAAACCCTCCCCAGGGAAAAGCAGAACGGGGACGCGGCGACCTACGCCGCGAAGATCGAGCGCGAGGACGCGGAACTTGATTTCACCCGTTCCGCCCGCGAACTCGACCGCCGGATCCGGGCGCTTTCCCCGATCCCGAACGCCTATTTCACGATGCGGGACGGCAGGACGGTCAAGGTGCTTTCCGCCCGCCCCGCCGAGGGGCGCGGAACGCCCGGCACGGTGCTTGCAACCTCCTTCGACGGGGACGGCTTTATCCGCGTCGCCTGCGGCGACGGGGCGCTCGACCTGACGAGGATCAAGCCCGAGGGCAAGGGCGCGATGACGGCGGCGGACTATCTGCGCGGCAAAAAACTCGCCGTCGGGGAGGTTCTCTGATGGCGGACGTGCGCCGGATCGCGCTTCGGCTGCTCGACGGCTGGGAGCGCGACGACACCTACCTCAACCTCGCGCTGAACTCCCCCGCGACGGCGACGCTTTCCCGCGAGGAACGCGGGTTCCTCACCGCTCTGCTCTACGGGACGGTCGAGCGAAAGATCACGCTCGATTATCTGATCGGTCGGATCGCCGCGCGCTCCGAACTCGACCCCGGTACGCGGAATATCCTCCGGCTCGGTCTCTACCAACTCTTCTGGATGGAGATCCCGCCGCACGCCGCCGTCGACCTGACGGTCTCGCTCGCTTCGTCGCGCGGGGAACGCGGGTTCGTCAACGGCGTTCTGCGCGCCGCGCTCCGGCAATGCAAATCTTCCGACGGGACGCTTGCGCTCCCGCTCCCGCCCCGTGAACGCGGGCTTGCGCGCTATCTCTCGGTCGCCTACTCCTTTCCCTCGGAACTCGTCCGGCATTTCCTCGACCTGCTCGGTGGGGAGGAGACCGAACGCCTCCTTGCCGCCTTCAACCGGGAAAGCCCCCTGACGCTCGCCGTCAACACGCTGAAAATAAGCAGGGAAGCCCTCGCCGCCCGCTTTGAGGGCGCGGGGATCGAAGCCCGCCCGACGAAACTTTCCCCCGTCGGACTGACCCTTCCCGCCGCGCCGCCGGTTACGACCCTGCCCGGCTTTGCCGAAGGGCTCTTTTTCGTGCAGGACGAGGGGGCGCAGCTCGCCGCCGCGATCCTTTCTCCCGCGCCGGGGTCGACCGTCGTCGACGTCTGCGCCTGCCCCGGCGGCAAGAGTTTTGCCGCCGCGATCGGAATGGGCGATCAGGGAAGAGTTTATTCTTTCGACCTCCACGACAGCAAACTGCCCCTGATCTCGTCCGGCGCCGAGCGGCTCGGACTGACGTCGATTTCGGTCTCCTGCCGCGACGGGCTCGATCCCGACCCCGCGCTCCTCGGTCGGTGCGACCGCGTGATCTGCGACGCGCCCTGTTCGGGGCTCGGCGTCCTCGGCAAGAAACCCGATCTCCGCTACCGCGCCCTCGACCGCGCGCAGGAACTGCCCGCCCTGCAATCGTCGCTGCTTTCCGCGTCGGCGCGCTATCTTGCCCCGGGAGGGAGACTGCTGTATTCCACCTGCACGCTGAACCCGAAGGAAAACGAAGAGGTCGTCTCGTCCTTCCTCTCCGACGCCCCCTCGTTTCGCCGCGTCGCCTTTTCGGTCGGGGGGCTCGACGCCCCGACGGGCGAACTGACGCTCTATCCCGAGCGGCACGGCACCGACGGCTTCTATTACGCCCTGATCGAACGCACCCGAAACTGACCGAAAGGAAAACGGTATGGATCGACCTTTCCCCGACCTCCAATCGATGACCCCCGAGGAACTTGCCGACCTGTTCACGGCGCTGGGACAACCCGCGTACCGTGCGAAGCAGGTCTTTTCGGCGTTCTCCCGCGGGCTCTCGGTCGGCGAGATCACGACCCTGCCGAAAGCCCTCCGCGAACGGCTCCTCTCGGAGTACGTCGACGCCACGCCGAACGTCGCCGAGAAGCGCGTCTCGAAGATCGACGGGACGGCGAAGTACCTTCTCCGGCTCTCCGACGGTAACGCGGTCGAGGCGGTTCTGATGAAATACGAGCACGGCACCACGGTCTGCGTCTCGTCGCAGGTCGGGTGCGCGATGGGGTGCGCCTTCTGCGCCTCGACCCTCGGCGGTCGCGTCCGCAATCTTTCGGCGGGCGAGATGGTCGGGGAAGTGGCGGCGCTCGCCCGCGACGCGGGAGAGCGGATCGACGGGATCGTCGTAATGGGGATCGGCGAACCGCTCGACAACTACGAAAACGCCCTGCGCTTCCTCCGTCTGGTCAACCGTCCCGAGGGACTCGGGATCGGCTACCGCCATATCTCGCTCTCGACCTGCGGGGTCGTGCCGAAGATCTACGATCTTGCGAAGGAGGATCTGCCGATCACCCTTTCGATCTCGCTCCACGCCTCCGACGACGCGCGCCGCTCGCGCATGATGCCTGTCAACCGCAAATGGAACCTCGATGAGCTGCTCACCGCCTGCGCCGCCTACTTCGACGCGACGGGGCGGCGGATCTCGTTTGAATATACGCTGATCGCCGGGGAGAACGATACCCAAGACGAGGCGAGGCGGCTCGCCGGGCTTCTGAAACTCTATTTCCCCGACAAACCGATCCACGTCAACCTGATCCGCCTGAACGAGGTGAAGGAGACCGGGTTCCGCACCCCCGACGGGGGTGCCGCCCGCCGATTCGCCGATACGCTCAACCGTCTCGGGGTCACGGCGACGGTACGCCGACGGCTCGGCGCCGACGTCGACGCCGCCTGCGGACAACTCCGGCGGCAGAACGCCGGGGAGGCGAGCGTATGAACGGGGTCGTCGTCAAGGGGCTCGGCGGACTGTTTGAAGTGTTGACCGACGCGGGACGGATCGTGTGCCGCGCGCGCGGAACGCTCAAACGCGACGAGGAGAAGGTGCTCATCGGGGATCGGGTCGAACTTGACGCGCCCGACGGGGAATCCGTGATCGCGCGGGTCGCCCCGCGAAAGAACGCCTTGATCCGCCCGCCGATCGCCAACCTCGACGCCCTCTATTGCGTGATCGCCGCCGCGCGTCCCGCCCCCGCGCTCGAAACGCTCGACAAACTGCTCGCCATCGCCGAAACCAATTCGATCAGCGCCGCCCTCGTCGTTACCAAAACCGACGGAGACCGCGAGGCGGCGGAACGTTACGCGGAACTCTACCGCCGCGTCGGCTATCCCGTCTTTACCGTCTCGTCGGTTTCGGGCGAGGGGATCGACGCGCTCAAAGCCGATCTTGCGGCGCGGCTCGCCTCGGGCGGCACCGCGGCGTTCGCCGGCGCGTCGGGGGTCGGGAAATCCACCCTTTTAAACCGCCTTCTCCCCGGCGTTTCGCTTGCAACCGGGGAGATCAGCCGCCGGGTCGAGAGGGGAAAACACACCACCCGACACGTCGAACTCTTCCCCGAGGGCGGGGGATTCGTCGCCGATACGCCGGGCTTCTCGATGCTCGATTTCGCCCGCTTCGACTTCTTCCCGCTCGCGGAACTCTTCGACGCATTCCCGGAGTTTGCCGCCTACCGCGGGAAATGCCGCTACGCCGACTGCACCCACACGGGGGAGGGACCTGACGAGTGCGCCGTCGCCGCCGCCGTCCGGGACGGCTTGATCCCCGCGTCGCGCCACGACAGTTACCGCACCCTCTACGCGACCTTGAAAAACAAAACCGATTGGTAAACGAGCCCCAAAACGTAAATAAAAGCCGGGAGAGCGTCCGCTCTCCCGGCTTTGCTGATTTCATTTTACTCGGTAAGACTCGCGTAGAGTTTGGCGACCTCGTCGGCGGTCTTCGCGACCCGGTAGACGTTCGCGACCGCGACCTTGCAGGCGGCGAAGTTCTCGCTTCCGTTGTTGCCTTTGGAATCCGCGCCGACCGAGAGGTGATTGGCGTTCGGCGTCGCAGGCGTGCCCGAAACGGCAGTTCTGTCGGCTTCGATCCCGTTCACGTAGAGGATCAGAACGCTGCCGTCGAAGGTCGCGGCGAGGTGCGTCCATTCGCCCGTCGCCAGCGTCGTACCCGCGCTGATCCAGTCCCCGTTGACCTTGATCCAGAAGTCCATCCGTCCGCTTGCGTTGTACTCGAATCCGAAGCCGCCGCCCTCCTGATTGGAGAAGGGAGCGACCACTTTGTCGCCCGTGGGCTTCCCGTCCATACACAGATAGGTTTCAAAGGTAAACGAACTCGTCAGATAGGAATAGTAATCGGCGATCCCGTAGAACTCGAAGGCGTCGTCTCCGTCGAACTCGGCGTAGTAGGCGTCACGCGACTCGTCGTAGACAGTCGTCGGGTCACCGCGCTTGGTGAGCGTTTCACCCGAAACGGCGTCCTGCGCCGTACCGTCCTCACTGAAGACGGCGGAGAAGATCTGTACGGGCAGATCGGGCGTCGAGAACGCGAAGACCAGCGGCTCGCCCTCGTTTTCCCACGACGTGACCGGGATGATCGTCACGGTGTATTCGGTGTCGGGGGAAAGCCCCGTAAAGGACAGCGTCAGCGTTTCGGGGGCGGGGAAGAGGAATCCGCAGTCGAGGCGGCGTTCCGTCGCGATCAGCGTCTCACCCTGCCGGAGTTCGCAACGGTAGTGCTGGACGTAGGCGCCGCTTGCCGTCCGCGGGAAGCGGAACGAGGCGGCGGTGTTCGTAACGTTGACCGTCTCGACCTCGGCGTTCTCCGCAAATCGCGGCGTTTCTTCGCGGGTCGCCCGGTTGTCGGTATAGGTAAAGCGATCGGGATCGCCCACCGAGGCGAGGAAGATCGGCTCGATCACCTCACAGCCCGTCCCGACGTCGAACGCCCGGACAAGCACCCGGCTCGCCGCGTTCACCTCGACGACGTAATATTTCCCCGGATCGTAGAGGTAGCTTGCGTTCTCGTCAAACGTCCAGTCGCCCTCGTCGTTTACCGCGAAGACCGTTTTGGTCGTAAAGTCCGCCAGATCCATGCCCCATTCGCGGCAGGAACCGGTGTTGAACGCTGTAAAACTCCCCTGCCAGACCGAGCGGGGATCGTTGATGGGGAAGTGCGAGTGCCCCGCGAAATCGACCACCTGCGGATAATTCTCGAAGACCGGCTCGAGATTCGTGACGCCCCACTCGTCCTCGCTCCCGTAGACGGTATCGTAGGCGGGATGGTGCTGAAAGACGAAGATGGGCTTTTTCCCCGTCGGATCGTCCGCGGCGGCGGCGGCGAGTTCGGTTTCCAGCCACGCGATCTTCGCGTCGTTGAATCCGGCGTAGTGACTCGGCGACATCAGAATGAAGTGATAGCCCGCGATCGTGATATGCCGATCGGCGGTCTCATATCCGGACGCCGAAAGGTAGCGGGAAACGGCGTATTCCGGTTCGGGCCAGAACTCGTGGTTTCCGAGCACCGCCTGCGCCTCGGTCCCGGGTCTTGTCCAAGCGTAGAAATCGGAGAAAAACCGATTGAGTTCGGACTCTTTACCCCGGTGCGCGATATCGCCGACGATGAACACGCCGTCGAGCGCCTGATATTTCGCGTGGTTGTCGCTGTAACCGTAGGCGTCGGAGAGCAGCGTCTCAAACTTCTCGTCCTGTTCGCTGACCGATTCGGTATAGTGCACGTCGCTCGCGACCGCGAACCGCAGGATCGGTCGGAACGCGGCGGCGATCTTTTCGATCCCGAACGCCTGGCATACGGTGACGCTCTCCGCCGTCGCGTAGCGGACGCCCTTCCCGTCCTCAACGAAGGCGTTGACGTAGACCGGGGTGTCGAAAAACTCGTTTCCGACGTCGGTCAGTTTGAGCGCGACCCAATGCCGCCCGTTCGGGGCGGGGACGGAGTTGCCTTCCGCCGTGATCGAGGAGTACACGACGGTCGTTTCTTTCACCGTGCAGCCGACGCCCCCGACGGTCGGGTTTTGGTTCGTCTTCGAGAAAACGAATCCGACGCGGTCGTAGTCGAGCGATCCGACCGTGAACAAGAAACGCAGGGAAGTTTCGTCGGATTCGACCGAATCTGCGGCGACCGTCTGGTATCCGAAGTCGGCGAACTCCGCTTCCGGATCGTCGGCGGATGCGCCGAACGCCCAAAACAGAACGGCGGCAAGGACAAGGATCACCGCGGCAAAGCAAACTGCGGCGGCGGGTCTCCGTTTCAGAAAAGAGACGTGCATAGGACTCTCCTTTTCGGTTTTTTGTATGTCTTAGATTTTTAATTATACAATACCGAAGAAGAAAAAACAAGAGCCGTGACGAAAAAATCCGTTCTTTGTCCCGTTCCGCGCCGCCCTCCGCGCGCGCTTTTCGCTTGACAAGCCGTCGGTTTCGTGCTACAATGGTTCCGCAGTTTACCCGAAAATCGAATAAAGGAGGTATTTTTATGCCGAAAGAAACCGGCAGGACGCAAAAGATCCGGGCGGCGCTCCTCGAACTCCAAACCGAGAAGACCGAATGGACCGAACGCGCGCTCCGGCAGGCATGTTACGGGAAACTCGCGGAAAACGACGCTGACGAAAAGGAAACGCAGCGCTTGAAGGACAGCATCCGTCGCATCGTATCGCAGATGCAGGCATCGGGAGAGTTGACGACCGCAAAGCGGATCGCCACCCGAAAGACGGGAGACGAAAAAGAGAAGGGCAGGGAGGAGACGGCTGACGCCGCGACCCCTTCCGACGCGCTTCCGGAGTCCCCCGAAAAGGAGCGGGAAACCGAAATAAACGGTTCGATCCCCTCCGCGCCCGGATCCGACACGACCGATACCGCCGTCAAAGAGGCGAAAACCCCCGCCGCCGACGCTCCCGGGACAGCGCCCGCGGAAGCGAAGCGGGAGGAGGCGCGTCCGACCGTCAGAATGCCGAAGGCGAAGCAGATGAACGACTTTTTGGCTGACGCCCTGCAAGAGGACGCGGCAAAAAAGGAAGAAACGCTCGTCGGAGCCGCCGTCGCGTTTTTCGGAGTTTCGGGAGAGCAGGTCAACGGAGTCCGCGGACTTGTGATCCAATGCCTGATGGAGCAGAAAAAGAGCGGGAAAGTCCTCTTCGATAAGAGCGAGGGCTACCGCAAAGCGAAAGCCGGGGAGACCCCGGCGGAGGGGAGCGCGACGCCGTCGTCCCCCGAAAAAACGCCCGCGCCGCAGCCCCCGAAACAAGAGGGAGGCGCGCAGGAAAAACCCGCTCCGCTCCCGCAGGTGGCGGTGAAGCGGATCGGCAAAGGGACGAAATCGGCGCGCAAAGCCGAGACCGAAGCGAAGAAGGGGCTTTCCCGTCTCGTTTTGAACGAGAACCGCTTCGCCGAGCGGATCAACGCGGCGGGCGGCGGCTTTTTCACCGAGTACGTCGCGCGGCTCTTCGAGGGGTATTTCCGCTCGCACGGACTGACCGTCTGCGGCCGCTACGTCGTCGACGGCTCGGACGATAAGGGCGTCGACGTGATCCTGCAAACCGTCGACGAACTCGGGCTCGGAAACGTCGTGCTGTTGCAGGCGAAGACCCGCTCGTCGGGTCAGGTCACCTTAAAAGAACTCCGCGAGTTCTACGGCGTGATGGCGGCGGAAAAAGCCGATCGGGGTCTTTTCGTTACGACTTCGACCTTCACGACCGACGCCGTGACCTTCGTCCGTTCCCATCCCGACCTTGCCGCGGTCGACAAGTACAAACTCTTCGCGCTCGCCTCGCGGCTCGGTATCGGGCTGGTTCCGGGGGAGAACGGCGCGCTTTCGGTCGATCCCGAACTCTTCGGCTGAACCGAAAAAGAAAAAGATCCGGGGAATCCCGTTTGGGAAACCCCGGATTTTTTTCGTCGTTTTCGGTTGGGTCAACTCAAGCCGTCGAATACCCTGACGCCCCAGGTCGTGACGGCGAATCGGAGACTGACCGCCGCGGCGAGAAGCACCGCCGAAAGGATCAGACCGGTCGCGAGCGCGGGGAAGGGCAGGACGAGTATCGCGACGAGCATCAGGATCGGGAACACCAGACCCGAGAAGACCGTGATGAGCATGCCCGTCCCCTGCTTGATGACCGACATCTCGCTCGTCCAATGCAGATTCGGCATCAGCAGATTCATCGTCAGGTCGTAGAACGCCGTAAAGCAGGTGAACAGAACGGGGATCACGAAGAGGAAGATCGCGCCCGTCGGAGTCACGACAGCGCGGAGGGCGATCACCGAGAGAAGCGAGGTCAGAAGAACCGCCGGCAGGGTGAAAAGCAGGTGATTTCCGGCTTTGGCAAGCAGGACGGTCTTGGTTTTCACGGGGAGCGAGCGGATCACGTCGATCCCCGCGCCCTCAAGCGATACCGACGGCGCGGCGATCGTGTTCATCGAGGCGGCGAAACAGATCACCGCCGCGACGGCAAGCGCGATCAGATCGGGGGACGCCCCCTCGATCCCGAGCAGCGACTCGGCGAAACTGCCGCCCTTCACGAGAAGGAAGACTCCGAGAGCGGGGCAGAGGATCGTCGAAAGCCCGGTGTTCAGCATATAACCGGCGTTGGAGGTGAAGCGTTTCACCTCGCGGGAAAGCGCGGTCAGCCAGAGCGGACGCATCGCGACCCGCTTCTCCCGGTACGCCTTCTTGGAGGCGGATGCCGTGGTCGTCGCGATCGAGAGGAAGGTGCGGTCAAGCACGAAGTAGGTCAGCGCGACGGCGGCGAAGACCGCGAGAGACGTGAGAAGGCACGGGAGCAGCCGTCCCTCTCCGACCTGCCCGAGCAGGTAGAAGACGTACGCTTTTCCCTTGATCGCGTCGGCGTTGATCCCCTCGGGGTTCGCGATCATATTGTTGATGACGTCCAGCCCCTTGAAGTAGACGAAGTAGTAGAGCGCAATGAACGCCAGCGCGAGGAAAACCGTTACGAAACTTCTGTTTTTCAGTTTCGCGCTGATTTTCGCGACCACCCAGCCGAGCAGGCAGGAAAGGACGAAAACCACGAGCGAAACCAAAAGGGTCAGGAGCAGCCCGCCGAAGAGCGCCGGGACCGAAAAGCCCCCGAAGATCATACGAACGACGTACCCCGGGATCAGAACGACGGCGGAGAACATCAGCCCCATCAGATAGACCCCGAGCAGGCGGGAAAAGAGGATATAGCGCACCGGGATCGGGAGCGAGAGAAGCAGGTCGTTGTCCTTTCCCCGGTAGAGTCCGGCGAAGGTGTTGAACACGCTGCCGAACACGCCGAGCACGACCGCGATCATCGAGAGAATGGCGTAGTAGAGCCAGAGCAGACCGGCGCCCGCGAACGGACCGCAGAGCGAGTAGGAGAGAAATCCGACCAGCCCGCCGATCACGCCGAGGAGCAGAGCCGCGTAGAGCAGGATCAGGGCGAGGGTGACCTGCCCGGAGCGGGCGAGATTCTTCTTCTGATTGACGAAGAATCCCCGGAAACTCTCGAGCATCTGTTTTTTCAGAAGGATTTTCAGCATCGTAAAACCCTCCTCAGGCGTCCTCTTCCAGTTCGAGGAACGCCGATTCGAGCGATTCGTCGCCCTTGACTTCCTCCATCGTGCCCGAGCGGATCAGTTTGCCGCCCTTGATGATCGCCACCTTGTCGCAGAGTTTTTCGGCGACTTCCAGCACGTGGGTCGAGAAGAAGATCGCGCCGCCCTCGTCGCAGAGTTCGCGCATCATTTCTTTCAGCGTATGCGACGCCTTCGGATCGAGCCCGACGAAGGGTTCGTCCATAATGATGAGTTTGGGGGCGTGGATCCACGCCGAGATGACGGCGAGTTTCTGCTTCATCCCGTGCGAGTAGGACGAGATCGCCTGTCCGAGATCGGCGGTTAGCCCGAACGCCTCGGCGTAGCGGTGGATCCGCTCCTCGCGGACGTCCGAGGGAACGCGGAAAATATCGGCGATGAAGTTCAGGTACTTGATCCCGGTCATATACCCGTAGAGTTCGGGGTTGTCGGGGATATAGGCGATCTGCCGTTTGACTGCGATCGGGTCTTCGAGCACCGAGACGCCGTTGACAAGGATCTCCCCTTCGTCGAAGGCAAGGATGCCGACCGCGCTTTTCAGGGTCGTGGTTTTCCCCGCGCCGTTGTGACCGATGAAGCCGTAGATCTCGCCCGCCTTGATCGAGAGCGAGAGATCGTCCACCGCCTTCTTTTCACCGTAACTCTTCGTCAGATGGTTGATAACGAGAATTTCGGCGTTTCCGTTGTTTGCCATTGTGTTGTCTCCTTGATCGTAAAGTCGGTTTTTTCATACGGTCGCCGCGGACGGTCTGCCCGCGGCGGTTTGACGGGTTTGCGTTTCGGTTTTCGGGGTCGCTTTTTACCACGGGTCGAACTCGGCGCCGAGGAGTTTCAGGATCGCC
The DNA here is from genome assembly GCA_017961575.1 of Clostridia bacterium. Classification (GTDB taxonomy): domain Bacteria; phylum Bacillota; class Clostridia; order Oscillospirales; family CAG-272; genus UBA1740. The sequence continues at coordinate 21,203 of JAGCXA010000060.1, read as the reverse complement.
TCGACGTAGAAGTAGTCGCCGTAGATGATCGACATATGCACCCCGGCTTTCTTGTATCCCTCGGGCGAGATCTCGGCGGGGTAGCGTTCGGTGCCGTAGTCGAGCAGATGGTCGTTTGCGGGGTCGAAGTCGCAGAACTTTTCTTCCATCGCGCGAAGCAGGTGCAGGGCGGCGTCAAGATACTTTTCGCCCTCGCCTTCGGGCAGGATCTTCGCAAGTTCGATCAACCCGCACGCGGCGCAGGCGCCCGCGGTCGAGTCGTAGAGCACGGGTTCTTCCGGCGCGCGGAAATCCACGCGGGGAAGCCAGTCGCCCTTCACGCAGTCGATGAAGTAATCCGCCGCGCGTTTCGCCGCTTCGAGATAGCGCTCCTCGCCTGTGTGCCGGTAGGAGAGCGCGAAGCCGTAGACCGCCCAGGAGCAGCCGCGCGACCACGACGAGCCGACGGAGTATCCCTGTCCGGCGAAGGTCTCTTTCAGCGCGCCGGTCTCGCGGTCGTGATCCACGATGTGGTTGACCGACCCGTCCTCGCGAAGATGGTCGCGGAGCGAAACGTCGGCGTGCGCCCGCGCGATGCGCGCGAAGCGGTCGTCGTCGGTCACGTCCGACGCCCAGTAGAGCAGGGGCAGATTCATCATACAGTCGATGATCGTGCGGTCGTAGTTGTTCCAGTCGGTGCCGCGCTTGCCGTTCCACGCGCGGATGAATCCGCCGGGGACCTTCGACGCGAGAACGAACCGGGAGGCGAGCAACGCCGCCATATAGAGGTCGATATTCTTCGCCGTCTTGTCGCCGGTCAGGCGGTAGTCGGCGCCGAAGGTCATATGCCACACGAACCCGACGTCGTGATCCAGCCGTCCGTACTCGTCGGCGACCGGACGGAGCAGTTCCTCGCTCCGTTTCGCCGTCGTTTTGTACTCCTCGTTCTTCGTGTAGGCGTAGAGGATCCAGTTCAGCCCGCCCCAGAAGCCGTTGGTCCACCAGGAACGGCGATTACGCTCGATCGTGTCGATATGGATCCCGTTTTCGTCCACCCCGTAGGGAAGTTTGTCCCGCGAACGGAGCGTGACGGCGTTGTATTTCCGGTCGATCTTCGAGAAGACCTCCTCCGCCCACGCCCGGTTCTCACGGAGCTGTGTTTCGACGTTCTTCATTCGTATTTCTCCGTCCGCTTTTACGGCTGTTTGCCGATATAGGCGAGGATGCCGCCGTCGACGTAGAGGATGTGTCCGTTCACGAAGTTCGAGGCGTCGGAGGCGAGGAAGACGGCGGGACCCATCAGGTCTTCGGGCGTCCCCCAGCGCGCCGCCGGGGTCTTCGCGACGATGAAGGCGTCGAAGGGGTGACGCGATCCGTCGGGCTGCCGCTCGCGCAGGGGAGCGGTCTGCGGGGTCGCGATGTAGCCGGGACCGATGCCGTTGCATTGGATGTTCGCGCCGCCGAACTCGGAGCAGATGTTCCGGGTCAGCATTTTGAGTCCGCCCTTCGCCGCGGCGTAGGCGGAGACGGTCTCGCGGCCCAGTTCGCTCATCATCGAGCAGATGTTGATGATCTTGCCGTGTCCCTTCTTCACCATCGAGGGAATGACGGCTTTCGAGACGATGAAGGGGGCGTTCAGGTCGACGTCGATCACCTGCCGGAACTCCTTGGCGGTCATCTCGCACATCGGGATGCGCTTGATGATGCCGGCGTTGTTCACGAGGACGTCGATCACGCCGATCTCACGCTCGACCTGCGCGACGAAGGCGTTGACCGCGTCCTCGTCGGTGACGTCGCAGACGTAGCCGTGCGCTTCGATCCCGTCGGCTTTGTAGGCGGCGAGCCCACGGTCGACCAGTTCCTGTTTGATGTCGTTGAAAACGATGGTGGCGCCCGCCGCCGCGTACGCTTTCGCGATGGCGTAGCCGATCCCGTAGGACGCGCCGGTGATGAGGGCGATCTTGCCTTTCAGACTGAACATATCACTCATTTTCGTATCTCCTTTCGCCGGGATCAGAGCAGATCCCGCGTCTCAATGAAGTCCATATCGGTGAATTCCTGGTTCTCGCCGCACATCGCCCAGATGAAGGAGTAGGCGCGCGTGCCGACGCCCGAGTGGATCGACCAGGACGGGCTGATGACGGCTTCCTCGTTGTGCATGATGATGTGCCGCGTCTCCGTCGGCTCGCCCATCATGTGGAAGACCACGTCGTTTTCGCCCATATCGAGGTAGAGGTAGACTTCCATCCGACGGTCGTGGGTGTGGCAGGGCATCGTGTTCCAGTTCGAGCCGGGCTCCAGCTGGGTCAGACCCATCGCGAGTTGGCAGGACTGCATGACCTCGGGGTGGATGTACTGGTTGATGACCCGCTTGTTGCACTCCTCGACCGATCCGCAGGGAACCTTCTTCGCCTTCGTGATGTCGATCTTTTTGATCGGGTAGGACGTGTGCGCGGGGCAGGAGGAAACGTAGAACTTCGCCGGCGCATCAGGATCACAGCTCTTGAAGGTGATCTCCTTGTTGCCGCGCCCGATATAGATGCCGTCGCGGGGGTTCATCTCGTACTCGGTCCCGTCGACCGTGATGATCCCTTTGCCGCCGATGTTGATGCAGCCCATCTCGCGCCGTTCCAGGAAATACTCCGAGGCGAGTTCCTTGCCGCCCACGAGTTTCAGCGTCTGGAACACGGGCATCAGACCCGCCGTGATGATCCGGTCGATGTGGCTGTAAACCATCCGGATATTGTCCTTGGTAAAGAGGTTCGCGATGTGAAACTCCTCTCTTAACCGCTCGGTCGTGTAGTGTTTCACGTCTTTCGCGTTGGATGCCTGACGAACTTCCATTTGTTTTATCTCCTTTTTGATATAACTTCCGAATACCTGAATTTGTGTCAGCGCCGCCCACGAGAGCGGGGTAGATACCTGTTTGAAATCGTGGAGGAAAACGGTTCTCGTCACCCTCTTCGGGAAGGCGAGTTCCTGTCCCTCGGCTTTCCCCTCGAACTCCGCCGTCAGGGTCGCGCCGTCAGAGAAGGTGACGTCGACCGACTTCCACCACGTGTCGTGGGGGAAATCCGCGCGGAGAAAGAAGACCAGTTTGTCGATCTCGACGTCGCACCCGAAATCCAGCGTGTATTCGAGGTCTTCGCGCGCGCCGCCCGCCCAGGAATGGTAAGGATAGTTCCCGTGTCCCTCGTTTCGGATCACGCCGTCGATGGCGTTCCGCTCGAAAAAGCAGGGATCCTCGCGCGTCACGAAGTTCGCCTTCGCGTGCGGGAAGTACTTGTCCACCCCGTGCCTGTCGCAGGGGTTCAGGGCGATATTGCGGTAGCCGTACGCTTCCTCGTCGCTCGGCTCCCAGACCCGGATCGCGTGTTCGCATCCCTTGAATGCGTCGGGATGATACCCGCGGCTCCGTTCCGCGCCGAACGGGATCGCGTACTCGAACCGCCGCTTCGGTACGTGCAGGATCGAACTCTCCATCGTCGGGTCAAGTCGCACCCCGATAAACTCCCCTTCGGACATCGTGACCCTGATTTTGTCCCCCTCGGCGTACTCGCCGGGGAAGACCGCGTCGATTTCGTAGCCCGACGCCTCGAAGCGCACCGTTCCGTCTTGTCCGACGACCGTCAAATGCAGCATCCGCCGGTCTCCTTTCTGTCCGGCCTTCCGGGCGGGGAAGTCCCGCCGCGTCCCCGCGCCCGCCGGGAACACTCCCGGACAACAGACGCGCGAAGAAAGCCGTTTTCGTTCAGCATACATTATACAATACTTTTTCCTGATTGTCCATACTTTTTCGGTTTTTTCACGCGAAAAAAAGCCGACGCGGAACAGAAAGACCCGTTCGGCAATCCCCTGCAAGATTTCCGCCGCATCTCCTTGCTTTTTTTTGCGGAGTATGCTATAATACCCTCCGGCGACCGTTGGTCGCATCGTCCGGAGGGTTATCGAAGCGGTCATAACGATGCGGTCTTGAAAACCGTTTGGGAGCAATCCCACGTGGGTTCGAATCCCACACCCTCCGCCAACAACAGGGGCGCGCACCGCAAGGATGCGCGCCCCTGTTGTTGGCGGAGACGACCGTTCCGGTCGAACCCACCGAATTCCCGGTGCAGAGCGCCGGGAATTCTCATTTCACGCCATCCGATACAGCCGCCATTTTTCTTTGTCAGGCGTGAAATGGCGGGTAGCCGCAAGCCGCTTGCGGATTGCGGCGTCGAATCCCGATCTTCGGTCACATTCACCCTCGTCCCCGTCCCCGTCGCATAGTCGTCCGCGGCGTGCAGCACAGCCGCCCGCCCCGCACTCCTTGCTTTGGGCGACACCGCTTGTGAAAACGCTCCACCGGAGTGTTTTCACGTCACTAACGTCGAATCCACCCTCTCCGCTTGCGGTTGCTTTCAGGCACACGCCATAGCGCCATTTGCTTTTTAGGGTTTTGATTTGAAAATGAGAAATGTCCAAAAAGTAGTTGAAAACGGTTTTTTAAAATGGTATACTTTTTATGTGGCTAAAAGTGTCGATAAACGATAGAAATGATTTTTGATTTGTTTCATCAGGACAGCTCTGCCGGGCGTATCGTTTTGTCGTCATAGACGTAACGCGCTTCCGGCGTCAAAGAAACCATACGGGATTCATGGAGGAAAAATGAAAATAACGGTGATTCACGGGCAGAATCATAAAGGCTCGACGTGGCACGTCGCGGATGAGCTGCTCAAAAACATAAAGACGCAACACGACGTCAAAGAATTCTTTTTACCGAGAGACCTGAATCACTTCTGCACAGGTTGTTTTGCCTGTCTCAAATCGCCTGAAAATTGTCCGTTCCGGGCAGATAAGGAACAGATCGACCTCGCGCTGAAGGAGGCGGATCTGCTGGTTTTTACAACGCCGAACTATTGTATGCTGCCGTCCGCGCCGATGAAAGCGTTTATGGATCTGTTTTTTACCAACTGGATAAGCCACAAACCCTGCGCCGAGATGTTTTCAAAACGCGCCGTCGTCATTTCCACCACGGCAGGCATAGGGGCGAAAAAAGCGGCCAAACCGATCGAGACGATGCTGCTGTTCTGGGGAGTTCCGAAGATTTATCGGTACGGTTTGGCGGTGAACGCGACCGGATGGGAAAACATGCCCGAAAAGAAAAAAGCGATCATAATCCGGGATATGAAAAAACTCGGGAAAAAGCTCTCCGTTGAAACCGCGCCGAACGTCGGCGTCCGAACAAGATTCCTGTTCCGGATGATGGCAGGCATGCAAAACAAAAACTGGGGGGCTTCGCCGGAGGAAAAAAGCTATTGGCAGGAACGCGGATGGCTGAACGGGAAGAGACCGTGGAAGGACTGAACGCGGCCTGACAAATCGGGATTTGCGGAGGTGAACTAATCTTGGAAGAGGCGGGGAATTGCCATTTATACGAGAAACCGGGATATAAAAAGACCGGGAAGACACAAACGATCAACGAAAAAATGATTTTAGTCTTTTTCGAAAAGAAAAAGAAAAAACAAACCCCGCCCTCGTCCGCGCGTACGACGAACGGAGCCCCGCCGCCTGCCCCCCGCGTCAGCCCTTTGCGTTTGTTGCAAAGGGCTGAATTTTTTGTCAAAACGGGTTGCTTTTTCGGCATTTTTCCTTTATAATTTAAGTAACAGTACCAAACTGTACCAAAAGAAAGGATAAAACAATGCTGCAAATCAAAAAAACCGTGCAAAACAAAACGGCGATCCTATCGCCCGCGGGACGGCTCGATACGCTGACCGCCCCCGAAATGGAGGAGGCGATCCGGGAGGCGACCGCGACCTGCGCCGCCCTGATCCTGGATCTCTCGGAATTGGAGTATATCTCTTCGGCGGGGCTCCGCGTCCTGCTCGCGGCGCAGAAGGCGCTCTCGGTACGGGGGAAAATGACGGTGAGACGTGCGAACGAGACCGTCTCGGAGATCTTTGAAGTGACCGGCTTCACGGATATTCTCAATATCGAAAAATAAACGGCTGAAAGAGAGGAAAAAACCGATGGAAAAAACTGCTGTGATTACCGTTACCGGCGAGGGTCGGGGGATCGCCGAGGCGCTCTTTATGACCGAACGCGCGGGGGGAGAAGCCGGGCTCGATAAAAAGAGCATTCTCCACCTTCGTCTTCTCTCGGAGGAGATGTTCGGGATGCTGCGCGGCATCGCCGGCGGGGTCGAGGCAAGCTATTGGCTCGAAACCGAGGGCAAGAACTTTGAACTGAAAATGAAAGCCGACGTGAAAATGACGATCGAGATGCGCGAGCAGTTCCTCGCGGCGTCCTCTTCGGGCAAGAACGCGGCGGCGAAGGGCTTTATGGGACGGCTCCGCGTGATGATCGGGAGTTTTCTGCTCTCGGCGAAGGAGGCGCTCCCTTACGCGATGATCAATTCCGTCGCCGCGATGCCGATGGGCGGGTACGCCGGGGAGAGTTCGTCGGTCTGGTCGATGGCGATCTACCGTTCCGAGGTGGAAAAGCGCCGCGGCGAGAGCGACGAGGCGTCGGACGCCTGGGACGAACTTGAAAAATCCATCGTCGCCAATATCGCCGACGACGTGAAGGTCGGCGTTCGCGGCAACTGCGTGGAACTCACCGTCTGCAAAGCATTCTGACAAGATCAAACGGGAAAGAGGTACGAAAATGATTATCGGAACGAACAAAAGCGGAAACGCGCTCACGGTCTCGCTTGAAGGACGGCTCGACACCGTCACCGCGCCCGAACTCGACGCCGCCCTCAAAGCCGCGCTTCCCGGCGTCGCCGACCTGATCTTTGATTTCGCGAAACTCGAATACGTTTCGTCCGCCGGACTTCGCGTTCTGCTCTCGGCGCAGAAAACCATGAACGCGCAGGGCAAAATGCGGATCCGGAACGTCAACGAAACGATCACGGAGATCTTCGACGTGACCGGGTTTTCCGACATCCTGACGATCGAATAACCGAAAAAACGATGAAAGAAAAAACCGAGAAAAAGGGCGGTTTCTGGTCGCGCCTGCGCGATCGGCTGACCCCCGACGAAATGTTTTTGGAAACCGAGATACAGGCGAATAAACTCGGCGCGCTGATCCTGCTTTGCAGCGGGATCATCCTCGCGCTGATCCTCGTCCTGACGGCGTTCGGGGCGTTTCTGCTCCCGATGTCGAGCGTCTTTTCACCCCTGATCCAGGCGGTGGTCGAGGTCTTGATCCTCCTTGTCGTCTGCCGCGCCGTCAAGTACCGGGCGTGGTGGCTCAAACACCTGCTTATGCTCGGGCTCGTGATCGTCTACGCGCGGCTCGACGTCGTCGTGACGCACAAGGCGGCGATCCTGATGGTTCTGCCCGTCCTGTTCAGCAGCCGGTATTTTTCAAGACGGCTGACCGTCTTCACGTCGATTTTCACAACGGTCGTTTTCGCGATTTCCGCGATCTGGGGCTCGACCCACGGGATGATCAATATCAACATCGTCACGATGGAGGCGGGAACGACGATGACCGCGACCGGCGGCTTCCTCGGCGACGCCGTGAACAACGCCGGAGCCGCCGACCGGGCGGCGTTCGACGCGATGCTGATCAAAAACACGCTTCTCTTCGACTATCTGCCGAAATGGCTGATGTTCTCGATCGCCTCGATCATCAGCTGCAACATCGCCCGCCGCGGGCGCGAGATGGTCGTGAATCAGCACGAGAAGGACGTGGAGACCGCGCGGATCTCGACCGAATTGAACCTTGCCACAAGGATCCAGGCGGATATGGTCCCGAACATCTATCCCGCGTTCCCCGACCGCCGCGAGTTCGACGTCTACGCGACGATGGACCCCGCAAAGGAGGTCGGCGGCGACTTCTACGATTTCTTCCTCGTCGACGACGACCATCTGTGTCTTGTGATGGCGGACGTGTCGGGGAAGGGAGTGCCCGCGGCGCTCTTTATGATGGCGTCGAAGATCATTCTGGCGAACAACGCGATGATCGGCAAGTCCCCCGGACAGATCCTTTCCGATACCAACGCCGCCATCTGCTCGCACAACCGCGAGGAGATGTTCGTCACGGTCTGGCTCGGGATCCTCGAGATCTCGACCGGAAAACTGATCGCCGCCAACGCCGGGCACGAATACCCGGTCGTCAAACGCGGGGACGGCGATTTTGAGATCCTTCGCGACAAGCACGGTTTCGTCGTCGGCGGTATGGCGGGTATGCAGTATAAGGAATACGAAATCACCCTCGAACCCGGCTCCCGTCTCTTCCTCTACACCGACGGGGTGCCCGAGGCGACCGACGCCGAGAACAATATGTTCGGGGTCGACCGGATGCTCGCCGCGCTGAACGAAGCGAAGGACAAAACGACCGTCGAGATCCTGCGGAGCGTGCGCGGCGCCGTCGACGGCTTCGTCCGTAACGCCGAGCAGTTCGACGATCTGACGATGCTCTGCTTGGAGTATAAGGGAACCGCCGGACCCCAAAAGACCGAAGGGGAGGACGCCGACGCCTCCGACACGCCGCAAGAACGAAAGGGGTTGCCCGAATGAATAAACAGATCACGATCCCCCTTACGGGCAGGATCGACTCAACCAACGCCGCCGACGCGGAGCAAAAAATCCTCGCGCAGCTCGAGGGGGTCGACGCCGGCGCCTCCGTCACGCTCGATTTTGAAAAACTCGACTATATTTCGAGCGCCGGGCTCCGCGTGATCCTGCGGCTCAAAAAGACGTGGAACGACCTGACGGTCGAGAACGTCAGCTCCGATATTTACGAGACGCTCGAAATGACCGGCTTTACCGAAATGATGACGGTCAGAAAGGCGTACCGCGTCGTCTCGGTCGAGGGATGCGAGGTCATCGGAGAGGGCTTCAACGGCAAGGTTTACCGGATCGATCGCGACAACGTCGTCAAGACCTACAAGAACGCCGACGCTCTCGCTGAGATCATGCACGAGCGCGAGGTCGCGCGGCTTGCTCTGATCCTCGGCGTTCCGACGGCGATTTCCTACGACGTCGTGCGGGTCGGCGACAGTTACGGTTCGGTCTTCGAACTTCTGAACGCCAAGTCCTTTTCCAAACTGCTCGCAGGCGAGCCGGACAAATACGATTTCTGCGTCGCGGAATACGTGAAGATGATGAAGCGCATCCACGCGATCACGGTCCCCGAGGGCAAACTGCCCCCGATCAAGGAACGCTCGCTCCGCCGCATCGAACGGATGAAGGACACGCTGCCCGACGGGCTGGGCGACAAACTGCTCCGGATGGCGAGGGAGATCCCCGACTCCGACCGGATGGTCCACGGCGACTATCACACGAAAAACATCGTGCTCGCCGGGGACGAAGTGCTCCTGATCGATATGGACACCCTCTCGGTCGGACATCCGATCTTCGAGTTGCAGCATATGTATAACGCCTACGTCGGCTACTCCGAGTACGACCCCGAGATCGTCCGGCAATTTCAGGGGTATTCCCCCGAAATCGCGCGCCGCTTCTGGCGCGATACGCTCGCGGGCTACCTCGGCGCCAAAGACGAAAAGAAGATCAACGAGGTCGAGGAGAAGGTGCGCTGCCTCTCCTACGCCGGGCTGATCGAAGGGATCGACCGTCATTCGAGCGGCGACCGCGAGAAGGACGCCGCCACCCGCGCGCTGTGGGAGAGCCGCCTGATCGAATTGCTCAAACGGACCGATTCGCTCACCTTCGACGTCACCCCGGAAGGGGAGAGCGATCCCGACGCGCTCGACGTCGAGGCGACGGTTCCGAACCTCGATTCGGTCGTCGATTTCGTCAACGCGCATCTCGACGCCGCCGACTGCCCGCCGAAGGCGAAAATGCAGATTGATCTGGCGGTCGAGGAGATCTTCGTCAACATCGCGAACTACGCCTACGCTCCCGAGATCGGACGGGCGACGGTGCGCGTCTCGGTCGCGGACGATCCCCTGACCGTCTCGATCACCTTCATCGACCGCGGCGTCCCCTACGATCCCCTGAAAAAGAGCGATCCCGACGTCACCCTCTCCGCAGAGGAGCGCGAGATCGGCGGGCTCGGCATCTTTATGACGAAAAAGATCATGGACGACGTGATCTACGAGTATAAAGACGGTCAGAATATCCTGACCCTCTCGAAACGACTGTAAGCGGAGACGAACGGATGAACAATACCGCGGGCAAAATCGACCTGCATATGCACACGACCGTCTCGGACGGTACCGACACGCCGGAGGAGATCACGGCGAAGGTGAAAGAGGCGGGGATCACGGTCTTTTCGGTGACCGACCACGACGCGATCAAGGCGGGGAAGATCATCCGCCGTTCGCTCGGCGAGGGGGACCCCCGTTTCGTTCCCGGCGTCGAGTTTTCCTGCCGGGATAAGGACGGGAAGTACCATATCCTCGGCTACGGCTTCGATCCCGAGTCGACCTCACTCAATCAACTCGTCAACCGGGGAAAGATGCTCCGGATGGAAAAACTGCTCGACCGTGTCGGGTATCTCCACGAAAAGTTCGGGATCGACCTCCCGGAGGACGAGATCTTCGGACTTCTCGCGAAGAGCAATCCCGGAAAGCCGCATCTTGCGAACCTGATGGTCAAATACGGCTTCGCCGCCTCGTTCCGCGAGGCGATGGACAAATACCTTGAACGTCTGCCGTCCGCCGCCGAATATATCACCCCGGAGGAGGCGATCGTCGGCATCCTTTCGGGCGGAGGGGTCCCGGTGCTCGCGCATCCCGTGTTCGGGAGCGGCAGGGAAAAACTCGACGCCGACGAAATGAAGCGTCGGCTCATCAAACTCACCGCCGTCGGGCTGGAGGGGATCGAGGCGTTCTATTCGGGCTTCCCGCCCGCCGTCAGCGCGTGGCTGGTCTCGCTCGCCGAGCAATATAACCTTCTCGTCACGGCGGGAAGCGACTATCACGGGACGAACAAGACCGTCGCGCTCGGAGAAACGGGACTGCCCGCCCCGTCGGAGTATCCCGAACCCCTGCGCCGGTTTCTCGACCGTTTCGGCGTTTGAAGGACGCCGCGCGCAATTTTGACGCGGAACGCGGACGAACCGCGTTCCGCGCATTTTTCTCTTGCTTTTTTTGCCGTTTCGTTTTATAATGGTGGAGAGAAAACCCACGAAGGAGCGGTTATGAAGTATCTGGTGATCCCCGACAGTTTTAAGGGAAGTATGACGGCGAAGACCGTCTGCGGCGTCCTCACCGAGAGGATCCTTGCCGCCGACCCCGCCGCCGCCGTTTCGGCGTATCCCGCCTTTGACGGCGGAGAGGGAAGCGCGGAGTGCCTGACCGAGATCTACGGCGGTCGGATGATCCGCGTTTCCGCGACCAACGCGACGGGACGGCGCGTCCCCTCGACCTTCGGGATGAAGGACGGTACGGCGTTCCTCGCCGTCGCCGATACGTCGGGACTTCCCGGAACGAAGATCCGCAACCCCTTCGTGACGACGACGCGCGGACTCGGCGAGCAGATCGCGGAGGCGATCGCGCTCGGGGCGAAGAAGATCGTGATCGGTCTGGGCGGCAGTTCGACCAACGACGGGGGCGCGGGCGCCGCCGTCGCGCTCGGCGCCGTTTTCCGCGACGAGGCGGGAGAACCGTTCCTTCCTACCGGCGGAACGCTCGGCAGGATCGCTTCGGTCGACGTCACCGAACTGAAAAAACGGATCGCCGGCGTGTCCTTCACCGCGCTCTGCGACGTGAAGAACCCCCTGACCGGGGAGAACGGCTGTTCCTTCGTTTACGCGAAGCAGAAGGGCGCGCGCTCGCGCAAAAAGCGCGCCGAACTCGACGACTATATGCGGCATTTCGCCGAGGTGACGGCGTTCCTCGGCGCGTCCCCCGATTACCCCGGTTCGGGCGCCGCGGGCGGGCTCGGCTACTTCGTCCGCGCCTTCCTTGCGGGCGAACTCGTTTCGGGTTCCGATTTCTTCCTCGACGCCATCGGTTTCGACGAACGGGTGAAGGACGTCGATTACGTCCTCTGCGGGGAAGGCAAGTTCGACGCGACGTCGGGTCAGGGCAAGATCTGCGGCAGGATCATCGGACGCGCGCAGGCGGCGGGGAAGCCCGTCGTTGTCTTCTGCGGCGCGAAAGACAAGGCGCCCGCCCCCGTCGGGACGACGGTCTGCACGATCAACGACGATTCTCTTTCGCTCGAAGAGAACTTCGCCCGCAGCCGCGAAAACCTCGCGAAAGCCGCCGACGCGCTCCTCCCGGATCTTTTGTCCCGGCGCTGAGCCGCCGAAACCCGTCACAGCGCGCCATTCCGTAAATAAACGCGGACGCCGGAAGCAGTTCTGCTTCCGGCGTCCGATTTTTGCGCCCGTCGCCGTGATCCGGTTCGCGCGTCCGCTTCGGCGGGCGCTTTTTTTCAGAAGATGATGACCCCGTCCAACTGATCGGTCGTACACACGTCGTAGGAGCAGGTCACCCCGACCTTCGATCGATCCATCAGCATCACCGACGTCTTGGATTTTCTGATCGCGATCTTCGCGATCTCGGCAAGGTCCTCGTCGCTGTCGGTCACGCGCCCGCCGTCCGAGAGCGCCTCGCAGGAGAGAAAGGCGACGTCGGGATTGAGTTCTTTCAGGAATTCTTCCGCCTGCCTGCCCGACAGCGACTGTTCGATCTCGTTGTACCGCCCGCCCGTCAGACTGCACGGAATGTGCATCTGCGCAATGATCGAGAGCAGATAGACGGAGTTCGTCACCACCCGGACGTTTTTGTAGTCCGAAAGATAGGGAAGGATATACGCCAGCGTCGAGGAACTGTTGAAAAAGATCAGCTGCCCGTCGGAGAGGAATCGCGTCGCCTGCTGCGCCAGCCGCTTTTTCTGTTCCTTGTTGATCTCGGAGCGGAGGTTGACCGGGTACTCGAAGTCCGAAAGGTTCTCGATCGCCCCGCCGTGCGTCCGTTTGAGCAGTCCTTCCTTCTCCATTTTTTCGAGATCGCGCCGGATCGTCATCTCGCTGAAAAAGAGTTCGCGCGAGAGGGCGGACACGCGCACGCGCCCGGTTTCGTTCAGTTTGAGCAGGATCGCCCGCTGCCGATCGTTCAGTTCCATTTTGTTCGCTCCTTTGCGGCTTTCTCCCTCGATTATAACACAAATCGAACATAAAAGCAACCGTTTTTTGCTGTTTTTTACCCAAAAATGTTCGTTTGATGTTCGTTTTTCAACAGTACGAACACGTATTGAAAAGCGGATCGAAGGATGATAGAATGATGATTGGAAGGGGGGCGCCGCGCGCGCCGTCCGTCCGAACGTCTGATCGGAGGAACAGAAAATGGATACACCGATTCTCGGAAAGGTCGCTTTCATCACCGGCGCGGGTTACGGCGCGGGGTGCGACCCGAAAAATCAGGGGGAGCACGCGCCGAATATGGGCGCCGCCATCGCGCAGCGTCTCGCGAAAATGGGCGCGGTCGTCGTCGCGACCGACGTAAACGAGGAGGCGGCGAAAACCACCGTCTCGACCCTTGCGACCTACCCCGGAAACCCGGAACACTTCGCCTACCGCCTCGACGTGACCGACAAGGGAGAGATCGAGGACGTGCTCGCGAAGGTGCAGAAGAAGTACGGGCGGCTCGACATCGTCTGCTGCAACGCGGGCGTTTCGTCGATGGCTCCGTTTGAAAAACTCTCGGAAAAGGAATGGGACTTCAACGTCGACGTCAATATGAAGGGCGTGTTCCTTTGTATGCAGGCGGTCGTCCCCTACCTGAAAAAGGGCGGTCGGATCGTCAACACCTGCTCGATGGCGGCGATCAAGCCCGACCCCACGCTCGCCCACTACACAGCGTCCAAGTTCGGCGTGCTCGGACTGACCAAGGCGGCGGCGATCGGTCTTGCCGTCTACGGCATCACCGTCAACTGCGTCTGCCCCGGATGGGTCAAGACCCCGATGCAGGACCGCGAGATCGTCTGGGAGGGCGCGATGAAGGGCATCACGCCGGAAGAGGTGCGTCAGAGTTACATCGACCACACCCCGCTCGGACGGCTCTGCTACCCCGAAGACGTGGCGAACGCCGTCGCCTTCTTCGTTCTGCCCGAATCCGATTTCATCACCGGAGAGGCGATGAACGTCTCGGGCGGCGCTAACCTTTGATTCGGCATTAAAAAGATATTATTGGAGGATACTGAAATGAGTTGGTTGAAAGAAGTTATCGGAACCGAGAAAGCGATCATCGCGATGCTGCACCTCGCCCCCCTGCCGGGCGACCCGATGTTCAAGAAGGAACAGGGAATGGACTACGCCGTCGACCGCGCCCGCAAGGATCTGAAAGCCCTGCAAAACGGCGGCGTCGACGCCATTATGTTCTCGAACGAGTACAGTCTGCCGTACCTGACCGACGTCCGCACCGAAACCGTCGCGGCGATGGGTCGCATCGTCGGCGAACTGATGAGCGAGATCAAGATCCCCTTCGGCGTCAACGTCCTCTGGGACGCGAAAAAGTCGCTTGACCTCGCCGCCGCCACCGGCGCGAAGTTCATCCGCGAGATCTTCACCGGCGCTTACGCCAGCGATTTCGGCATCTGGGACACCAACTGCGGCGCGACCGTCCGTCATCAGCACGAGATCGGCGCCGAGGACGTGAAACTCCTCTTCAACATCGTTCCCGAGGCGTCGGCGTATCTCGCGCCCCGCACCCCCGCCGCGATCGCGAAAAGCACCGTCTTCAACTGCCGTCCCGACGCGCTCTGCGTATCGGGTCAGACCGCCGGATCGGCGACCGATTCCTCGGTCCTCGCCGAGGTCAAGAACGCCGTTCCGAACACCGTCGTTTTCGCGAACACCGGCTGCCGGAAAGAGACGATCGCGGATCAGCTCGCCATCGCCGACGGCGCCGTCGTCGCGACGACTTTCAAGTATGACGGGATCTTCGAGAATATGGTCGACGAGAAGCGCGTCGCCGAGTTTATGAAGGTCGTCCGTTCCGTCCGTAAATAATAAAGGAGGATTCCGAATGGCGAAAATCACGGTCAACAATCACGCCTACCGCGCCGACCTTCTCGTTTTCGACAAGGACGGGCTGATGTTCGATTCCGAACAGTTCTGGATCAAGATGGCGAACGCGAGAATGCGCTCGATCTCGAAACATTGCTCGACGGACGATCTGATCGCCTGGACGAAACTGATGGGGGTCAGAACCGAGTTCAAGCACGGCGGACGCATCGAGGCGACCTACGTCGATCCCGTCGGGATCCTCGCCGTCGCTCCCCCCGCCGAGGAGGTCGTTATCCTCGCCGGGTTCCTCGTTCAGCATTGCGGGCTTCTCTGGCATAAGGCGCGCAACCTCGCCGCGGCGATCTTCACCGAATCCGACGCGGGGATCGACCTGTCCCGCGCGCTCGCGCCCCAGCCCGGATTCGTCAATCTGATGAAGCGGATCAACGAACTCGACGTGCCCTATGGGGTCGCGACCTCCGACACCTACGACCGCACCCGCGACTCGATGTCGCGCTACGGCTGCTGGGACAAGGTGCGCTTCGTCATCACCCCGGAGGACGTCGAGCGCGGGAAACCGAACCCCGATATGCTTCTCTTCATCTCGGACAAGACCGGAGTTCCCACCGACAAGATCGCGATGATCGGCGACTCTTACGTCGACGTCGCGATGGCGCAGGCGGCGGGAAGCGTCGGGATCGGCGTCACCGTCTCGAACGAAATGCGCGAAAAGATGGTGCCCTACGCCACCGAGATCGCGAACACCCTCGACGAGATCCGCGTGGATCGGTAAGGGGTGAAGATGGAAAAGATCGTACTCGGTATCGACGTCGGCACGACGTCGGTGAAGGCGGTTCTCGTTTCAAGCGAGGGTCGGATGATCGACGAGGTATCCGCTCCCCACGACCTGCTTTCGCTCCGCTCGGGTTGGGCGGAGGAGAACGCCGACGACTGGTGGAACAACTCCGTCACGGTCGTCTCGCAACTCGGTGAACGCAACCCCGACCTCTTCAAGAAGATCTCGTGCGTCGGCGTGACCGGGATGGTTCCCGCCATCGTGATGCTCGACGAGAAGGGAAGACCGATCCGCAACACGATCCAGCAGAACGACGCGCGCGCCGTCGACGAGATCCGCGAGATCAAGGAAAAGGTCGATCAGGACGAACTGTTCGCCCTGACCGGCGGCTACACGAATCAACAGCACGTCCTGCCCCGGATGCTCTGGGTCAGGCGGCACGAGCCCGCGGTCTTCGCCAAAATGAAGACGGTGCTCGGCTCCTATGACTACGTCGTCTACAAACTGACCGGAGTCAGGTCGATCGAGATGAACTGGGCGGTGGAGAGCGGACTGTTCGATATCCGCCGTCGGGTATGGCTCACCGATCAGATGGAGCGGTTCGACTTCGATCCCTCGTGGTTCCCGCCCGCAAACCCCTCCGGCAAGATCGTCGGAGAGGTCACCCCCGACGCCGCGAAGATCACCGGGCTTGCCGCCGGGACCCCCGTCATCGCCGGAAGCGCGGACCACGTCGCCTCGACCCTGTCCGCCGGGATCATCGACCGGGGAGACCTGCTCATCAAGTTCGGCTGCGCGGGCGACATCCTCTACTGCACGGAGGAGATCAGGACCTCCGACAAACTCTTCTTCGACTACCATATCGTCCCCGACCGCTATCTCATCAACGGATGTATGGCGGCGAGCGGTTCGCTCGTCAAGTGGTATCTCGGCGACCTGCTCGACAACTACGGCGGGGAAGCCCTGAAACGTCTCGACGAGGCGGCGTCGAAACTGCCGCCCGCCTCCGACGGGTTGATCATCCTGCCGTATTTTCTCGGCGAGAAGACGCCGATCTTCGACCCAGAGGCGCGCGGGATGATGTTCGGTCTCACGCTCTCGCACACGCGGGCGCATATCTTCCGCGCGTGTCTGGAAGCCGTCATTTACGGGTTCCGCCACCATATCGACGTGATCCGCGAACTCGGTTACGAGCCGCGCCGGATCATCGCGACCAACGGCGGCTCGCGCAGCCGTTTCTGGTGTCAGATCGCCGCCGACGTGCTGGGACAGGAGGTGCGCGCCTACCCGTCGCATCCGGGCTCCGCGCTCGGCGTCGCCTACCTTGCCGGAATGACCGTCGGAGCGTTCGATTCGTGGGAGGGCATCCACGCCTTCCTCACCGAATACCGCACCTTCACCCCGAACCCCGACGCCGTAAAGATCTACGAAAAGTCCTATCGCGTTTACCGCGATCTCTACGAACAGACCAAGCAGAGTTGCCGCGCCGTCGCCGATCTTTATCGCTGACCGACGCGACAAGACGAAAAACGGACCGCCTCCGATTCCGGGGGCGGTCCTGATTATTCGTTTGTTTACGCGGCTTTTTCTGCGATCCGGTCAAGCCGTGCGTTGCGGGCGTAGATCAGAAGGTCGATCCCGACCATGGTGAGGTTGATGAAGTAGAAGACGAGGACGTACCATTTCGCGGAGAATTCGCTCATATACGCCTCGTTTGAAAACTTCGCCGCGATCCCGGCGATATAGCCGCAGAAGATCAGGCAAAGAAAGGGAAGACTCTGCCCCTTCGTCGTCCGTGCGCGGTAGGATTTGACGACGTTCAGCGGCCAGGACGCGCCGAACGCGACGACCATCACGATTTCAAGGATCTCGGACATTTCTTTTCTCTTCTTTCTCTCGATTTCCCGTCTATTGTACGCCGCGACGCTTTTTTTGTCAACAAAAAGAACGAAAAAACCGTCCGGCGTCACTTTTTTTCTTGACTTTTCGGGCGGTTTATATTATGATATCTTTGTATATCATTCAGGACGGTTTAACGATGAAGAACGGAAAAAGAAGGATCGTCGTCAAGGTCGGCACCTCGACCTTAACGAACGAAAACGGATCGGTCGATCTTCGGATCATGGACAAACTGACGCAGGTGCTCTCGGAGGTCGAGAACGGCGGCGACGAGGTGATCCTCGTTTCGTCGGGCGCGATCTCGGTCGGCGTTTCCAAAATGCGTCTGCCCGCGCGCCCGAAGGAGATCCGGATGAAGCAGGCGTGCGCCGCCGTCGGGCAATGCGAACTGATGCACCTCTACGACAAGTTCTTCTCGGAATACGGCATCCTGACGGCGCAGATCCTGCTTACCGGCGAGGACGTCCTCACCGAGGAGAAAAAGCAGAATCTGAAAAACACCTTTTCCGCTCTGCTTGAAAACCGGATCATCCCGATCGTGAACGAGAACGACTCGGTCAGCTACGCGCAGATCGAGACGGCGAAAAAGGTTTTCGGCGATAACGACACGCTCTCGGCTCTGGTCGCGGTGCTTTGCGAAGCCGACTGCCTCATCATCCTCTCGGACGTCGAGGGGCTTTACGAGGGCGATCCCCGCAAGGATCCGTCCGCCAGACTGATCCACCGGGTCGACGTGATCGACGACCGCATCCGTTCGCTCGTCGGCGGGGCGGGGACCGACCGCGGACGCGGCGGGATGGCGACCAAACTCGAGGCGGCGGAGATCGTCACGTCAAGCGGGATCCCGATGACCATTCTGCTCGGTTCCGATCCCACGAGGATCTACGACGCGCTCGAGGGGCGCGACGTCGGAACCCTGTTCCTTGCGAGGTAAAAATGAGAACGACAAGTGAGATTCTGGACGCCGCTCTTGCGGTCAAGACCAAAGCGGCGCTCCTCACGACCGAAGAGAAGAACCGCGCGCTTTCCGCGATGGCGGACGAACTCGAAGCGTCTGCGTCAGCGATCCTCGAAGCCAACGCCGCGGACGTCGCGGCGGCGCGCGGCGTCATCCCCGACGTGATGATCGACCGTCTGTCGCTTTCCGCCGCCCGGATCGCCGGGATGGCGGAGGGGATACGCGCCGTTTGCGCGCTCCCCGATCCCGTGGGCAGAACGATCCGCCGGACGACCCGTCCGAACGGGCTTGCAATCGAGCGCGTCTCGGTACCTTTCGGCGTCGTCGCCGTGATCTACGAGAGCCGCCCGAACGTCACCTCCGACGTCGCGGCGCTCGCCTTGAAGAGCGGGAACGTCGCCGTCCTGCGCTGCGGGAAAGAGGCGGCGGGCTCCGCCCGCGCCGTCTGCGACGCGCTCCGGCGGGGTCTTGAAAAGACCGGGCTGCCCGCCGATCTCGTTTCGGTTATCGAGGATACCGACCGGAGGAGTTCGGTCGAACTGATGAAAGCCGTCGGCAAGGTCGATCTCCTGATCCCGCGCGGCGGGGCGGGTCTGATCCGCGCCTGCGTCGAACAGGCGCTCGTCCCCTGCATCGAGACCGGGACCGGCATCTGCCACGTCTACGTCGACGAGTCGGCGAAACCCGATATGGCTCTGTCGATCGTCGAGAACGCGAAGACCTCGCGCCCCTCGGTCTGCAACGCCGAGGAAGTGCTTCTCGTGCACGAGAAGATCGCGCCGACCTTCCTGCCCGCGCTCTACGCCCGCCTGACCAAAGAGCGGAGCGAAAAGGGGCTTGTCCCGGTCGAATTCCGCCCCGACGCGAAAGCCGCGGCGATCCTCGGACTGAAACCCGCCGAGGGACCGATCTTCGACACCGAATACCTCGACTATATCCTCGCCGTCGGGATCGTGTCCGACGTCGGGGAGGCGATCGCCCATATCGCCGCGCACTCGACCCACCACAGCGAGGCGATCGTCACCGAGAACGCCGAAAACGCCGAACGCTTCCTGCGGGAGGTCGACAGCGCGGCGGTCTACCACAACGCCTCGACCCGTTTCACCGACGGCGGCGAGTTCGGGCTCGGATGCGAACTCGGCATCTCGACCCAGAAGATGCACGCCAGAGGTCCGATGGGGCTTGAAGAACTCAATACCTACAAATACCTGATCCGCGGAAACGGACAGACGAGATGAAAGGGAAGACCATGAAATACGAATTCGGTTTTATCGGAGTCGGAAATATGGGGGGCGCGATCGCCGACGCGGTCTGCCGGACGGTTGCCGCCGGGAGCGTCGCGGTCTGCGACCCCGACGAAAAGAAGACCTCCGCTTTCAAGGAGAAATACGGCGCCGCCGTGCTTTCGTCCGACGAGATCGCCGCGTCCTGCCGTTTTCTCGTCCTCGGCGTGAAGCCGCAGGTCCTGCCCGCCGTGATGAAAGATCTCCGTCCGAAACTTTCGGAGGCGACCGTCGTCGTTTCGATGGCGGCGGGGATCTCGATCGCCGCGATCGAGGGGGGACTTTCGTCCCGTCCCGTCGTCCGCATTATGCCGAACACGCCCTGCGCCGTCGGGCACGGACTGATCCTCTATCACCCGAACGCCCTCGTGAAGGAGGACGATCTTACGGCTCTGCTCGCCGGATTTGCCGGAGCGGGGACGCTTTGTCCCATCGCGGAAGATAAGATCGACGCCGCGTCCGCCGTTTCGGGGTGCGGACCCGCCTTCGCCTACCTCTTCGTCGAGGCGCTTGCCGACGCGGGGGTCGAGTGCGGGCTTGCCCGCGCCGACGCGCAGAAGTTCGCCGCCCTGATGCTCGAGGGATCGGCGAAAATGGTGCTCGAAACCGGGCGTCATCCCGGAGAATTGAAGGACGCCGTTTGCAGCCCAGGCGGCACGACCATCGCCGGCGTGCGCGCACTCGAAGAGGGCGGATTCCGCTCGGCGGCGATGAACGCCGTCCGCGCCGCGTATCTGCGGACGCTCGAACTGAAAAAATAAGATGATGCAGAAGAGAAAGACTTTCCGCTACGGTTACGACGCCGGCGATCTCGTATCGTCGGCGCTTTCCGGCTGGCTGTTCGGGATCCTCTGTTCTCTTCTTGCCAATTTGAAAGCCGACGGCGGCGGGCTTCCGTTTCTTGTCGGCTCGGTATCCGATTGGATGCGCGACCCCGTCGACTTGTTCGTTCTCGTCGCCGTCACTCTCTTCTTCCTCGTCTTTTACAGCGAACTGATCGGACTGTTTCCTTGGGGGCGCAAGGTCGCGGCGGCGGTTTTGCTCGGCGAGTACCTCGTATTCGCCGTGATCCTGACGCTGAATCGCCCGCCGCGCTTCCATCCCGTCGCCGTCCTCGCCGCTCTTCTCATTTTCCTCGTCCCGATCGTTCTCCGCGTCGTGTCGACATTCCGCGCCCCCGCAGGCGTGGTCACCGCTCCCGCCCATCTGACGGGGAAGCCGGCGCGTCTTACGCTCCCGCTCCTCTTCGGGATCCTGTTCGCCTGTCTTTGCGGCTCTGTCGTCGGCGCGATCGGCGTGATGCGCTATCTCAACTATTCCGCGCCGAACTTCGACTTCGGCATCTTCTCGCAGGCGTTTGCCGATATGGTGAAGA
>JAGCXA010000059.1 GCA_017961575.1 Clostridia bacterium | reverse complement strand
CTCGCAGAGTTCCTCAAAGTACGCCTTCGCCGCGGCGAGCGAATGGTTGCCGTCTCCGACGGCGAATACCAGCGGATCGTCCCCCTCGGGGGTCAGCGCGTCGAGCGCTTCGTCGATCCGTTTCTGCTTCGCCCGGTCGACGAGATACCCGGTGACGTGTCCGCCCCCCTGCATCAGGTCGAAGTCGTAGAGCGGCGCCTTGTCGGTCACAAGACCGGAGAGCGGCTCGATTACCGTTTCGTTCGGGTCGTCGATCAGAAGCATCACGTGCGGCAACTCGATCTTCGCGCCGCGCCGGATGTCGACGCGGGGCGGCACCCGTTCGAGCACCGTTCCCTCGGTCGCCCGGATCGGGGGCTTGCTGCCGGGGCGGTAATCGTAGTCGAGCAGGTCGATAGCGCCTACCAGCCCCTCGCGCACCGTTCCGTCGGACTGCGTGCGGCGCAGGTAGATCATCGCGTGCGGATATTCGGTGAAGAACCCGTCAGAATACGCCTTGTCCATCTCGGAATGGATACCGGGGATCCGCGCTTTCCGCTCGGAAAGCCAGAGTTCGGGCAGGATGAAACGCAGGGTGGAGGGGGACTCTCCGACGATCGACTCGGTCTCGTCCCAGACGGCGGGCTCGCTCGTGAATTGGTCACAGGCGACGACGGCGTACTTCGTGCCGTCGGTTTTCTTGAAATCGGGCAACAGGATATCGGCGGGATAAAAGCGGCTCATGGGATTCTCCTTTTGTATAACAGATCGTGAATTAGAAAACTTTCGATTTCCGCGTATAGGTTTGCTCTGTGCGGGCATCCTATTTTGCGGAGGGCTCGGCGGGCAAACGAAGTTTGACACGCGGTTGCCGGGGTCCTCTCTCCCGGGGACCGCGGCGCGGGCCCCGATCCCGCGGACGGTGGGGACCGTTTCACACTTTCCGCGGGGGAGCCGTTTCCGCCGTCCGCATTCCGGGCAATCGTCCGGGACGGGCGTTCGGGGCGGCTCTTTTTTTCTTTAAAAACGGGCGAGGCGGGAGATCTCCTCTGAGAGCGCGTCGGCGAGCAGATCGACCTGCTCGGGCGTGTTCCGGTGCGAGAAACTGACCCGGATCGTCGCGTCGGCGTCCGAAACGGACAGCCCGAACGCCGTGAGCGCCGACGTGCCGTGCTTTCCGTGCGAGGAGCACGCCGAACCGCTCGATACGTAAATACCGCGCGCCGAGAGGGCGTGGAGCATCGTTTCGCTCTTGATGCGCGGGAGCGTCAAGCTGAGAATATGCGGGGCATAGACCGGCGGCAGGTTCGGGCGGACGCCCGACAGCCCCGGATCGCGCGCGATCCGGTCGAGGAGCAGCGCCCGCAGGGCGGCGAGTTTTTCCGACCGTTCCGAAAGGGCGGAGAAACCGATCGCCGCCGCCTTGGCAAACGCCGCGACCGACGGGGGATCCTCGGTGCCCGAACGGAGTCCGCCTTCCTGTCCGCCGCCGAAGAGGATCGGCGACAGCCCGCGGTTCCGGATCACGCCGGGATCGACCCAGAGCGCCCCGGTTCCCATCGGACCCTCGATCTTGTGGGAACTCAGCGTCACCATCCCGCATCCGAGAGACTTGACCGTAAACGGCACTTTCAGGTACGCCTGCGTCGCGTCGACGTGCAGGATCGCGTCGGGTGAGGAGCGGCGCAGCGCGGCGGCGACGGCGGCGACGTCGTAGAGCGCCCCGGTCTCGTTGTTGACCAGCATCACGCTCGCGAGGATCACGTCGGGGGTGGCGAGCCGGGCGATCGCTTCGGGATCGAGCCGACCGCCCTCCGTCGGGATCTCGACGATCCTGAACCCCTCGTTTTCAAGGGCGGCAAGCGGCAATTTGACCGAGGCGTGTTCGCCCGCCGAGGTCAAAATCGTTTTGCCCCGGAAGCGCGGCTTCGCGTGCGCGCGTCCCGTGATCGCCAGATTGTTCGCCTCGGTGCCTCCCGAGGTGAAGATCAGGGTCCCGCCCGCCGTGTCGCCCAGCGTTTTCGCGAGGGTTTTCCGCGCGTCGTTCAGCACGGCTTCGGCGGCTTGTCCCATCCCGTGCAGCGACGAGGGGTTCCCGTACTGCTCGCGTGAGACCGACAGGTACGCTTTGAGGGCTTCCTCCGAGATCCTCGTCGTCGCGCTGTTGTCGAAGTAGAGTTCGTTTCCCATCCCGACCTCCTCAGTCGAAGCGGAATTCCGACAGGACGGCGGAAAACTCGTTTTCGTGCGCGGCGAAGACCGCGTCCGCCGCGTCGGCGCTCTGCCCGACGGCGGAAAGGGTCAGCGTGTAGAGCCCGCGGTGCAACCCGGTGCGGAGCAGGACGTAGACGACCGAGAAGCGGACGACCCGGTGGTCGCCCCGCCGCGTGACGCGGCAGTCGTAGCGGAAGGCGTCGCACCCGTCGACCTTGATCTGTTCGGGCTCTTCGCCGAGAACCGTCACGTCGTCATAGCGAAGTTCGTATTGCTCCTTCTGCGACGCGAAGTACTCCTGAACCGTCGTAAACCCCTCCGGGTAGAGCGAGATGACCGATACCCCCGCGCCGTCCTCGGCATACCCGGAGGAAATACCGGTTTTCAGGTCGGCGTTCCACGAAAGCGGCAGATAGAGCCGATAATGCGCGATCTTCGCGTCGGAGGCGAGCTGCATCCCGTCGGGCGCGCCGTCGGTGATCTTTTCTTTCGGCTCGGACGTTCCCGTCGCCTCGCGGAACGAGAAGTTTCCGACCGTCAATTCAAAATCTTTCAGGTGGTCGGCGTATCCGACGGTCCCCGTGACGGTGGCGTCGGTCTTGCCGGTGTAGGTCAGGATCGCTACGCCGTCGGCGGGAGACTCGCCCCGCAGGACGAGGATCTGCATCACCTTGTAGTTGATCTTGCCGCGCGTGAAGGTGTAGACCCAGACCCGCCCCGGCAGCTCTGCGTTCCCGACCTTGTATTCCTCGTTCTCGGTTTCAAACACGAGCGCGGTGTCGGTGTCGGCGAGCGCGGCGAGTTCGGCGCGGTGCGCGTCGAAGTATTCGGAGAGCGACGCCTCGGTCGGCGAGACGATCACGGCGGAGACCGAGGTCGGGTCGAGCGACGAGACGTAGGCGGTCAGCACCCCGGTCGAACGGTCGATCGTATATCCCTTCGGCACGTAGAGCGTGAAGCCGTCGAGATCGGGGTCGGAGGCGGTCGTCATCCCCTCGGGAACCTCGGACCGACTGCAGGAAGACAGGAGAAGCAGCCCGAGAATCAGAAGACAGAAGGTGAACAGGATCCGTTTCATTTCGTCCCTCCTCCTTGTTCGTCGTTTGCTTTCAGTACGGCGTCAAGCGCCGAGAGAATTCCGATCTTTCCGCTCTCGTAGGTCAGTCCGCCTTGCAGGTAGGCGTTGAAGGGGGGACGGATCGGACCGTCCGCCGAGAGTTCGAGCGACGAGCCCTGTACGAAGGTCCCCGCCGCCATAATCACGGGGGAGCTGTACCCCGGCATCGCCCACGGCTCGCAGGTGACGAAGGCGTCGACGGGCGATCCCGCCTGGATCCCGCGGCAGAAGGCGATCAGCTTGTCCGCCGTCTTGCAGCGGACGACCTGAATGATGTCCGAGCGCGGGACGTCCCACGCCGGCTCGACGTCAAATCCGTTCGCTTCGAACAGATACGCCGCGAGATGCATCGTTTTCAGGGCTTGTCCCACCGTGTGCGGCGCGAAGAACAGTCCCTTATACAGGTTGCGGTTCTGTCCGAGCGTCGCGCCCTCCTCGGCTCCGATCCCCGGCGCCGTCGCCCGGCAGGCGACGAGTTCGATGAGGTCGGCGCGCCCGGCGAGGTATCCGCCCGACTCCGCCATCCCGCCTCCGGGATTCTTGATGAGCGACCCGATCATCAGGTCGGCGCCGACGGCGACGGGTTCTTTTTCCTCGGTGAATTCGCCGTAGCAGTTGTCCACGACCACCCGCGCCGCGCCCGACCGTTCGTGGACGAAGGCGGCGAGCCGCCCGATCTCGGAGACCGTCAGCGTCGGACGGTCAAGATACCCTTTCGACCGTTGAATGAACGCGACCTTCACGGCGTCGCCCTCCTCGGAGAGCGCCGACCCGATCGCGTCGTAGTCGGGCGTGCCGTCGGGTTTCAGCCCGACCTCGCGGTAGCGCACGCCGAAATCGAGGAGCGACCCGCGTCCCGGCTTGCCCGACAGACCGATCACCTCGTCGAGGGTGTCGTAGGGTTTCCCGGTCAAAGACAGCAGGACGTCGCCCGGACGGAGCAGGGCGAAGAGCCCGATGGTGAGCGCGTGGGTCCCCGAAACGATCGAGTGCCGGACGAACGCCGCCTCGCACCCGAACACCTCGGCGTAGATCTTATCGAGCGTGTCGCGCCCCGTATCGTCGAGTCCGTAGCCGTTGGTCGAGGCGAAGGTCGCCTCGCTCACGCGGTTGTTCTTGAACGCCGAAAGGATGCGGGCAGTGAGTTTTTCGCTCGTCGATTCGATTGCTTTGAACCGGGGGGCAAGCGCCTCTTCGGCTTGCTCGATCAGTTTGTTTTGGTCGGTCATATCAAACGTCCTTTTTCCGTCCCGCGGGACGGTTCTTTTTGTTTTATTCTCGTTCTTTCGCTTCGCCGCAGAGCAGGCGGAAGCGGTCTCCGCGCGCGGCGAAATCGTGAAAAGCGTCGTAACTGGTGCAGGCGGGGGAGAGCAGTACCGTGTCGCCCGACGCAGCCGATTCGAGCGCCGCGCGAACCGCGCCGTCGAAATCCGGGATCACCCGGTAAGGAACGCCGCCCGCGTCGAGCGTCTTTGCGATCTCGCGCGCCGCGCGCCCGAAGAGGATCGCGTCCTTGACGCGCCGTTTGAGCGGGGCGACGAGCGGTTCGTAAGAAAGCCCTTTCCCGGCGCCCCCGAGCAGGAGGAGCGGGCGCGCGGGGGCGAGCGCAGAGAGGGTCGAGAGCGTCCGCTCCGGCGTTGTGTCGATCGAACTGTCGACGCAGCGCACGCCGAGGGGACCCGGCACTTCTTCCATCCGGTGGGGGATCCCCGTGAAGCGGGAGACCGCCTCTTCGATCGCCCCGACGGGGGCGACTCCGTCGGTCATCGCGACGGCGGCAAGCAGGTTCAGAAGATTGTGTTCGCCCGGAAGACGGAAGCGTTCGAGCGGAAACAGCCGCCGAACCCCCTCGTCCGAGAAGCGCAGGAGCCATCCCCCGTCAGGCGCGTACCAAACCTCCCCCAGTCTCCGCTCGCCTTTTGCGGGCGGGAAAAGCGAGAAGAGCCGCGCCTCCCGTCCGGCGGCAAGCCGACGGAGCGAGGGATCGGCGACGGGGAAGACCCCGACCGTTTTTTTACCGAGGATCCGTTCTTTCGCCGCCCGGTATTCCGCCATTCCGGTATGCCAGTTCAGGTGGTTTTCGGAAAGGTTGAGGATGGCGGCGCGTTCGGGATCCGGGGAGAGGTCCGTCAACTGAAAACTCGACAGTTCGAGGACGGCGACGCTCGTTTTCGTCAGACGGGGGAGCAGGGGCAGAAGCGACGCGCCGAGATTTCCGCCCGCGACGGCGTCAAGCCCCGCCGCATGCAGAATCGACGCGACCAGCGTCGTGACGGTGCTTTTTCCCGCGCTCCCGGTCACGGCGAACAGGCGCGCGGGGGAGTAAGCGAGAAACAAACCGACCTCGCCCGACAGAACGGCGCCCGCCCGTACTTTTTCTTTGAGTTCGGGCAGATCCGGACGGATACCGGGCGAACGGACGAGAAGCCCCGCGGGAAGATCCGAGAGCCAATCGGCGCCGAATCGCGTACGCGCGCCGCGCGCGACAAGAGAGGCGACGGCGGGATCGCCCGCTTTCCCGGGATCCCTGTCGCAGAGCAGAAGGGAAGCGACGCCGCGTGACGTAAGGAACTCCGCCGCCGCGATCCCCGAGACGCCGAGTCCGAGGACGGCGGCTCCCCTCGTCAAACCCAAAGTGACAGGATCCATCCGCTCGCCTCCCGGGCATTCTTCGCTACGTTATATTATATTCGATTGTTTCCGGTTTTGCAACCCAAAACGCGAATTGTTCACAATCTTCCCGCTTTTTCGGCGGCGCGCCGCTTTTTTGCGCCGAAAAGCCGCCGCGACCCCCTTGCAATCTTTTTTCGGATTTGTTATAATAGATAGAGAAAAGACGCCGTCCGGCGACCCGGACGGGGAAGGAGAGACGCGATGATCATCCGGACGCTGACGCTCTACGACCGCTTCAAATGCGCGGGATCGGCGTGCAAGGACACCTGCTGCGTGCACGATAAACTGGTGCTCGACAACAAGACCTACTTCGAGTATCAGCGCGTCATCTCGAAGGGCGACGCCTTCGGACGCCGGATGGTCGCCTCGATCAGCGAGCGGAACGGGGTCGCCTCCTTCCGGATGCGCGAGAACGGCGAATGTCCGTTCCTTCTGCGCAATCGTCTCTGCGAGTTGCAGATCCGGCTCGGCGCCGATAAGATCGCGGAGACCTGCCGCAAGTATCCCACTTTCTCGAAGGAATACGGGAACTACCGCGAGATCGGGTGCCGCTTTTCCTGCCCGGAAGTACTGCGTCTCGTCCTGACCCATCCCGAACGCTTCGAGGTTCGCGAGCGTGAAAACGACACCGAACCGGTCTCCCTCGACGATCTTAACGTCAATTTGTTCGAGGCGCTCTATCCTGTCCGTCAGCGCGTCCTGCAAATCGCGCAGGATTCCCGCAACCCGCTGTACCTGACCGGGACGATCCTGCTTCGGCTCGCGTCCGGCGTGCAGGCGGCGATCGACCGTAAGGCGTACGGGGAACTCGCCTCGCTTGTCGCTCCCTTCGAGGGCGACGACCCGACGGGGGGGATGGCGGGGGTCGCGACGGACGAAACCGCCGACGCCGCTCTGCGCGAGGAACTGATCCTGCGGCTGCTCAAAATGCATTGCAAACTCGAATTCAGGAAGGAAGACAACGCCGTCCGGATCGCCCGGGCGTTTGAGATCTTCAAGGGCGAGACGTCCGAAAAGCGGATCGCGCGTGAGCGCGAATTCAACTCGTTTATGAAGGAGCGCGAATACGAGTATCGGAAATGGCTCTTCTACGTTCTTCACCGCGATCTGCTCGACGCCGTCCGCGACGGAAAGTTCTTCTCCCGGATGCGCTACGCCGTCTTGACGACCTTCTGTCTCTTTGAACTCGGCGCGCTCGAATGGCAGAGCCGGGGCAAATTCCCCCCGCAGCGGCAGGAGGATCTGTTCCGCAACTATGCCCGCGAACTCGACGAGAACCCGAAGAATCTCGCCCGGTTTATGAAGAAACTGAACGGATCGGCGTTCGCTCTGCCGAAGTTGCTTCGCGCCTTCGCCTGCCCGCCGAAAAAGGAAACGCCGGAGCCCGCGCCCGCCGTCGAATAAGCAAAAAACAGACAGACCCCCACAAGCCGTACGGTCTTGCGGGGGTCTGTCATTTTCGTTTGCCGGGACGCCTTCACGACGGAAGGGGAGCGGTTACGGTTCGTCGGGGGTCAGAAGAACCTCGGAGAGGGGGCGCTTCGGGACGCGGTGCACGCCGTTTCCGTCGCGGTAGTAGCGGACGTCGCCGCCCTTGATCTCCTCGATTTCGACCTTCTCGGCGGGTGCGCCGAGCGAGATCACGAGTTCGATCCGATACTTTCCCGCGAGCCGGTAGCGCTCGGTCAACTCTTCGCGCGGGAAGTTGAGGATCATACAGCCGCCGAAGCCCGCGTCGGTCGCGGCGAGCAGCACCGTTTCGGCGAAGATCCCGACGTCGATCTGCGAGACGCCGGTATCGGCGGGCGAGAGCAGAAGCAGATACGCCGACGGCGCCTCGCTCTCGTCGGGACCGTCCCAGTCTTTGAGATACCCCGCCCACTTGACCTCGCGCGTTAGAAGCAGAACGTCGTCCCGATCCGTCACGGCGAGCGCGCGGATCTTTTGCAGGTTCCCGGCGGAGGGGGTCAGGCGCGCCGCCTCGACGAACTCCGCGATCCTGTCGAGCCCGAGCGGCTTGCCGGGGTCGTAACGGCGGTAGGAACGGGTCTTTCTGACCAGATCAAAAAACATAACGGATCCTCCTTTCGGGACGGAAACCCGCCGGGGGGCGGTTGCCGATTTCCCCGGCGGGACGGTGAATTTTACTTGTTCAGCTTTTCGAGCGCTTCGAGAAGACCCGCGCGGGTCGCCTCGTAC
Source organism: Clostridia bacterium (assembly GCA_017961575.1). GTDB lineage: Bacteria > Bacillota > Clostridia > Oscillospirales > CAG-272 > UBA1740. The sequence continues at coordinate 42,076 of JAGCXA010000059.1, read as the reverse complement.
TTCACGAGTTTTTCACGCTCGGCGTTGACGACGGCGGCGGGCGCCTTGGAGACGAAGCCCTCGTTTTCGAGCTTCTTGCCGATCCGCTCGATCTCGCCCGAAACGCGGGCGAGTTCCGCCTCGGTGCGCTGCTTTTCCTTTTCGAGGTCGACCAGTTCGCCGAGCGGGATGAAGACCGTCGCGGCGTCGGTCACGATCCGGACGCATCCGTCGCTCTCGTGGTTTTCGACGATCTCGACGTCGGACGCGGACGCGAGTTTGGTAAGGAAGGCGCCGGCTTTCGTAAAGTCGTCGGCGTACGGGGTCACGAGGTAGAGTTTCGCCTTCTTCGACGGCGGGACGTTCATCTCGGCGCGGCGGTTGCGGATCGCCCGGATGACCGTGATGATCCGTTCGAGCGTCGCCGCGTCGGCGGGATAGTTCATCTTCGGATCGTAGGTCGGGTAGGACGAGATCATGATGCTCTCGCTGTCGTGCGGCAAACTGAGGTAGATCTCCTCGGTGATGAACGGCATATAGGGATGAAGCAGTTTCAGGGTGTCCGAGAGTACCCGCACGATCACCTTGCGCGCCACGTCCGCGCTCTTGCTGCCCTGATCGAACAGCCGCGGCTTGATGAGTTCGATATACCAGTCGCAGAGAATATCCCAGGTGAAGTCGTAGATCTCGGCGAGCGCGACCCCGACCTCGTATTTGTCGAGGTTCTCGGTGACCGATTTGGTCAGACGGTTGAGTTCGGTCAGAACCCACTTGTCCTCGGCTTCAAGGTCCTTTTCGGGCGGCAGATCGTCGCCGTCTTCCTCGCCCGTCAGGTTCATCAAAACGAAGCGCGAGGCGTTCCAGAGTTTGTTGGCGAAGTTCCGCGCCGCCTCGACCTTATCGGTCGAGAACCGCATATCGTTGCCGGGCGCGTTGCCCGACGCGAGGGTATAGCGGAGCGCGTCTGCGCCGTATTGCGCGATCACGTCGAGCGGGTCGATCCCGTTGCCGAGCGACTTCGACATTTTTCTGCCCTGCGCGTCGCGCACCAGACCGTGGATGAAGACGTCCGAGAAGGGCTTTTCGTCCATGAATTCCAGCCCCATAAAGATCATCTTCGAGACCCAGAAGGTGATGATGTCGTACCCGGTGACGAGCGTGCTCGTCGGGTAGTAACGCCGGATGTCGTCGGTATCGTTCGGCCAGCCGAGCGTGGAGAAAGGCCAGAGGGCGGAACTGAACCAGGTGTCAAGCACGTCCTCTTCCTGCCGGATCTTCTTTCCGCCGCACTTCGGGCAGACCGTGACGTCGGTTTCGGACACGGTGATCTCCCCGCAGTCGTCGCAGTAGAAGGCGGGGATCCGGTGTCCCCACCAGAGCTGACGCGAGATGCACCAGTCGCGGATGTTCTCCATCCAGTTCAGATAGATCTTCGAGAAGCGGTCGGGAACGTAGCGGATGTCGCCCTCCTTCACCGCCTTGATCGCCGGTTCGGCAAGCGTTTTCATCGCGACGAACCACTGTTTCGACGCCAGCGGCTCGATGACGGTGCCGCAGCGGTAGCAGTGCGCCACGGCGTGGGAACAGGGCTCGATCTTCACGAGCAGCCCTTCCTTGTCAAGGTCCTCGACCATCACCTTCCGCGCTTCGTAGCGATCCAGCCCGCAGTATTTGCCTGGGAAGCAGATCTTGCCCGTCCCGTCGATGACGAAGACGTTTTCAAGACCGTGCCGCTGCCCGGTCTCAAAGTCGTTCGGGTCGTGCGCCGGGGTGATCTTCACGCACCCGGTACCGAATTCCGGAAGCACCGCCTCGTCGGCGATCAGGGGGATCTCGCGTCCCACAAGCGGCAGGATCAGGGTCTTCCCGACCAGATCTTTATAGCGGTCGTCGTCGGGATTGACGGCGACGGCGGTATCGCCGAGCAGCGTTTCGGGGCGCGTCGTCGCGACGATCACGTATTTGCCCGGCTCGCCCTTGATCGGATAGCGGATGTGCCAGAAGTTGCCCGCTTCTTCGCGGTGTTCCACCTCGGCGTCCGAGAGGGCGGTGTTGCAATGCGGGCACCAGTTCGTGATGCGGAGCCCCCGGTAGATCAGCCCCTTGTCGTAGAGCGAGACGAAGACGCGCCGCACCGCCGCGGAAAGCTGCTCGTCCATCGTGAAGTGTTCGCGCGTCCAGTCGCAGGACACGCCGAGTTTCTTTAACTGCGAGATGATCCGCGAACCGTACATCTTTTTCCAATCCCAGACCATTTCGAGGAACTTTTCGCGCCCGACGTCGTGCCGGGTCAGCCCCTGCTCTTTGCGCAGGTTCTCTTCCACCTTGATCTGCGTGGCGATCCCGGCGTGATCGGTGCCCGGCACCCAGAGCGTGTTGTAGCCCTGCATCCGGCGATACCGGACGAGGATATCCTGCAACGTCTCGTCGAGCGCGTGTCCCATATGCAGTTGTCCCGTGACGTTCGGGGGCGGGATCACGATCGAGAACGACGGCTTTTCGGCGTCGTACTCGGGGGTAAAGTACCCCTTTTCGCACCACGTCGCGTAAAGCCGGTCCTCAAAATCGGCGGGCGAGTAGGTCTTCGGCAATTCTCTTCTTTCCATATCGGTTCCTTCCTTTTCGCGGTTCTTTATAAAAAAATAAACCCCGTGACGATCGTCACAGGGCGCCATCGGCGCGGTACCACCTGATTCACACGGGAGACCCGTGCCTCGAACCCTTAACGCGGGGAAACGTCGTCCCTCCCGGAACGCGGCTCCGGGACGACCTTCCCACCCTCGCCCGACGGACTCGCACCGACCGTCCGCTCTCTTTTCGGGTCTTCGGGATGGTACTCCTTCCCATCTCTGCCTTTCGGATAGCAACACTATAACATAACCGACGCGAAAAGTCAAGGGGAAGAGACTCTTTTTTGCGGTTTTTCGGGTTTCTTGATACCGATCGCGAAGAACCGCTTGATTTTCGGTTTTCAATTCGCTATAATGGAAAAGGAGAATCCGATCGTATCTCTTCTACCCTCCGTTAAAATAATAACCGCTCGGAAGGAAAAAGAAATGAAAAAGGACAAACTCGGCGCGTTTATCGACGCGGTCTACGCCATCACCCTCACGATCTGTATGATCAACCTGAAAAAGCCGGAGACCATGACCTGGGGGGCTCTCTGGTCGGTGCGCGACTCGCTGATCTCCTACACCGTGACCTTCTTTATGATGATCAGTATGTGGTTGCAGATCCACTACCTGTGGGAGCAGATCGGGCGGATCGACACCGCCGTAATCTGGGCGTGCGTCGTCTTCCTCTTCACGTCGTCCTTCGTCCCCTACACGACCTCCCTGATGATGGAGGAGAACTTCGCCAACCGCTACTTCGCGGTGCTCTACGGGGCGCTGACGATCTTCATCTCGGTCAATCTGCTCGTGATCCAGAAAACGGCGGAACGCTGTAACAAGGACTACTTGCAGCAGTATCGGAAAAAGAAGATCCTCCCGACCCAGCAGATCATGTTCTACGACATCCTCATCAAGATCGTCGGCACGCTCCTGAGCGTCTTCGTCTGGGCGCCCTCGGTCGTGATCGCGGTCTTCATCGCCTTCGAGTACAATTCGCTTGCGACCCGGATCACGCAGAAACGGCATATGCGCGCCGTCGCCGCGGAGAGCGCGGCGCTGGAAAACGCGGCGCTCGCGAGTCTCGGTGCGATGGACGCCTCCGCGATCGCGGCGAAAGCCGATCCCGCCGACGCCGACTGAAATATTATCCCGCCGCCCACCCCGCGGACGAAAAGAAACGGACCGTTTGAAATGAAAGAAATCATCCTCTGCAAATACGGCGAACTGATCCTGAAAGGGGCGAACCGTCCCGAGTTCGAGTCGGCGCTGACGCGCGAACTGAAACGGCGGCTCGTCCCCTTCGGACGCTTTTCGGTACGCCGCGCCGAGAGTACCGTCTATATCACGCCCGAGGATCCCGCCTGCGACCTCGACGGCGCCTACGACGCCGCCCGCTGCGTCTTCGGTTTCGTCGGCGTGACCCGCGCCGCCGAATGCGAAAAAACGATGGAGAGCGTCCTCTCGGTCGCGCGCGAATACCTGCCGCCGCGGCTCGAAGGCGCCCGCACGTTCCGGGTCGACGCGAAACGTTCGGACAAGCATTTTTCGAAAACCTCCCCCGAGATCGCGGCGGAGGTCGGGGGCGCCATCCTCTCCGCCGCTCCCCGCCTGCGGGTCGACCTGCATCATCCCGACGCCTCGATCCGGGTCGAGATCCGCGATCGCGCCGCCTACGTCCACGCCGGGCAGGAGAAGGGCGCGGGCGGGCTTCCGCGCGGCACGAGCGGACGGGGACTGCTCCTGCTTTCGGGCGGGATCGACTCGCCCGTCGCCGGGTATATGATGGCGAAGCGCGGGGTCGAGATCGAGGCGCTGCACTTCGAGTCCTTCCCCTATACCTCCGAGCGCGCCCGCGAAAAGGTGTTCACCCTGGCGGAACTTCTCTGCCGCTACTGCTCGCGCATCCATATCCACGTGATTTCGCTCACCAAAATACAGGAAGAACTGCGCCGTTCCTGCGACGAGGAGTACTTCACGCTCCTGCTCCGTCGGTTTATGATGAAACTCGCCGAACGGTGCGCCCGCGACTACGGCTGTCGGGCGCTTATCACCGGGGAGTCGCTCGGTCAGGTCGCGAGCCAGACGATGGACGCCCTCGCCGTGACCGACGCCGCCGCGTCGATCCCGATCCTGCGTCCCCTGATCGGGATGGACAAGGAGGAGATCGTCGAGATCTCGCGTCGGATCGGCACCTTCGACACCTCGATCCTCCCATACGAGGACTGCTGCACCGTCTTCACCCCCCGCCATCCGAAGACCAAGCCGACCGAAGAGGAGATCTTGCGGGAGGTCGCCAAGATCGATTTCGACCGGCTTACGGACGAGGCGTACGCCACGCTGTACACCGAAACGCGCCGCGTGGACGAGTCCTATCTCTGATTTTTGATTGAATTCAATGATTTTTCGGCGTTTTGCCCACCGAAGAACACGGATAACTGTGCAATTTCGTCAAATAATCAATCTTGCAAACGCTTCCTCAATATGGTATAATACTCGTCGAGATACGCTCGGCGAGTCATTTTTTGTCGGCGTCGAACCACTTATTTAAGGAGCGGTTGCACTATGATCACCGTAATCGACCGCACGTTGTCGATCCTCTCGCATCCGTCGTCCCCGGAGGCGCTCCGCCGCCTTGCGGACGCGATCTTTGCGTCGGGCGCCGACGTGCTTGAACTTTCGGAGGAGAACTATCGGCTCCTCTCGGGCGGGAACGCCGACGGGCGCTTCCTTCTGCGCCTCGAACGAGGGTCTTCCCCCGCCTCTTTCCCCGGGATCAAGCGTTTCGTTTCGACCGGATCCGCGGCGGGGAACGTCGTGATGAGCGAGGAGTACATCGTGAAGAATCCCGATCTTCTTCTGTCCGGGATGATCCCCGCGGTGCTTCGCCCGGTGCGGCTCTCGTTCTCGACCCCCGCGCTCGACTGCAATCCGGCGCGCCTCTTCGCGGCGATCCGCGGCACCTTCCTCGGACATATCGAGTTCGCCCCGCACGGGGACTCCGGGGTCGCGACGTCTCTCTGTGCCGAATGGGCGCTCTCGGACGGCAATATGCCGATCACGACGGTCTCGGGCGTCGGCGGATACGCCTCGCTTACCGACCTGACGGTCTTCCTGCGCTCGATCCGCCGCCGCCGCCCCGCCGAGGCGCAGCTGCCCGAGGGGGAACTGTTCGCCCGGCTCACCGAGGCGTTCCCCGGCGAGACGGTCGCCCGCCCCGAGATGAAGGTCAGCGCGTCGAGCAGCATCCATCTTCTCAAATTCCGCCTCGAACAACTCGGCTTCGGCGAGACCCCCGCGAAACTCAAAACGCTCTCGTCGAAGATCCGTTCGGGACACAAGAAACCCTCGCCGTATCTTGACCGCGAGGCGATCTACTCGGTCAGCCGCACGATCGACTGAACGGAAAAACGAGCCGCTTTGCTCCCCGCCTGCCGCGGGCGCGCGAGGCGGCGCTCTTTTTTCACGCGAAACGGTTGCAATCCGCCGTCAGCCGTTGTATAATAATAGAAGAAAGATCGCAGAAAGACAGACGAAAGGACGCCGCCATGACCGATAAAGAACGGTTCATCGACCTTTTCAAAACGCATATTCGCCGGGAGGGGGCGGACAAACTGCTCGAATATCTTGACTCCCCCGCCTCGGATTTCTTCACCGCGCCCGCCAGCACGAAGTTCCACAACAATACGCCGGGCGGTCTTTTACAGCACAGTCTGAACGTCTACGACTGCCTCGCGTCCTACTACGCGAGCGACCGGAGGCGGGAACTGTTCGGGCTGGACGACGTGTCAAACGAAACGCTCGCCGTCGTCGCGCTCCTGCACGACCTCTGCAAGGTCAACGTGTATAAAGAATCGAAGCGGAACGTCAAGGACGAGAACGGCGTCTGGCGGCAGGTCCCGTACTACGAGTTCAAGGACGAACTCCCCTACGGTCACGGCGAAAAATCGGTCTACATCATCTCTGGCTTTATGCGCCTGTCCCGCGAGGAGGCGTTCGCCATCCGCTACCATATGGGATTCTCGAACGAGGACGATCCCCGCAACGTCGGCGCCGCGTTTGAACTGTTCCCGCTCGCGCTCGCGCTCTCGATCGCCGATACCGAGGCGACCTATTTTATGGAAGGAAAGCCGAAGACAAATGTATTGTAAAGCGTGTGAGGCGGCGGTTCGCCGCGGGCTTCGCCCGCGCCCCGATTGCCCCGAATGCCGTCGGCTTGCGACGGGGGCGGACGAGCCGATCATTCCCCGGATCCCCGGAATACCCCCCGGGCGCCTCGTCCCGAAGACGGGGGAGGACCGTTTGCACGGACATCTCGTCTGCGCCGTCTGCCGCCGTCTGCTTCTGCCCGACGCCGCCCGGACGGTCTCTGGAAACGTGCTCTGCTTCACCTGTTACGAGCGGCTTCCGGTCTGCTCGGGGTGCGGGGTGCGCCTGCTCGAATCGGAACTCTACGAATGCGACGGCGCCACCTTCTGCGAGACCTGTTACGATCGGTTGGACGAATGCGAACTCTGCGGAAATAAGGTTTACCGTTACGATGAAAACGCGCTTGCCCTGCTTTGTTCCGAGTGTCGGGAAACGCACGGCGTCTGCGACGTCTGCGGCGCCATCGTGCCGAAGGCGGAACTGACCGACGCGGAGGGGCATCCCGTCTGCTCGGCGTGCGCTTCGGAGATGGACGAATGCGAGGATTGCGGACGACTCGTTTTCGCCCTGCCGGGCGAACCGCATCCCCGGCTCTGCTCGTCCTGCCTGTCCGACTACGCCACCTGCCGCGTCTGCGGCGAACCGATCCCGATCCAGGACAAGGACCGCTACGTCGTCGACGGCAAGATCCTCTGCGAGAACTGTTACGACGATCTGCCCGAATGCGAGGAGTGCTTCACCCGTTTCTTCCCGGTGAAGGGGGAGGAACGCGGCGACGTCGTCTGCCCCTCCTGCCGCAACAATTTTACGCATTGCGAGGAATGCGGGCGGCGCATCCGCTTCACCGACGCCTACGACATCGACGGGCGCATCCTCTGCGAGGAGTGCCGCGCGTCGCTGCCGGAAATCAACTGAACAGAGAAAAAAGCGACCGTCCGATCGGACGGCCGCTCTTCGCATCTTTCACCTACGTTCCGCAGGACACGTCATTGCGGCTCGGTTTCGAGCCGCGCATCATTTGCGTAAGCAAACATCATTTGCCGCGGGGGTCCGCGGCAACATCATAAAAAGCGCTTTTACCTTTCGGCAAAAGCGCTTTTTACTTACAGTACCTGAATCGGTCTTCCGCCGGCGAGGATGATCATCTTCGCCGCGCCGGGGGCGAACGCCGACGCCTGCACCATCAGCGGCTTGTCGAGTTTGCCGTGGGCGGTGATCTTCACTTCTCCCGCGGACTCGGGGATCAGCCCCTTCTGACGGAGGATCTTCGCGTCCACGTAGGAGTAGGGTTTGAAGTTGGCGTTCAGGGCGTCGATCGGAAGTTCCGCGACCTTGCCTTCGACCTTCCGGTAGACGACGACGGTCAGATCCTCTGCCGCTTCGTCCGAGATCAACTGATCGGCGGCGGCGGCGTACACGCCCGGATTCAGGGTGAAGCCGTCGCGCTTCGGATCGGTGAAGTCCACCGTGTCGGATACCGACGAGGGTATCGGCATAAACGCGGGCTGATCGAGTTTCACGTAGTCGGGGATCGGCGCGATTTCGTTCTCGGCGGATTCCTCGTCCGCGATCTCTTCGTCGGATCCGATCTCGTCGACTTCGTTTTCCTCCGCCGTTTCCTCTTCCGCCGTCTCTTCGGCGATCTCCTCCTCCGCGATCTCCTCCTCCGCGGGCTCTTCGCTCGCTTCGGGCTCGGATACGGTCTCCATCTCCTGTTCGGGGACGTCGGCGGGGACGATCGGTTCCTCGGCGGGAGCGGGCGTCTCGCTTACGACGACGGGAGCGGGAGACGCGGCGGGCGCCGGTTCGGCGATCTCTTCCTCGGCGGGAAGCGCGTCGGGCGCGTCGTCGTCACGGTCCTTCGCGGCGGCGCGTTTGACGATGATCCGCGAGAGGACGATGATCAGATGCAGGATCACCGCGATCACAACGAACGCGACGATCATAATGATGAAACCGGGAACGGCGTCGACGCCGAAGTTGGAGAAGATCGCTTTGATCAGATCAAACACGGCGGGAGAGCCGAGTTCAAGCGCCTTGACCATATCGGCGGGAATATTGCCGGTCTTCACGGTAAAGGCGGCGATCAGAACCAGCCCGACGGCGCCGAGCGTCTCGATCACGAGCAGAACGCGGGCAAGCCGACGGAAGAAACGGATCTTGAAGCAGCCGATCACGAGCGCGACGACGGCAAACGCGGCGAGCGCGAGCCCCGCGATGAGGACGACGTATCTGACGATCGCCGCCGCGTCGGCAAGCGCGGGGATCGCCTGCCGGACGAAGCCGAACAACTGAGGGAAGGCGTCGGCGAAGAAGTTATAAAATTTCTCCATATATGTACCTCCTCGGTGCGGTTTTCGGTCGTGCCGATCATCCCGCAACGGTTTTTTTGAGATAGTATAAGTATATCATAGCGGTTTTGAAAAATCAACAGTTTTCTATTATTTAGGGAGGAATATTTCTCGCCCCCGGCGCGCCGCGCGAACCCGTTTTCGGGGGGGCGGTTGCGAAAATCGGCGGGGAAACGGCGTCTCCGAAACAAAAAAGAGGAAAGAGCCGGGGGCTCTTTCCTCATCTGGTCGCGTCGGGATCAGTACATCCCGCCCATTCCGCCGGCGGCGGGCGCGGCGGCGGGGGCTTCCTCCTTCTTGTTCGCGACGACGGCTTCGGTCGTCAGAACCGTGGAGGCGATCGACGCGGCGTTTTGCAGCGCCGAACGGGTCACCTTTGTCGGGTCGACGATACCGACTTCAAGCATATCGACGTACTTCTCGTTGTAGGCGTCGAAACCGAATCCGGTCTTGCCCGACGCTTTCACGCGGTCGAGGATCACGGCGCCGTCCAGTCCGGCGTTGTCGGCGATTTGACGGAGCGGAGCTTCCAGCGCTTTCATCACGAGCCGGATACCGGTCTTTTCGTCGCCCTCGGCGTCGGAAAGCAGTTTCTCGACGGCGGGAATCACGTTGATGAAGGCGGTGCCGCCTCCGGCGACGATCCCTTCCTCCACGGCGGCTTTCGTCGCGTTCAGAGCGTCCTCGATGCGGAGTTTTTTCTCCTTCATCTCGGTCTCGGTCGCGGCGCCGACCTTGATGACGGCAACGCCGCCGGCGAGTTTCGCCAGCCGTTCCTGCAGTTTCTCACGGTCGAAATCGGAGGTCGTCGTCTCGATCGCGGAACGGATCTGCGCGACCCGCGCCTTGATGGCGTCGGAGTCGCCCGCGCCGTCGACGATGATCGTGTTCTCCTTGTTGACCTTGATCTGACGCGCGCGGCCCAGCTGCGCGACGGTGGTTTCTTTCAGGTCGAGACCGAGTTCGTCGGTGATGACCTCGCCGCCCGTCAGGGTCGCGATGTCGCGGAGCATCTCTTTCCGTCTGTCGCCGAAGCCCGGCGCCTTGACGGCAACGCAGGTGAAGACGCCGCGCAGTTTGTTCAGGACCAGCGTGGTCAGCGCCTCGCCCTCGACGTCCTCCGCCACGATCAGCAGTTTCTTGCCCGCCTGCACGATCTGTTCGAGCAGGGGAAGCAGATCCTGAATGTTCGAGATCTTCTTATCGGTGATGAGGATATAGGCGTCGTCGAGCACGGCTTCCATCTTGTCGGTGTCGGTCGCCATATAGGGCGACAGGTAGCCGCGGTCGAACTGCATTCCCTCGACCACCTCGCTGTACGTCTCGGCGCTCTTCGACTCCTCGACGGTGATCACGCCGTCGGAGGTCACCTTCTCCATCGCGTCGGCGATCAGTTGACCGATCACGGCGTCGCCCGCCGAGATGGTGCCGACCCGGGCGATGTCCTCGGTGCCCGAAACCTTCTTCGAGTTCTTTTTCAGTTCCTCGACCGCCGCGTCGACCGCCTTCTGGATCCCCTTGCGGAGCACCATCGGGTTCGCGCCCGCTGTCACGTTCTTCATCCCCTCGCGGATCAGCGTCTGCGCCAGCAGGGTCGCCGTCGTCGTTCCGTCGCCGGCGGCGTCGTTGGTCTTGGTCGCGACCTCGCGGACGAGCTGCGCGCCCATATTCTCGGCGGCGTCTTCAAGTTCAATCTCCTTCGCGATCGTCACGCCGTCGTTGATGATGAGCGGCGAGCCGTACTTCTTATCGAGCACCACGTTCCGACCCTTCGGACCGAGGGTGATCTTCACCGTGTCCGCCAGTTTGTCGACGCCGCGCAGAAGGGCGTCTCTCGCTTCGATCCCGTACAGAATGTCTTTTGCCATGATTCTATCCCTCTTTCGCTTTCAGATTGTTTCGGTTTTTATTCCACGACGGCGAGAATGTCGCCGACGCGCACGATGGTATATTCCTCGCCGTCCATCTTGACTTCGGTGCCGGAATACTTGCTCGTGATGACCTTCTGACCGGGTTTCACCGTCATCGGGACCTTTTTACCGTCCACCTCGCCGCCGGGGCCGACCGCGACCACTTCCATCACCTGCGGTTTCTCCTTCGCCGAGCCCGGCAGGATCAGACCCGATTTGGTCGTCTCCTCCACCTCGATCGCCTTGACGACAACACGGTCGGATAAGGGCATGAGTTTCATTGTCTTTTCCTCCTGTTCCTTTCGGAAATATTAACGGTTGATTTAGCACTCAAAAAGGCAGAGTGCCAATTTCATGGTATATTGTAAATCATTGTTCCGAAAAAATCAAGCGATTTCGCAAGAATTCACAGTATATTCACAATTTGTTTTTCGCGGCGGCGACGGGGGCGGTCGGGGGGCGGGAAAACGCCCGGAAAAAGCCCTCGGATCAGGACAATTCTTCCCGGAGGAGGGCGATGGCGCGTTTCTCCTCGCGCGAGACCTTGACCTGCGAGAGACCCAAGAGATCCGCGACCTTCTGCTGGGTGAGATCGCGGAAATAGCGGAGCAGAATGATCTTCCTTCCGAGCGGGGGAAGTTTCGAGACGGCGAGCGCGACCGAGATGCGGTCGAAGACCCGTTCCCCCTCCCGGTCGTCCGAGAGCGTCTCTTCGAGCGTCGGGGCGTTCTCGCCGGGGTAGGCGCATTCCGAAAAGGAACGGATGGGCGAAACGGCGTCGAGCGCGTCGGCGGCGTCCTCCGGGGAAACGCCGATCCGTTCCGCGATCTCAAAGAGGCGGAGTTCCTCCCCCCTCGCCGCCGCCTTCTCGCGTTCGGCGGAGAGGATCGCCGCCAGCCGTTTCTGCTCGCGCGAGACCTTGATCGGACCGTCGTCCCGCAGAAAGCGCCGGATCTCCCCGAAGATCAGGGGGACGGCGTATGTCGAGAAGGCGCATCCGCGCGCCGGATCGAAGGTGCGGATCGCCCTCAAAAGACCCGTCTGCCCGACCGAGAACAGTTCCTCGCCGTCGTACCCCCTCCCCGAAAAGCGCGCCGCCACGCGCCATACGAGTCCGACGTTGGACGCGACGAGTTCGGCTTCCGCGTTCGCGTCGCCCGCCCGTACCGCCGCGAGGAGTTCCGGGTTGCTTCCGTACTTCTTGTCGGAATCCATCCCGTTCACTTCATTTTTTTATAAAGGGTCACTTTCGTCCCTTTGCCGGGGCGGCTTCGGACCGTCATCCGGTCGGAAAACGCCTCCATCACCGAGAAGCCCATGCCGCTCCGCTCGCCCGCGGGGTCGGTCGTATAGAGCGGCGTGCGCGCCCGCTCGACGTCCTCGATCCCGCATCCCTTGTCCCGGACCGTGATCCGCACGACCCGATCGGGGAGGATCGCGATTGAAAGACCGACGCGGTGCTCCGCCGTCCCGTCCGTTTCGTTCCGCCGTCCGTACCCGTGAACGACGGCGTTCGTCACCGCCTCCGACACGGCGCAGCGGAGATCGGACAGATCCTCGACCGTCGGATCGAGCTGTGCGAGAAACGCCCCGACGATCGCTCGGGCGACCCCCTCGTTCACGCTTTTCGCGGGAAGGATGCAATCCATTTCGTTCAGTACCGTCTGCTTGGTTCTCATCTTACGTTCCTTTCGGTATGTGATTGTCGCGGGGGAGGATCAGCGGACGCCCGCGGGGGGCGCGGGTTCGGGTTCCGGGAGGAGAAGCCCCGGAAGCCGTTCGACCCCCGCAAGCGAGAGAATACGCCGGACCGGGGGATTCAATCCCGTAAGCCGCAAAACCCCCTTGCGTCCGGTCATCAGGTTGAGACGTCCGAGGATCAGCCCCAGACCCGCCGAGTCCATAAAGCCGACGCCCGACAGATCGAGGGTGAGGGTGGAGGGCAGTTGCCGGAATACCTCCGTATCGATCGTTTCCCGGAGCCGCCGCGCCGCGTGGTGATCGATCTCGCCCGAGACGCGGGCGACAAGTTCGGACCCGTCGGTCGAGAACGCGACCCCGGCAGCCGCGCGGTAGCCGGGGATCTGCGTTTGGGTTTCTTTCATGGTTCGTTCCTTTCCTCCGCCTTCCGGCGGAACTATTCATTCCGTTTTCATTCTATCACCCGACGGATGGGGAAGAATGTCGGAGTAACGCCGCAATGAAAAAAAGCCGCCCGCCGGGACCCGGCGGGCGTTGATATTATTTAAATTATAAAGGTAGCAAAGCGGGGAGGCGCGTTCTTTAAACGAAAGCGCGATCCCGTTTTTCGGTCATCGCCCGAGCGCGTCGGCAAACTCCCGGATCGTCTCGCGGAAGACCTTCATCGCGTTTTTCACCGTTTCGGGCGATGTGAGGTCGATCCCGGCGACCTTCAACTCCTCGATCGGATAGTCGCTGCCGCCGAGGGTGAGGAAGCGGCGGTAATCGGCGGCGTTCCCGGTCTTCTCGATCGCGTCGGCGATCGCCACGGCGGACGAGAACCCGGTCGCGTACTGATAGACGTAGAACGGGCGGTAAAAGTGCGGGATATACGACCATTCGTCGGCGATCAGTTCCTGCATCTTCGCGCCGCCGTAATACTCGGATTCGAGATCAAGGTAGATTTTCGACAGGGTCTTCGCCGTCAGGGGCGTGCCGCCGCGGTAGAGATCGTGCGCCTTCCGCTCGAACTCGGCGAACAGCGTCTGGCGGAAGACGGTGGTGCGGAACCCTTCGAGAAAATGGTTCAGAATATAGGCGCGCCGCTTCGGATCGGTTTCGGTTTTGAGAAGGTGCTTGGCGAGCAGCACCTCGTTCACCGTCGAGGCGACCTCCGCCACCATGATCCGATAATCGTGGTTGGCAAAGTCCTGGGTCGTATCCGAATAGTAGGAGTGCATCGCGTGCCCGAGTTCGTGTGCGAGCGTGAAAGCGTCGTCGAGGGTGTCGGTGTAATTCAGCATCACGTAGGGATGAACGCCGAAAACCCCCGTCGAAAACGCCCCGGACTCCTTACCCTTGTTCTCGTAGACGTCGATCCAGCGTTCCGAGAACGCCCGATCGAGCACCCGGCAGTAGTCCTCGCCGAGCGGGGCGAGTGCCTCGCGCACGAGTTTCTTCGCGTTCTCGTAGGGCATCTTGAAATCGACGTCCGGGACCATCGGAACGTAGAGATCGAAGACGTCGATCGAATCGAGTCCCAGCACCTCGCGCCGCAGGTCCAGGTACTCCCGCATCGCGGGCAGTCCGGCGTGCACCGCCTCGATCAGCGAATCGTAGACCGAGACCGGGACGTTGTTTGCGAACAGCGCCGCCTCGCAGTTGCCGTCGTAGTGCCGGGCGGACGAGTAGAAGGACGCCGCCTTCACCGCGCCCGCGTAGAGGGCGGCGGTGGTGTTGATGAACTTGTGATAGGCGCCGAAGTAGCCCTTGAACGCCTCCTCGCGCACGCGGCGGTCGCGGCTTTCCCGATAGACCGAGAAGTTCCCGTTCGAGAGCCGGACTTCGCGTCCCGCTTCGTCGGTCAGCGTCGGATACTCCATATCGACGTTGGTCAGCATATCGAAGGCGGTTCCGGGCACGGCGGCAAACTCGCCGAGCGCGGCGAGCATCTCTTCGCCCTTCCCGTCGAGGGTGTGCGCCCGCTGACGGTTGACGTCCTCCACGTAGTGGCGGTGGGGGGCGAGCGCGGGGTCGGACAGGAAGTCAAGCAGTTTCTTTTCGTCGATCGAGAGAATCTCGGGATCGACGAAGGCGACGGCGGAACCGAGTTTCACGTAGAGGCGCGTTGCGCGGTCGTCCATATCCTGCGCGTCGGGGTCGCCGTTGTCGCCCGCCTTGCAGAGGAAGGCGTAGACCCCGACCCGCTCGCAGAGTTCCGCCGCGCGGTCGATCTCGGAGAGCGCCGCTTCAAGCGAGGCGGCAGACGCACCGAGCGTTCCCGCGAGCCGGGGGAGCGCGTCGATCATCTTTTCGGTTTCGGCGTAGGCGTCGCGCCACGCCGCGGGGGAAGAAAACAACGGAGACAGATCCCATTGAAAGGCGGGATCCATCTCGCGTCTCGGTTTCAGTTCCTGCATCGTCGGTTCCTTTCTCGGTACGGTTTTTGAAACGGGGGCGGTCTCCCGCCCCCGTCCGTTTGTCAGTCTTCCTCGTCGTCGGTGCCGTGCGCGAGGTCGGCGCGCAGAAGGTCTCCGTCGATCTCGAAATCGTCGTCGTCCGACGCCGCGATCGCCTCGTCTTCGTCCTCGTCGTCCTCGTCGCGGTCGGCGTACTCAAACTTTCCGAACGCGGCGGCGAGCGCGGCGCAGACCGCCCCGATCCCGAGGAACGAGAAGGCGAGTCCCTTCCGGCGTTTGAACTGCGTCAGCGAAACGATGATCATGCAGATCGCCTGCACGAAGAGCGAGATCGAGAGCAGCCCCTTCAATTTGTCTTTCGTCATTTTCATTTGGATTTCCTTCCTTTCTTGTGTTCTGTATCTATGGGTGCAAAGGCGGTCAACGCGCGCCTTCGGCGTTCTGTTTCAGGTAGGCGTCGATGAAGCCGTCGATCTCGCCGTCCATCACGGCGTTGATGTCGCCTTCCTCGTAGCCCGTCCGGGTATCCTTGGCGAGCGTGTAGGGCATGAATACGTAACTGCGGATCTGCGAACCCCACTCGATGTTCGCCTTGTTTCCCTGAATGTCCTCGACCCGCGCCAGCTTCTCGCGCATCTTGATTTCAAGCAGTTTCGATTTCAGCATCCGGAGCGCCGTTTCCTTGTTCTGTAACTGGCTGCGCTCGGTCTGGCACCCGACCACGATCCCGGTCGGGATATGCACGATGCGGATGGCGGAGTCGGTCTTGTTGATGTGCTGACCGCCCGCGCCGCTCGAACGGTGGGCGGTGATTTCCAGATCCTCGTCGCGAAGCACGATCTGGTCGTTGTCGTCGTTGAATTCGGGCATCACCTCGACCGAGGCGAACGAGGTCTGCCGTCTGCCCGAGGCGTCGAAGGGCGAGATACGCACCAAGCGATGCACGCCGTTCTCGCTCTTCAAAAAGCCGTAGGCGAACTCTCCCTCGATCGTGATGGTCGCGCTCTTGATCCCGGCGGCGTCGCCGTCGAGCCAGTCGATCAGTTTGACGGTATAGCCGTGCTTTTCGCCCCAGCGGGTGTACATCCGGTAGAGCATCATCGCCCAATCCTGCGCCTCGGTGCCTCCGGCGCCGGGGTGGAAGGAGAGGACGGCGTTGTTTTTGTCGTACTCGCCGGTGAGCAGGGTTTCGAGCCGCTGCTTCTCGGTCTCTTTTTCGATGAAATCCAACTCGGCTTTGATCTCGTCGGTCACGCTCTCGTCGTTTTCCTCGATCGCCATATCGCAGAGGGCGACGGCGTCCTCCAACCGGGACGAAAGCGACTCGAACACGCCGATCTTGTCCTTCATCTGTTTGATCTGCTGCAACACCTTGGAACTGGCGGCGGCGTCGTTCCAGAAGTTCTCGGCGAGCGTCTGCGCTTCCAGTTCCTCCGACTTGTCTTTCAACTCGTCGATTCGGAACGAGACGCCGAGATCCGCTACCGTTTTTCTGAGAGCGATCAGTTTACTTCTTGCTTCTTCGATCGCGATGATCAATGGTGATAGTCCTCCGTTCTTCGTCGTTCCCCTTTTTTCGGCGGGGAAGACGCAAATCCGACAAATTCGGGCGATGAAAAACCGCGGGCGACCCTTCGTCAGCCCTTCCGCTCCGCGTCCGCCGTCTCTTCCCGCGCCTCTTTTTCCGACCCGGTGTCGAGCCGCGTCACGGTGTGACAGCCGGGGCAGGCGACCTCGACGACTCCCTGTCCGCGTTCGACGCGGATCCATTTTTCACAGCAGCCGCACCGGAAATAAACGTGCGTTTTCCGATCCCGGACCCTGTCGCGCGAGAGCCGCGCCCGTCCCCTGACCGAGCGGAAGAAACCGACGAACGCCCGGTTTTCCGCCGTTCGCCGTTCGAGGTTCTTCGAGAGGATGCGGAAGATCGCGAATCCGATCGGGATCAGGGCGATCAGCGTGAGGTAATTCCACCCGGCGACAAGGAACAGGATCAAAAGAAAGAGGGCGACGCCGATCAGGAAGCAGGAGAGCGCGTCGGCGCCGTTCCGTTCCTCAAAGAAACGGTCCTTCCGTCCCATGCCGCTACCCCCTTTTCTCGTAGTTCCTTATACAGTATAACACAAAAAAGAAATGTTGTAAAGGGAAAAAGGGGAAGAAAAGCGTTTTTTTACCGACTTCGTCCGACCTTACGGCGGCGTTTTCGGTCGGTCTCTTCTTTTTTCGACGGCGCTCCGTTTCCGCTTGACAAACGGGGGACGGCGGGATATAATAAAGACATCGAACGATAGGGGGTATAACAAGATGACCGTTACCAAGGATTCCGTGATCGGCGACGTGCTCGACGAGAACGTCGAGACCGCGCAGTTCTTTTTCGAGATCGGGATGCATTGCCTCGGCTGTCCCGCGTCGCGCGGAGAGACGATCGAGGCGGCTTGCGCCGTCCACGGCACCGACGCCGACGAACTCGTGAAGCGGATCAACGCGTTTCTTTCCGCCGGGAAATGACGCGCCGGATCACGCTTGACGGGCGACTTTCGCTCGCGGCGGAATTCGTGAGGCAGGGGGCGCGGTTTGCCGACGTCGGCACCGATCACGCCCGCCTGCCTCTGTTTCTCGTCGAGACGGGGCGGGTCTCGTCCGCCCTCGCGACGGATATAGCGGAGGGACCTCTTTCGCGCGCCCGCGCCGCCGTCGAGGCGGCGGGGAGAACGAACGAGATCAAACTGCTTCTGACCGACGGGCTCCTGGGTGTGGAAACCTTTTCTCCGACCGACGTCGCGATCTGCGGGATGGGGGGCGAACTGATCGCCCGCATCGTCACGGAGACCGGGTTCCTTCGCGACCCCTCGATCCGCCTGATCCTGCAACCGATGACGCACGCCGAACGACTGCGGGAGGCGCTCGCCGCCTCCGGCTTCGCGATCTCGGATGAAAAGTACGGGATCGCCGCGCGGCGACCCTACGTCTGCGTCGTCGCGTCCTACGCCGGAACCGTCCGAAACCCCTCTCCGACCGACCTCGAAATCGGAACCCCGACCGCCCGGCGCAATCCCGGATCGCCCGCCTTCGCCGCTTACGTGCGGGGGAGGATCAGAGCGAGAGAAAAGGAACTGCGGGGCTGTCTTGCGCGCGGCGACGCCCAAGGGGCGAAGGCGCTGTCAGAGCTGATCGGCGACCTGAACGCCGCCGTTCCGAACGCCGACGAACAACGAAAGGAAGACCCGAAATGAAAATCCGGGAACTGAACGAACTGCTTGACGGGCGTTTCCCGCCCGCCCTGTCCTGCGACTGGGACAACGACGGTCTGCTCGTTTCACCCGACCCCGACGCGACCGTATCGGGGGTGCTCGTCGCGCTGGATCCCTCCGACGCGGCGATCGACGAGGCGGAAAAGCGGGGATGCAACGTCCTCCTGACCCATCATCCGCTGCTCTTCGACCGGATCTCGTCGTTCACCCCGGAGAACGGGGTCTCGCGCCGCGTCCTGCGGCTCTTGTCTCTCGGAATTTCGACGGTCGCCTGCCACACCCGCGCCGACGCGGCGAAGGGCGGCGTCAACGACGCGCTGGCGGCGTTGCTGGGGCTTTCCGACGTCGTTCCGTTCGGCGACGGGATCCCCCGGATCGGGACCCTTCCGGCTCCGCTTCCCGTCCGCGAGGCGGTCGCCGGGATCCTCGGCGCGACCGGCGCGAAAACGGCGCTCTACTCCGGGAAAGCGCCCGGATCGGTCTTTACCGTCGCGGTCTGCGGCGGGTCGGGGAAGGACTGCCTTTCCGCCGCGGCGGAGGCGGGCGCCGACCTGTATCTGACGGGCGAAATCTCCTATCACGCCCGGCTCGACGCCGCCGATCTTCCGATGCTCGTCTGCGAGATCGGACACGACGCGAGCGAGACGCACGTCGTAAACGTCTTTTCGTCCTTCCTCGCTTCGGCTGCGCCGGGTCTTCGCGTCGAGACCTTCCCGTATTATCCCGGCGACGGTTTTTCGGGCGCAAGACTTGACATTTGACCCTTGCTTTGCTATACTTTCTCTGTTCATCGGAATAAAAGACCCCGAAAGGATTTTACGGTATGACCCTGTATGAAGAATTGAAGGCGCGCGGTCTTGTCGCGCAGGTCTCGGACGAAGCCGAGATCTCCAAAATGATCAACGAGGGCAAGGCGACCTTTTACATCGGATTCGACTGCACGGCGGACAGTCTGACCGCCGGGCACTTTATGGCGCTGACGCTGATGAAGCGCCTGCAAGCCGCGGGCAACAAGCCGATCGCCCTGATCGGCGGTGGCACGACGATGATCGGCGACCCGTCGGGCAGGACCGATATGCGCAAGATGCTGACCCGCGAGGACATCGACCACAACGCCGCCTGCTTCAAACGGCAGATGGAGAAGTTCATCGACTTCGGACCGGGCAAGGCGATCATGGTCAACAACGCCGACTGGCTCCTCGACCTCAACTACGTCGAACTGCTTCGCGAGGTCGGCACCTGCTTCTCGGTCAACAATATGCTCCGCGCCGAGTGCTACAAGCAGCGGATGGAGAAGGGACTTTCCTTCTTCGAGTTCAACTATATGATTATGCAGTCCTACGACTTCTACTACCTGTACCAGAAGTACGGATGCACGATGGAATTCGGCGGCGACGACCAGTGGTCGAATATGCTCGGCGGTACCGAACTGATCCGCCGGAAACTCGGCAAGGACGCCTACGCGATGACCATCACGCTCCTGACCGACTCGCAGGGGAAGAAGATGGGGAAGACCGCGGGCAACGCCGTCTGGCTCGACCCCGAAAAGACCTCGCCCTACGACTTCTACCAGTACTGGCGGAACGTCGGCGACGCCGACGTCATAAAATGTATCCGGATGCTGACCTTCCTGCCGCTCGACCGGATCGCGGAAATGGAAAAATGGGAGGGCAGCCGTCTGAACGAGGCGAAGGAGATCCTCGCTTACGAACTGACCAAAACGGTGCACGGCGAAGAGGAAGCCGAGAAGGCGAAAAACGCCGGCAAGGCGCTCTTCGGCGGCGGAGAGGGCGGCGACGTCCCGACCCTCTCGCTCACGGACGCCGACTTCACGAACGGCGCGATCGACGTTCTGACTCTCCTTGTCAAAGCCGGGCTCGTCCCCTCGAAATCCGAGGCGCGCCGCGCGGTCGAGCAGGGCGGCGTGACGGTCGACGGCGAGAAGATCACCGACATTAAAAAGACGTACGCCGCGAGCGATCTTTCCGAAGGCAAACTCATCCGCCGCGGGAAAAAGAGCTTTATGAAGGTGATCGCGTAAGCGCGTCGCCGCAAAGAAAAAACCGATCGGTCGCCCTTTCCGGAACACCCCCGGAAAGGGCGATTTTTCTGCGATTTTCAAGACCGCCCCCGCCCGCTTGACGCCTTGCGGGAACCGCCCGGACGGCGGTCCTTCCGCCGTGTCGGGGAAGGGTCGGCGCGTCCTCGCGCCGTCCGCCTGCGTTTCCGTGCGCGCCCTCCCCCGTAAAAAAACGGCGAAACGCGAAAAAAAGACTTGACAAGCGCGCCCGCCTTATGTATAATATATTCCGTGACTTTGGGCGGACCCCCGGTTTTGACCCGCGTCACGCTCGTTTTCGTCCGATCCTTGACGGGAGGAAAAGTGTGAAACTTGATCTGAGAGCCCTGCTGGCAGGCGAATGCCGCACGCTTCGGTTCCGGTATCCGCTCGATCCGCCCGACGGCACGGACGACCCCGGCAGTATCCTTTACGGCGTTCGTTTTCCTTCTCCCATGGAGGCAAGCGGCGAGGTCGTCAACTCCGCGGGCTATATGCGGTTGCGTCTTGATCTGTCCCTTGATTTCGTCGCACCCTGCGCCCGGTGTCTTGCCGACGTCAGCCGAACCGAACGGTTCACCCTCGAGAAGACGGTCGCCACTCCGGAAATGCTGGATGGACTCGACGAGAATAAGATCGACGAGTTCGCCGTCGTCGAGGACGGGTTCCTCGATCTTGACGAACCGGCGCGGTCGCTCCTGCTCTCCGAGTTCCCCTCGCGGGTGCTCTGTCGGGAGGATTGCCGCGGGCTTTGTCCCGTTTGCGGCAAGGACCTGAACGAAGGTCCGTGCTCGTGCGAAAGGAACGAAACCGATCCCCGTCTCTCCCCTCTTGCCGCGGTGCTCGAACGCCTGCGCAAAGAGGAAAAAGCGAAAAACGAAAAATAGTTCACAAAGATCGACCGATCGTTGTCATAGGAGGTAAAACGCAATGGCAGTACCGAAGAAGAAGGTTTCCAAGGCGCGCAGAGACAAGAGACGTTCCAGCACCTGGAAACTCGACGCCCCCACGCTTTCCAAGTGCCCCAAGTGCGGCGAGTACAATCTTGCTTACCGCGTTTGCAGCAACTGCGGAACCTACAAAGGCGAACAGATCATTGCCGAAAAGGCAGAGAAGAAGGCGTAATCCTTCGTCAACAAAAAGAAAAGCGGACGCCGTGCGCGTCCGCTTTTCTTTTTGTTCTTTTCGCACCGTTTGCCGCTGCCGGGACACGCCGTCCGCGCGGCGGCGGAAGAAGCGCCCGGCGTATTTCGTTTATTCCGCTCCGACGTTCGGCAGAAACGCGCCGACCTCCGCCGGGGTATCCGCGCAGCCGACGACGGGATAGGGGTCGAACTCCTCTTTTTCGCCGAACCCCCAGAGCGCGGCGATGCAGTCGACGCCCTCGGCGGCCGCGCCCTCGGCGTCGAAGTACCGGTCGCCGACGAGCACCGCGTCGCCGGGTCCGACGCCGAGAAGTCCGAGCGCGGTGCGGAGAACGCCCGCTTTGGTCGCCCGACCGGGATCGTCCGACGAGCCGACGACGAGATCGAAGAAATCGAACAGCCCCAGTCTTTTTAAGATCTTCTCCGCCGCTTCCTGCACCTTCGACGTCGTGACGGCGACCCGGTACCCCGCCCGTCTGAGGGCGGCGAGCAGTTCGGGGATCCCGTCGTAGACCGCGGAGCGCAGATACCATTCCTCCCCGATATACCGCCCGCGGAAAATTTGGATCGCGCGGGGAATATCGCTCTCCTTCACCCCGCACACGACCCCGAACCCGTAGGAGAGGGGCGGACCGAGGAAGGGGAGATAATCGCGGAATCCGCCGTGCGGATAGCCGAGCGTTTCAAGCGCGTAAAAGGCGGAACCGATCACCCCCTCCGAGGTGTCGATCAGCGTTCCGTCGAGATCAAACAGTACGGTCGAATAGGTCTTCATCTTTGTCCCCCGTTTCTTTATCCCTATTGTATCTCATCCGGCGGGAAAAAGTCAACCGTCCGGGACAAGGTTTTTTCCCCCTTTTTTCGGACGGTTCAAAATCCGGGATTATTTTTAAAAAAGATGAAAAACCCCCCTTTGTCATCTTGATTTTCGTTATTTTATATGATATAATTATTCCAAACCTAATTTCAATCCGTCATTTTGCCTGTGCGCTCGGGCGGGAGGCGGAAATCAACGGGAGGATACTGAGATGGCAAAGCAGAAGAGACTGAACTACCTGGTGGACGGGATCGTCGTCCACACCGAGTTCCTGAAAGAAGGCGAAAAGATCCGCATCATCAAGGCCCCTGAGAAACCCGGTTTCGAGTTCAAGGAATGGAAGGATCACCCCGTCTTTATGCCCAAATCGCACCTCAACATCGAGGCGGTGTACGTCCGCGGTTCCTACCGTCTGACCTACACCATCGACGGCGTCGAGGTCGATCACGCCATGGTGACCTACGGCGACGAGATCACCCCTCTCCCCTCTCCCGAACGCGAGGGACTGACGTTCAGCGGTTGGCAGGGATTGCCGCACGTTATGCCTGCGCACCCCCTGACGGTGAACGGCACCTTCGCCGCCAACACCTTCACGCTGACGCTGGTGATGAACGGCGAGACCTACGCGACCTATCAGTTCGAGCCGGGCGCCGACCTGACCGGACTTCCCAACCCCGAACTCGAGGGCTACGCCTTCTCGGGATGGGGCAAACGCTATAAGAAGATGCCCGACTCCAACCTGACGATGAAGGGCACCTTCAAGCCCAACAAACACAAGGTCGTTTTCAACGTCGACGACGAGTACCGTTTCGAGAAGACGGTCGCCTTCGGCGAGCCGATCCGCGCCATCGCCGAGCCGGGCAGAGAGCATTACACCTTCACCGGCTGGGGCACGATCCCCGAGACGATGCCCGATTTCGATCTGGATTTCAACGGCTACTTCAACATCAACTGCCATCCCATCACCTTCACGCTCGACGGCGAGGAGATCTTCTCCGACGAGTTCGATTACGGGACGCCGATCACTCCTCCCGAGGTCCCGGCGAAGGAAGGATACGTTTTCAGCGGGTGGCGCAACCTGCCGAAGACGATGCCCGACGAAGAAGTGCACGCCGAGGGTCGCTACTACCTGAGACGCTATCGCTTGATCTGCGAGGCGAACGGGAAGGAAGTCGACCGGGTGCAGGTCCTTTACGGCGCGGCGCCGGTCCTCCCCGACGCGCCCGCGAAGAGGGGCTACCGCTTCGACGGATGGGAAGGAGTTCCCGAAACGATGCCGGCGCAGGACGTGACTGTGACCGCGAGATACATCAAAGCTTGACGGAGGATTGACGAATGTCTGCAAAGGAGAGAGAGCAAAAGGAACTCCATCGCCTGATCTACAAGGTCGACGGTAAGGTTTCCTTCGCGGAATGGTACGCGAAAGGCGAATCTCTGAAAAACGTCGCAGTCCCCTCCAAGGGAACCTACGTGTTCAGCGGATGGAGCAATCTTCCCGACCGGATGCCGGACGAGGACGTGGTGATCGAGGGAACCTTCACCCCCGCTCTGCACGACCTGGTCTATCTGCTTGAAGGCGGGGAGTATACCCGCCGCCGGATCGCCTTCGGCGCTCCCACCGAGTCCCCCGAGGTCCCCGAAAAGCACGGCGCGACCTTCGCGGGCTGGGAGGGGCTTCCCGAGACGATGCCCGACGAGGACCTGACGGTGAACGGACGGTACGAGAACAACTCCTACCGCCTGACCTACGTGGTCAACGACCGCCACTCCTATACGGTGATGGTCCCCTACCAATCGGTGATCGAACCGATGGACGCCCCGCAGAAGGATCACTACGCCTTCACGGGCTGGGAGGGGCTTCCCGAGACGATGCCCGATCACGACGTCACGGTTACGGGCCGCCTTGAAATGAAGAGTTTCCGGCTCGTCCGGATCGTCGACGGGGAAGTCTTTATGGACGAACAGCTCCGGATCGGCGATAAGATCAACAAGAAAGTAAAACCCGTCAAAGAGGGGTACTATTTCAGCGGCTGGCGCAACCTGCCCGACACGATGCCGGCGCACGACATCACCGCCGTCACCAGTATGTATCCCGCCCGCTTCCGGGTGGATTACGAACTCGACGGCGAGGCGTGGCGTTCCGCCTACGTCCCCTACGAATCGAAGTTCGAGCCCGAGATCCCGACCGACCTCGACGGACGGACCTTCGTCGGCTGGACCGACGCGCCCGCGACGGTGCCGCTCCACGATTTCGTCGTTCACGGAACGACCGTCCCCGCGGGAGAACCCGCGCCCGAACCCCCGGTCACCCTGACCTATATGCTGACCGTCACGGTCGACGGCGAGACGGTCGCGCAGAAAGCGCTCGAAGAGGGCGCCGCGATCGAACTGCCGGAGCAGCCCGCGCGCAAAGGGTACTCCTTCGCGTGGGAGAACGCCGCCGCGACGATGCCGGCGGGCGATCTGACGGTGAACGGCGTCTATACCCTGAATCTCTATCGCCTGACCTTCACGGTCGACGGCGAGGAGATCTCGTCCGAGTCGCTGCCCTTCGGCGCGAAGATCACCGTGCCGACCCCCGAAACCAAGCCCGGACGGACCTTCGCCTGGATCGACGCGATCCCCGAAAAGATGCCCGCTCACGACCTCGCGGTCACGGGCGGCTACGGCGAGGGGACCTACGTCTATACCTTCGTCTGCAACGGTGAGACGGTCGCGGAGGGGAGCGCTCCCTTCGGCGCCGCGATCATCGTTCCCGAAATGCCCGAACTCGACGGCAAACGCTTCGAGTGGATCGACGTTCCCGCCGCGATGCCGGCGGAGAACATCACCGTCGAGGGCAGATACGTTTCGCTCGACTTCGCCGTCTCCTTCCGCGCCGAAGGCGAGGTCGTATCCGAGTGCCGCGTCGCGGCGGGGGACGCGATCCCCGTGCCCGCGCTGCCCGAAAAGACCGGCTACACCTTCTCCGGCTGGGGCAGGATCCCCGACGCGATGCCGGGAGAGGATCTGGTTTTCGACGGGATCTTCACGGTCAACGATTACCGTCTGACGGTCATCGCCGGGGCAGAAACGCTCTTCGACGGCTCGGTCGAGTTCGGTTCGCCGATCTCGGTGCCCGCGGCGCCGACCCTCGAGGGATATACCTTCGACGGGTGGGGCGACGTCCCCGCCGCGATGCCGGCGCACGATCTCACGATCGCGTCGGGCTATACCCCGATCGCCTATCCGCTCACCTTCAAACTGAACGGCGAGTCGGTCTACTCGCGCAAGGTCTCCTTCAACGCGCCGATCATCCCGCCCGAGATCGGGATCCCCGAGGGATACGTCTTCTCGGGATGGGGCGATCTTCCGGCGACCATGCCGGCGAAGGCGCTGACGTTCGAAGCGACGCTCGTCGGTTCCGCGTTCCGCCTGACCTACCTGCTCGACGGTCAGCCGATCTACGAAGCCGATATTCCGGCGGGCGACCCGATCCCGCTGCCTCCAGATCCCGTCCTGCCGGACGGATACGAGGCGGACGGCTGGGGCGTCGTGCCCGAAGTGATGCCGACCGAATCGCTGACCTTCGCCAACTACACGCACCGTACCAGTTACACGCTCCGCTTCGTCCTTGACGGCGAAACGGTGTCGCAGTCGCGGGTCGCCTACGGCGATCCCGTCGTCGCTCCCACGCCCGAGATCCCGCCGGAACGCCGCTTCCTCGGTTGGAACGAATGCCCCGACGTGATGCCGGCGGGCGATCTGACCGTCGAGGGCAGCACCGAGACCCGGAAGACGTCGATCACCTTCACGGTCAACGGAGAGGTCGTCGGAACGGTATCCGGCTTCGTCGGATCCCCCGTGACCGAGACGCCCGACGCGCCCGAAAAGGACGGGATGGAATTCCTCGGCTGGATCGACCTGCCCGACGCCTTCCCCGGCGAAGATACCGAGGTCAGGGGCGACTACGAGGCGGGCGTGCAGATCGTCTCCTTCGTCCTTGACGGAAAAACCTTCGCGGAGAAGAAGGTTCGCTTCGGCGATCCCGTCGTTCCGCCCGAGATCCCCGAAAAAGAGGGCTACACCTTCACCGGTTGGAGCAATCTTGCCGACGTGATGCCGTCCTACGGCTTCACCGCGACGGGCAGGATGATCCCGAACCGTCACGTCGTGACCTTCGTCCTCGACGGAGAGACCTACGAGACCCGCGAACTCGACTTCGGTGAGAAGATCGTTTGCCCGACTCTCCCGGACGACGCAACGAGGGAATACGCCTGGTGCGAGATCCCCGAAACGATGCCCGACCGCGATCTGATTCTGACGGCGACCTCCACGGTCAACGCGCACACCGTCACCTACCTGCTTGACGGCGAGGTCTGGCGGACCGAGACCGTCGTCGTCGGGAACGTCGTGCCGAAGATCAATCCGCCCGCGATCGAGGGGATGACCTTCTCGGGCTGGGAGAACTACGCCCGCGTGATGCCCGACTACGACTTCACGGTTTCGGGCGTCTACCGTCCCGAACGCTTCACCCTGACCTATCTTGCCGACGGCGAGGTCTTCGCTGAGGAGGACTATCTGCCCGGCGACCCGATCGCGCCGATCGACGGGAGCAAACCCGATCACAGCGAGTTCATCGAGTGGGTGAACCTGCCCGCCGTGATGCCGGCGCGCGACGTGACGGTCAGGGCGCGGTACGCTACCGAATACTACGAGATCACCTATATTCTCGAAACGACCCCCGTCGCGACCAAGCGCGTCGCCGCGGGCGCGTGGATCACCCCGCCGCTCGTCCCCGAAAAGGACGGCTACGTCTTCGCCGGATGGCGCGGACTGCCCGAGCGGATGCCGGCGCGCGACCTGATCGTCATCGGGAAGTACGATCCCGCCTTCCACTATATCACCTACCGCGTGGACGGGGAGTTCTACCATCGCGAACTCTATCCCATCGGCGCAAAGATCAAGCCGCTTTCCGCTCCCGCGGTCGAGGGACGGATCTTCGTGCGGTGGAACAACTTTGCCGACGAGATGCCCGACTACGACTTCACGGTCGACGCGGTGTTCCGCGACAATATCTGCAAGTACACCTTCCTGTCGGAGGGGAACGTGCTTCTTTCCGGCAAACTCCGCGGCGGCGACCCGCTGCTCGCGCCGGTGCCCGAATCGCCGAAGGGCTATGAGTTCGTCGGCTTCGACGGTTACGACGGAAAGATGCCCGAACACGACGTGATCTACGTCGCCCGCTTCGAGCGCAGGATCTACCGCGTGACCTACCTGCTCGACGGCGACCTCTACGGCGACGATCGGTTCCGCGAGGGCGAGGCGGTCAAGGTCAGCCCCGAAATGACCCCGTCGGTCCCCGACGGCTACGAGTTCAGCGGCTGGATCGGACTGCCCTCCGTGATGCCCGATCACGACGTTGAGGTAAACGGCACGATGTCGCCGAAGGAATACACCCTTTCCTTCAACGCCGACGGCGCGAAGATCCCCGAACGGAAACTCGTCTGCGACGAGGAGGTCGGGTCGGTCTCCGCTCCCGAGCGGCACGCGATGACCTTCACCGGTTGGAACGCTCTGCCCGACGCGATGCCGGCGCACGACGTTACGGCGCGCGGCGCGTATACCCCCTCCGACGGGATCTACGTCGGCGTCCACGCCGACTTCGAGGGCGTCGAGGGCGACCGTCCGATCACCCTCAGCGGAAGGGAAGAGAGTGAGGCGCGCGAAGATTTCAAGCGTCTGATCGCCGTTTCGGGCGACCGGATCGAGGTCACCGGACGCAAGAAGAGAATGAACCGCGTCGATATCTCGAACTTTGTCTGCGACGGGGTCGTCGTCGACCGCGCGGGACTTGCCGACGCGATCAAACGGCTCTTCGCCGCGACGGTCACAAAGAAGAACGATCGGTTCGCCCTGATCGTCGATCATAAGGCGTCGGCGAACGCCGTCGTGACGGTGCACGCCTCGAAGGACGCCGCGGACGCCGCGCTCCGCGAGGAGATCCCCGCGGTCCTCTCCGACGCCGGGCTTGCCGGGGCGAAGACGATGGCGACCGTCCTCTCTTACAACAAGAGCGCCGAAACGGCGGAGGGACTGATCTCCGCGCTCGACGCGACCTACGCGGAAACCTTCTTCGAGCTTCTGAACGACGCCGGTTTCGTCACCGACGAGCCGAAGACCCCCGAGTTCTTCATCTCCGAAGCGCTCAAAACCAAGGAAGTGCATAAGAAGGGCAACTCGATTATCAAGTTCCGTACCGACGGCTTCCTCTTCACCGCGCTCGTGCGGGACGGACGGATCGTCTTCTCGGTGAAGAACAAGATCCCCTACGACCTCGGCGCCGACGCGCACGTCAGAACCGAGATCGACGCCGAGTTCGCGGCGGTCGCGGACTATATCCGCGAGGAAACCGAGGATCGGTTCAAAATCAACCGGATCATCTGGGGCGGGATCTACTCCGAGAAGAAGAAAGACGAGGAGAAATATCTCCGCCGGACGGTCAAGGCGTTCAACAAATCCCAGAAGGGCTTTTTCGCCCGGACGTTTACCCGGTCGAAACCCCGGCTCTACGACTTCGCGTCTCCCGTCGTCAAGGGACGGAAACGCCCGGTGGTCGACGTCGACCGCGCCGCGCGGGACGACAAGTGGTCGACCGCCCGGTAAAAATCGACGGGAAAAGAAACGGATCAAAAAACGAGCAAGACGGGCAATCCGCCCGTCTTGCTTTGTCTTTCGCTCTCTTTCAGACGCAAAAAAAGAGCGCCGCGGGTTTCCCCGCGGCGCGTCGGTTTTCGGTCAGTCCCGTTCAAGCCCGAGCAGAACGCGCGGCATGTGCCAGAAGATCGCGTTCGCGTATTCGGCGCCGTATTTGTCGGCGACGATGCGGTACGTTTCGTCGAGCCGCGCGTCCAATTGGTTCGGATCGTGCGCGTCGGAGGCGATCACGGCGGCGGCGCCCTCTTTCAAGAGCCGATGGCAGAATCGCCTGACCCGTTTTCCGTTCCGCCCGAGGAGCGAGCGGGCGTTCAATTGGATCGGGATCTCCTTCTCGGCAAGCGAGATCGCCAGTTTCGGGCGCTTCACGATGCTTTTGTATCGGTCGGCGTGGGCGAGGATCGGCGTGTAGCCGCCGGCGGAGATCGATTCGAGCGACTGGACGATATACCTCCCGTCGTCTTCGGGGAGAAATTCGACGAGAACGAAGCGCGTCCCGTTCATCGTGCGGCAGGCGCCCCGGCGGATCGAGTCGGCGATCCGTTGATGGTAGAGGATCTCCGCCCCGAGACAGAGCGTCAGGTCGGGGTACTTTTCCTTCATTTCTTCGGAGAGCGTGCGAAAGGTCTCCTCCGCACCCGCGGATTCGAGTTCGCGGAGAGGGTTGTAGTGCGGCGTAAAGCAGATGGTTCGCGTACCCGTCGCGTACGCCGTATCAATCAGGGCGCGCGATTCCTCAATCGTTTGCGCCCCGTCGTCCACGCCGTAGAGAATATGGCAATGCAGATCGCAAAAACGTTGCATGGTCGTTCTCCTTTTCCGCTCGTTAAGACCAGTATAACAGATTTTTCCGAATTTGTCCAGTTCGAAGGAAGAAAAAGATTGCAAAACCCCGCCCGACGGGGTATAATAAAAGGGAAGAAAACCGAAAGGATACCGAAGAAAATGAAGGACGAACTGCTCCGCGAATACGCGCGTCTCGCCGTCAGGCGCGGCGTCAATCTGCAAAAAGGACAGAAACTCGTGATCCGCGCCGGGGTCGATTCGGCGTTTTTCGTCCGTCTCCTCGTCGGGGAGGCGTACGCCGTCGGCGCCCGGGACGTCGTCGTCTGGTGGTCGGACGAGCGGATCGCGCGCGAGCGGTATCTTCACGCCGACGCCGACGTTTTCGACGCGGCGTATCCCTGGCAGGTTCTGGCGTTCGATCAGTTGTCGGAGGAGGGGGCGGCGTTCCTCTCGGTCTTATCCTCCGATCCGGCGGCGTTCGTCGGCGTCGACCCCGACCGCATCCGTCGTTTTTCGGTCGCCTACGGCAAAGCCAACGAGAAGTTCTACGCCCGTATGATGGCAAGCCGGATCCCGTGGAGCATCGTCGCGATCCCCTGCGCCCCGTGGGCGGAGAAGGTCTTTCCCGGGAAGACCGCGGACGAGGCGAAAGAACTCCTTTGGGACGCGATCTTCCGCACGGTGCGCATCCGGGAGGGCGGGGACGCCGTCGCCGAATGGGCGGCGCATTGCGACCGCCTGACGGAACAGGCGGGGAAACTGAACGGCTGCGCCTTTGCCGCCCTGCGCTACGAGAACGCGCTCGGCACGCGCCTGACCGTCGAACTGCCGGAGGGGCATCTTTGGGCGGGCGGGTCGGAGACCGACGCGCGCGGCACGACCTTCATCGCCAATATGCCGACCGAGGAGATCTTCACCGCGCCGAAGAGAAACGGGGTGAACGGGGTCGTTTATTCCTCAAAACCCCTGGTCCTGAACGGGAATTTGGTGGAGGGGATCCGCCTGACGTTCTCGAACGGACGGATCACCGACGTTCACGCCGACAAGGGAGAAGAGTACCTGAAAGCCGAGATCGCCCTCGACGAGGGGGCGCACTATCTCGGCGAGGTCGCCCTCGTTCCGTATCACTCCCCGATCTCCGAGAGCGGGATCCTCTTCTACGATACGCTCTTCGACGAGAACGCCTCCTGCCACTTCGCGTTCGGCGAGGCGTACCCCACCTGTATCGAGGGGGGCGCGGATCTCTCGAAGGAGGAACTGCTCGCGCGCGGGATCAACGCCGAGAGCAACACCCACGTCGACTTTATGGTCGGCACCGCCGATCTGTCGATCATCGGGATCACCCGCGACGGCAAGGAGATCCCGGTCTTCCGGAACGGCGACTTCGCGATCTGAAAGAATAAAGGCGGCGGCTCCCTCGGCTGCCGTCTTAATTCCGTTTCCTCTTGACAAAAGCCGGCTTACATTGTATAATGTAGACGCAATAATATGACTACGCTGGTGTGGCTCAATGGCAGAGCAGCTGATTTGTAATCAGCAGGTTGTTGGTTCGACTCCGATCACCAGCTCCAAAAAGCACGCTCTCGCGTGCTTTTTTCTGAAAAAGAACGAAAACACCCTTATGGATAGATCGGAGGGAGTTTTGAAAGGAATCAAGATATCGGTCGTGGGCTTCCTGTTCTTCGGGTACGCCGTGATCATTCTGCTCGGCTCGGCGCTCCTGAGTCTTCCGTTCGCTTCGGCGACGGGGACGCCGCACGCCTACGTCGACTGCCTTTTCACCTCGACGTCCGCGACCTGCGTGACCGGGCTCGTCCCGTTCGACACCGGGCTCGGATGGAGTTTGTTCGGTGAGATCGTGATCCTCGTCCTGATCCAACTCGGCGGGCTCGGGTTTATGACCGTCGTCACTCTGTTCTACCTGCTCTTCGGAAAGCGGGTGGGTCTTCACGATCAGAACATACTGATGCAGTCGCAGGGCAGTTTTTCGATCGGCGGGATCATTCCCCTGATCCGCCGGATCAGCGTCGCGACCTTCGCGACCGAGGGGATCGGAACGCTGATCCTCTACCTGCGCTTCCGGGGGCAGTTCGGGGCGCGCGGACTCTACTACGCCCTCTTCACCTCGGTTTCGGCGTTCTGCAACGCCGGATTCGACGTCTTCGGGACGGGATCGCTCACCGCCTTCCGCTCCGACACGACGGTGCTTCTCACCGTGGCGTGCCTGATTATCGTCGGCGGGGTCGGGTTCGTCGTGCTGTCCGACTTGTTCGCGCACCGTTTCCGGATCGGTCGGTGCTATCTGCATACCAAGGTCGTTCTGATCGCCAACGGGATCCTGATCCTCGGCGGCGCGCTCCTCTTCTTCATCCTCGAATTCACGAACGTCGGCGTGCCGGGACAGTTCTCGGATCTTCCGTTTGGAGAGAAGATCGTCAACTCGCTCTTTATGTCGGTCACGCCGCGCACCGCCGGCTTCAACGCCGTCGAAATGTCCGACGTCAGCGGGACGGGACAGTTTCTGACCGTGCTCCTGATGTTCGTCGGCGGCAACCCCTGCTCGACGGCGGGCGGGATCAAGGTGACGACGGCGGTCGTCGTTCTGGCGAATCTGTCCGCCTCCGCCCGCGCCTCCAAAGAGGTACGGATCATGAACAAGAGCGTGTCCGATACTGTCGTGCGGCAGGCGTCGGCGATCCTGCTCTCCTATCTGCTGCTGACGGTCGGGGCGGTCCTTCTGATCGGTATCTTCGAGCCGGCGGGCTTGAACGAGATCCTGTTCGAGGTCGTTTCGGCGATCGCGACGGTCGGCTTGACGCTCGGGCTCACGCCCTCGCTCTCGGTCGTCTCGAAGTTGGTCCTCGTCTTCCTGATGTACGTCGGGCGGCTCGGCGCGTTCAGTCTCTTCGAGTTGTTCGGGCGGCAGCGCAAAAAAGAGTATCTATCCAGACAGAAAGGTCAGATAATGGTGGGCTGAATGAAAAACGTACTGATTATCGGCGCCGGGGAATTCGGAAAGCATCTGGCGCATAAACTCATCGAACTGAAAAACGAGGTTCGCCTGATCGATCAGGACGAGGCGGTCATCGACGCGCTCTCGCCCGAACTCGAAAACACCCTGATCGGCGACTGCCGCAGTATGAACGTGATGCGGCAGATCGGGGTTCCCGACTACGACTTCGCCGTCGTCGCCGTCGGCGGGAATTTTCAGGCGTCGCTTGAAATCACCTCGAACCTGAAAGAGTGCGGCGCGCGCTTCATCGTCTCGCAATGCCAGTCGGACATTCAGGCGAAGTTCCTGCAGATGGCGGGCGCCGACAAGACCGTCTACTCCGAGAAGGAAGCGGCGGAGAAGGTGGCGCTGATCTACAACGAGGACAACCTGATCGACTACATCTCGATCAGCGACGTCTATAAGATCGTCAAGATCAAACTGCCGAAGAAGTGGGCGGGTCACACCCTGCCCGAGTTGCAGATCCGCAAACAGTTCAAACTGAACCTGCTTGCCGTGGAGCGGTCGGGCAAGGTGATCGTGCCGGACCTGCAATTCGTCTTCGACGAACGCGACCTCGTTCTGCTGCTCGGTGAGGAAAAGCAACTGTCCCGGTTCTTCCGGAACTGACGGAAGAAGAATTGAAAAAACGACGTCAAAAAAGGGCGCGGATCAAGTTCCGCGCCCTTCGTTCATTTTCGGATTATCGGTTCTTCCGAGCAAATAGTCGACTGAAACGTGAAAATAGTCGGCAAACGCGATCAGCGTTTTGTAATCGGCTTCGCGCTCTCCGTTTTCGTATCGGCTGATGCTGTTTTGATTCATATTCAGATCCATCGCGAGTTTCAGTTGCGTGATTCCTTTGGAGAGCCGGATCTCTTTTAATCGAAATGACATATTTTTTCTCCTTTTTTGACAAAAGATTAGAATTGTCTATTGACATTATCATACCGTAATGGTATAATCATAATATCCCGTTTTGGTATATTTCAAAGCGGGACAATAAAAAAACAGAAGAAACAAGGAGAAAAACAATGAACGATTCCGGTCTTCCTTCCGTTGAACACAAAAGCACCGGCACCGGCTTTTCGGTTACGGCTCTCGTTCTCGGCATCCTGTCCCTGATTCTCGCGTGGTTCTACATCGTCAACGTTTCGGCGATCGTTTTCGGCATCATCGGTATCGTGATGGCTGCGATCGGACGCAAAAAATCCGCTGCCGCGGGCGCACCGTCCGGGCTCGGTACTGCGGGACTCGTTACGTCGATCATCGGTCTTGCGATCGGTATGGTCGGTTTCATCTCCTGCACCGTTTGCGTCGCCTGCGCCGCCAAAGAAACCAACGACGCGTGGAACGCGATCAAAAGCGCCTACTATTGATCGAAGCGTCCGTTCTGTTAAGATAAGCCATAAGCCAAAAGGATGGATAAATGCATCCTGAAATACGTCTGTTCGGGAGAACGGTCGGAACCTACGGGCTTTGCTCCTTCTTCGGGTTCGCCCTGTCGGTTTTCGTCGGCTGGATACTCGTCAAGCGGTGGAAAAACACGATCGACGACGTTCTTTTGCTCGCATTACCGATCGCGGCAGGATTATTTCTCGGCGGGCATCTCCTTTACGGGATCACCCGTGCGGACGAGGTGATCTCCGCCTTTTCGCGTTTCGGGGCAGGGGATTATCGGGAAGGTTTTGCAGAGTTGTCGGAAGGACTGGGCGGTATGGTGTTCTACGGCGGATTCCTCGGGGGACTTGCCGCCGTTCTGATTTTTACCCGTTTCTGCCGTTTGTTCGCGCGCGGGAACGCCCTTGACCTCTACGCCGTTGTGACGCCTTTGTTCCACACCTTCGGGCGGATCGGATGTTTTTTCGGCGGATGCTGTTACGGGCGCGAGTGGAGTCACGGGATCGTGGTTCAGGAAAACCGACTCGTTCCGTCTGTTGCCGGAGTGCCGAGATTTCCCGTGCAGCTTGTCGAGGCGGGATGCAATCTTCTGATCTTTTTGCTGATGCTCTCGCTTTTCAAGAGAAAACGCGCGGAGGGAAAACTGCTTTTCGTCTATCTGCTCGTTTATCCCGTTCTGCGTTTCGTTCTCGAATTCTTCCGCGGGGACTCGATCCGCGGCGGTTGGCTTTCGCTTTCAACCTCGCAATGGATCAGTTTGCTTTTGTTCGTTGCGGCGGTCGCAATCCTTCTGTTTCATAGGATAACCGAAAAAAACAAAAAAGCCGTACGCGACGAAGGAGATTGAACGCCGCGGCATGGCGGAAAGAGGTATTCCAATGAGAGTTCAAACGAAAACGACCCGATTCCTTGCGTTTTTTCTGATCCTTTCGCTTCTCGTTCTCGCTTTTGCCGGATGCGGCGCTTCCAAGGAAGGCGATAAAGATGAAACTTCAAAAGGCGGAAGCAGCGCATATCAGCAGTATATGGACTGGTTGAAACAATATGAGAAATGGGTGGATTCGTACATTGACGTTTGCAAGAATTACGAAAAAAACCCGACGTCCTATATGAGCGCATATATTACTAAAACGGCAGAGTTAACTGAATGGACTGCAAAATTCGATGATATTGACACCGACGATTTAACGACTGTCGAGGTGGCGAAAATCACAAGCGAATACTTGAAGATCTACAACAAGATGATGAAAGCGCTGTCGGAAATTGAATAATACCGGCGGCTTGTCCGCAACGCGGCGCCCGATCAAACCGATCGGGCGCCGTTCTTTTTTTGACTCCGCGTCCCGTCTCCCTTGACTTTCTCTACGAAGAGTGCTATAATCTTGCAGGACGCGCCCGCCTCGCGGGCGGGACGGAAACGATACGACGGAAAAGGAATCATCCGATGGAAAAAGTGATAGAGATCCGCGATCTCTACAAATCATTCGGCGCGGTGAAGGCGGTCAACGGGATCACCTTCCGCGTCAAGCGCGGCGAACTCTTCGCCTTCCTCGGCGTCAACGGCGCGGGGAAATCGACGACCATCTCGATCCTCTCGGGACAACTCAAAAAGGACTCGGGCGAAGTCAAGGTCTCGGGGTGCGACCCCGACCGTGACAAACTGTCGATCACCCGGCAGATCGGCGTGGTCTTTCAGAGTTCGGCGCTCGATCAGATGCTCACGGTGCGCGACAATCTGAGAAGCCGCGCCGCCCTCTACGGCATTACGGGCGAGGCGTTTTCCCGGCGGCTTGCGGAACTTGCCGGACTGCTCTCCTTCACCGATCTGCTCGACCGCACGGTCGGCAGACTTTCGGGCGGACAGAGACGGCGGATCGACGTCGCCCGCGCGCTTCTCCATTCGCCCGACGTTCTGATCCTCGACGAGCCGACGACGGGGCTGGATCCCCAGACGCGCCGACACCTCTGGAACGTGGTGAACGATCTGCGCAGAAAAACCGGGATGACGGTTTTCCTGACGACCCACTACATGGAGGAGGCGGCGGACGCCGACTATATCGTGATCCTCGACGCGGGCGAGATCGCCGCCGAGGGGACGCCGCTCGAACTGAAAAACCGTTACGCCGGCGACTATCTGACGGTTTACGGTGTGAAGGAACTGCCCGACTTCGGCTATCCCGTCGAGCACATCCGCGACGCGATCCGGATCAACCTGCCCGACACGGGCGCGGCGACGGCTTTGATCCTCTCGCACCCCGAACTGTTCCGCGACTACGAGGTGACGAAGGGCAAGATGGACGACGTGTTTCTTTCGGTCACGGGCAAAGACCTGACGGGAGGCGACGACTAATGAGAACGTTTTACGAACTGACCCGCCGGAACTTAAAGGTCTTCTTCAAGGACAAGGGGTTGTTCATCTCCTCGCTCATCACCCCGATCATCCTGCTCGTCCTCTACGCGACCTTCCTCGCGCGGGTTTTCAAGGACAGTTTCTATTCGTCGCTTCCCGACGGGTTCACGGTCGATCCGAAGATCATCGACGCCACCGTCGCGGGGCAACTGATCGCGTCGCTCCTCGCCGTCAGCTGCGTGACGGTCGCTTTCTGCGCCAACCTCCTGATGATCGGGGACAAGGCGAACGGCACGGTCCGCGACCTCACCGTCGCCCCGGTCAGACGCTCGACGCTCGCGGGGGCGTACTTCGTCGCCTCGGCTGCGAGTACCCTCATCGTCACGTTGACCGCGCTCGCCTTCGGGTTCGGGTATCTCGCGACGCAGGGCTGGTTCCTCTCGCCCTCCGACGTTCTGTTCTCGATCCTCGACGTGATCCTGCTCACGCTCTTCGGCACCGCGCTCTCCTCCTGCCTGCATTTCTTCCTCTCGACCAACGGGCAGGCGTCGGCGGTCGGCACGATCGTCTCGGCGGGCTACGGCTTCATCTGCGGCGCGTATATGCCGATCTCGTCTTTTAGCGCCGGACTTCAACGGGTGCTCGGCTTCCTGCCCGGTACCTACGGCACCTCGCTCATCAAGAACCATCTGCTCGGCGGCGTCTTTTCCGAGATGAAGAACGTCGGATTCACCGAGGAGGTGATCGGCGGGATCCGCGAATCGATCGACTGTCGGCTCTTCTTCTTCGGGCACGAAGTGAAGACCCCCGCGATGTTCGCGATCCTCGCGGGCTCGATCGTCTTCTTCACCGGGGTGTTCGTCCTGTTCCACTTCCTCTTCAAACCCGAAAGAAAGAAATAAAAAAGAGCGCGGCTCACACCGCGCTCTTTTCTTTATTTGTTACTGCTTCATCTTCCGTCGGAACACCAGCACCGCCGAGACGAACGCCGCGAGGGTATAGCCGAGAAGGATCAGAAGCGGGCGCCAGAAGTCGGCGAAGGCGTCCCCGATCCCGTTGACGGTGTTCTGCACCAGGAGCGTCGCGTTCCGGAAGGGAAGGGCGTTCATCAGGGCGAGCATCCCGTCGCCCAGCCCCTCGATCGGGAACCACATCCCCGAAAGGACCGATTGACAGGCGATCAGGATCGAGGCGATCCCGCCGATCGACTTCTCCGAGCAGAGCGAGCCGAACAGGATCCCCATCCCGATGAAGAACAGGGAAGTCACAAGCGAGAGGGGGATCGCGAGCAGCATCTTCACCCCGAAAAGCCCGGCGTCGAAGATCCCGCCGACCAAAAAGAACAGGATTGACTGCACGAGCGTCAGCGGCAGGATCGGCAGGGCGTAGGAGAGGATGAACTCGACCGGAGTCGCCTTCGAGACGTATAGCCGCGTGAGCAGCGACGTGCTGCGGTCGAGCGCGATCAGCTGCCCGGTGAAGAGCGTCAGAAACGCCTGCGAGAAGACGACGATCCCCGGCGCGAGGTAGATCATCTGGAACTGATCGGTCAACTTGTGGAAGAGCAGATAGAACAGGATCTCCATAAAGAGCGGAAGCCCGATCATAAAGATCAGCGACAGCGGATCGCGCACGATCTCCTTCGCGTTCCGCTTCGAGAGGGCGTAGAGCCGGGAGAGTGATTCACGCATTGCAGTCACCTCCCGAAACGACCTCGATAAAGGCGTTTTCCACGTCGTTTTTGCCGGTTTTCGCGTACAGTTCCTCTTTCGTCCCCACAAAGAGCAGTCTGCCGTCGCGCATGATCCCGATCCTATCGGAGAGGGCTTCGGCTTCCTCCATATAGTGGGTCGTCAAAACGATCGTCATTTTTCCTTTCAGGTTTTCGATCACGCGCCAGAGTTCCCGCCGCGCCAGAACGTCGAGTCCGAGGGTCGGTTCGTCGAGGAAGAGCAGTTTCGGGCGCGTCACGAGAGAAAGCGCGATCGACAGTTTCCGCTGCCAGCCGCCCGAGAGTTCGGCGGCTTTTTTGTTCGCCACCTTCCCAAGCCCGAAATCCTCGTAGATCCGGCGCGCCGTCTCGGCGATCTCGTCCTTTTTCTGCCCCGAAAGACGGGCGAACAGTTCGATATTTTCCCGGACGGTCAACTTGCGCGCGATCGCCGTCTCCTGCATCGAAATGTCGACCAGTTCCTTGATCTTGCCGTCCTCGCGTCCGAGCGCGAAGCCGCAGACCGTCGCCTCGCCGGAGGTCGGCTTGACCAGCGTCGAGAGCATCTTGACCGTCGTGGTCTTGCCCGCGCCGTTCACGCCGAGAAGCGAGAAGAGTTCGCCCTCCTCGACCGTCAGGTTCAGGTTGTCCACCGCGACGAGGTCTTTATAACTTTTCGTCAGGTTTGTCGTTCGGATCGCCGCCATCGGGCATCACCCCTCCCATCAGTTGATAAAACAAATCGTCTTTCAGAAGCGCGATCCCGCGCTTTTTGTCGCCCATCACCATCAGGGTGTCGCCCTCCTTGATCGAGAACATCTGCCGCGCGGGCGCCGGGATCGTGATCTGCCCCTTCGGTCCCACCTTCACGCTGACGATGAACCGATCCTGTTCGATGGTCTTTTTCATCTGCGTCCTCCTTCCGTTTTGCGCGCGTCCCCCGATCTTCTCCGACCGCACCCGAGACGCCTTACTTTTCTTACATTTCTTATTTTACCACGTCAAGCCCGGTTTTGCAACCCCTTTTTTCGATTTTTCGCCCCGCCCTCTTGCAAAATAGGGAACAAAATGCTATAATAATAGCACGATTTGTTCCCTACAAAGAGGTGACGATATGAATTATCAGTATCTTGAAATGCAGGAACTTCTGCAACAGCGCGCCGATTACACGGCGCGTCTGAAACTGTTGCCCTACGACGGTACGCCCGAGATCAAGGAGCGTGACGGCGCAAAATACCTGTACGTCCGCCGCCGCGTCGCGGGGAAACTGACCAGCACCTACGTGGACGTTTTCTCGGACGATCTTTACGCGGCGCTCCTGCGGTACGTAAAGGAAGCGCGCGAACTGAAAAGGGAGATTCGCCGGATCGAGAAGCGGCTCGCCGAACTCGGTTACGCGACCGAGGAACTGTCCGATAAGGTCATCCTCAATATCGACTTTGCCCGCGCCAATATGAAGGCGAACATCTACGATCAGGCGGTGCTCGAAGGCGTGGCGACTTCTTTCCCGCAGACCGAGGACATCCTCGAAAACGGGCGCGTCAACGGCGTCTCCGCAAACGACGTGCAAAAGATCCTGAACCTCAAACACGCATGGGAATTCGTGATGGATCGGGACGTGATCGCCACCAAAACCGATTATTATATTCTCTGCCATATCGCAAAGCTCGTCAACGAGGGCTTCTACGCGGAGGGCGGACGGATCCGCGGCGTACCCGTTACCATCGGCGGAACGTCGTATATCCCGCCCCTGCCGATCGAGCTTGACGTCAAAGAGCAGATCGCGGCGATCGTCGCAGGCGAAGCGGAGCCGATCGAAAAAGCGATCCGGCTGTGCCTCTACTGTATGAAGACGCAGGTCTTCAACGACGGGAACAAGCGCGCAGCGGTGATCTTTGCCAACCACTACCTCATCGGAAAAGCGGCGGGGTTGCTCGTCATTCCCGAAAAGAACATCCCTGAATTCAAACGTCTTCTCGTCCGCTACTACGAGGACAAAGACAACGGCGAGATCACGGCGTTTATGAAAGAAAAATGCTGGCGGAAGATGTAAAATCCGCTTGGAAAACGCTCCCTCCGGTCGCGTTTTCGGTGTTCAAATCGTCAGCAATGTGAAAAACGGCGCACATACCCGCGAGGGGTATTCGCGCCGTTTTTGGCGTTTCCGAGGTGATTTGAACACCCGACCTACCGCTTAGGAGGCGGTCGCTCTATCCAGCTGAGCTACGGAAACATCGGCTTCTTCCGCCCGTTCCGGGCGGCTATAAAGCAGGATTATTATAGCACACCCGACCCCCGTTTGCAACACCCCGCCCGCGCTTTTCACTTTGCTGTTTGTGAACAAATTGTAAACATTGTCATAAAAAGGGTTATTTGTCAAAACCCTATGGAAAAACCGTTTTTCTTGTGCTATAATACTATGAACGATTTTGCGCCCGGACGCTTTTTCGGCGCAAAACGGTAACTTTATCAATCAAATAGAAGGAGATAAAAAAAGAAGATGGCAAAGAAATACGTGTACCTCTTCTCGGAAGGCAACAAAGACATGCGCAACCTCCTCGGCGGTAAGGGCGCGAACCTGGCGGAGATGACCAACATCGGTCTTCCCGTTCCGCAGGGCTTCACGATCACGACCGAGGCGTGCACCCAGTACTACGAGGACGGCAGAAAGATCAACGACGAGATCATGGCGGAGATCATGAAGAACGTCGAGATCATGGAGAAGATCAACGGCAAGAAGTTCGGCGATCTGAAGAACCCGCTTCTCGTCTCGGTGCGTTCCGGCGCTCGCGCCTCGATGCCCGGTATGATGGACACCATTCTGAACCTGGGTCTGAACGACCAGGTCGTCGCCTCGATGATCGCGGGCAACCCCGATCCCAAGTTCGAGCGGTTCGTCTACGACTCCTACCGTCGGTTCATCCAGATGTTCTCGGACGTCGTTATGGAGGTCGGGAAGAAGTACTTTGAGCAGCTGATCGACAAGATGAAGGAAGAGAAGGGCGTCAAGTTCGACGTTGAACTGACCGCCTCCGACCTGAAACAACTTGCCGAGCAGTTCAAGGCGGAATACAAGAAGCAGCTCGGCGAGGACTTCCCGTCCGACCCGAAGGAGCAGCTCAACGCCGCGATCCGCGCCGTCTTCCGTTCCTGGGACAACCCCCGCGCCAACGTCTATCGCCGCGACAACGACATCCCCTACTCCTGGGGCACCGCCGTCAACGTGATGCCGATGGTCTTCGGTAACCTGAACGACAACTCCGGCACCGGCGTCGCCTTCACCCGCGACCCCGCCACCGGCGAAAACAAACTGATGGGCGAGTTCCTGACCAACGCGCAGGGCGAGGACGTCGTCGCCGGCGTTCGTACCCCGATGCCCATCTCCGAGATGGAGAAGAAGTTCCCCGAGGCGTACAAGCAGTTCATCGACGTCTGCGGCAAACTCGAGGAGCACTACCGCGACATGCAGGACATGGAGTTCACCGTCGAGAACGGCAAGCTCTTCATGCTCCAGTGCCGGAACGGTAAGAGAACCGCTCCCGCCGCTCTGAAGATCGCCTGCGACCTCGTGGACGAGGGGATGATCGACGAGAAGAAGGCGGTTCTGATGATCGACCCGCGTAACCTCGACACCCTGCATCACCAGCAGTTCGATCCCCACGCGATCAAGACCGCGCAGGTCGTCGCCAAGGCGCTCGCCTCGTCTCCCGGCGCCGCGTGGGGCAAGATCGTCTTGACCGCCGAGGACGCCAAGGCGTGGAAGGCGAAGG
>JAGCXA010000058.1 GCA_017961575.1 Clostridia bacterium | reverse complement strand
CTATCTGGACGCGTCTCCGCCGATGCTTGTCTCGGTCGCGACCGCTATGATCACCGTCCTTGAAAACGACGATAACCCCCGTGCGCTGATGGGCTCCAACATGCAGCAGCAGGCGGTGCCGCTGAGGACCACCGAGGCGCCGATCGTCGCGACCGGTATGGAATACAAGGCGGCGCTGGATTCCGGCGCGGTCGTCCTCGCGGATGAGGGCGGCGTCGTCGAGCGCGTCGCGAGCGACGAGGTCGTGATCCTGACCGACAGCGGACGGAAGGACGTCTATCGCTTCCTGAAATTCAAACGCTCCAACCAGGGCACCTCGGTCAACCAGCGCCCCGTCGTCTCGGTCGGCGAACGGGTCGAAAAAGGTCAGGTGATCGCCGACGGTCCCGCGACGGCGAACGGCGAGATCGCGCTCGGTAAGAACGCGCTGATCGGCTTTATGACCTGGGAGGGCTACAACTACGAGGACGCGGTGCTCCTGAACGAACGTCTCGTCCGCGAGGACGTTTACACCTCGATCCACGTCGAGGAATACTCCATCGAGGCGCGCGACACCAAACTCGGACCGCAGGAGATCACCCGCGAGATCCCGAACGTCGGCGACGACGCGCTGAAAGATCTCGACGGCGACGGCGTCGTCAAGATCGGTACCGAAGTCCGCGCCGGCGACATCCTCGTCGGTAAGGTCACGCCGAAGGGCGAGACCGAACTCACCCCCGAGGAGCGGCTGCTCCGCGCGATCTTCGGCGAGAAGGCGCGCGAGGTGCGCGATTCCTCGCTCCGGCTCCCGCACGGCGAGTCGGGCGTCGTCGTGGACGTCAAGATCTACGACAGAAGCAACTCCGACGATCTCGCGCCCGGCGTCAACAAGGTCGTCCGCGTCTATATCGCCCAGAAGAGAAAGATCTCGGTCGGCGACAAGATGGCGGGCCGTCACGGAAACAAGGGCGTCGTTTCGCGGATCCTGCCGCCCGAGGATATGCCGTTCCTGGCGAACGGTACGCCGCTCGACATCGTTCTGAACCCGCTGGGCGTTCCTTCCCGTATGAACATCGGGCAGGTGCTTGAAGTTCACCTCGGGATCGCGTCCAAGATCCTCGGCATGAAGATCGCGACCCCGGTCTTTGACGGCGCGAACGAACGCGACATCATCGAGTGTCTGCGCGAGGCGCATTACTGCCGCGACATCCGTCCCGGCGAGAGCGTCAAGGGGAAGGCGTGCTTCATCGAGGTCACAAACGAACACGGCAATCCCGATCTCCAACGGATCGACCAGTCGATCGTCGACGACGACGAGAAACTGAGCGAACTGATGAAGAAGGAGAAGGTCGTCGTCATCGACGGTAAGCAGACGCTCTACGACGGCAGAACCGGCGAGCCCTTCGACAACCCCGTCACCGTCGGTATCATGTATTACCTCAAACTGCACCACCTGGTCGACGATAAGATCCACGCCCGCTCGAACGGTCCGTACAGTCTCGTGACGCAGCAGCCCCTCGGCGGTAAAGCGCAGTTCGGCGGCCAGCGGTTCGGCGAGATGGAGGTCTGGGCGCTCGAAGCGTACGGCGCGGCGTACACCCTGCAGGAGATTCTGACCGTCAAGAGCGACGACGTCACCGGGCGTGTCAAGACCTACGAGGCGATCGTCAAGGGACAGAACATCCCGACGCCGGGCATCCCCGAATCCTTCAAAGTCCTGATTAAAGAACTGCAATCCCTTGCCCTGAACATCCGCGTTCTCGACGCCGACGGCAACGAGATCGCGCTGTCCGAACTCTCCGAGGACGAGATCCCCTCCGCCATCACGCAGCTTTCCGAAGTCGACGCGGCGGTGGACGGTGAAGCCGAGGAGTACGACGACGAGGAGTCCGACGGGGAAGACGGCGACTTCGACGACGAGTACGAAGACGAGTTTTCCGAAGAGGACGAAGGGTACGAGTCGGAGGACGGCTCCGACGGGTTCGGCGACGACGGGGAATGACCCCGCGCCGTCGGATTGAAAAATGAGAGTTGAGAGGGGAACAAATCAGTTTTATGGAAAGAAATGTTTTTGATTCCATTCAGATCGGCCTTGCGTCTCCCGAGATGATCCGGAGCTGGTCGCACGGCGAAGTGACCAAGG
Source organism: Clostridia bacterium (assembly GCA_017961575.1). Taxonomy (GTDB): domain Bacteria; phylum Bacillota; class Clostridia; order Oscillospirales; family CAG-272; genus UBA1740. Next base: position 3,114 of record JAGCXA010000058.1, on the reverse strand, counting down.
CGGAGACGATCAACTACCGTACCCTGAAAGCGGAGGTCGGAGGACTGTTCTGCGAACGGATCTTCGGGCCGACGAAGGACTGGGAGTGTATGTGCGGCAAGTACAAGCGGGTACGCGCCGTCGGCAAGGTCTGCGAAAAGTGCCACGTCGAAGTGACGACCAAGAAGGTGCGCCGCGAGCGGATGGGACACATCGAACTCGCGACCCCGGTCTCGCACATCTGGTATTTCCGCGCCATCCCGTCCCGGATGGGGCTTCTGCTCGATATGTCGCCGAAGCTCCTCGAACGGGTGCTCTACTACGTGCGGTATATCGTGATCGACCCGGGCAACACGCCGCTTGAAAAGAAACAGCTTCTCACCGAAGAGGAGTACCACAGCTATTACGAGAAATACGAGGACGATTTCCGCGCGGGAATGGGCGCCGAGGCGATCAAGGAACTGCTGCAGGAAATCGATATCGAACAACTGTCCCGCGAACTGAAAGAGGAACTGCTCGTCGCGACGGGTCAGAAGAAACTCCGCATCATCAAGCGGCTCGAAGTCGTCGAGGCGTTCCGCAAGTCGAACAACCGTCCCGAGTGGATGATCCTCGACTGCCTGCCGGTCATTCCTCCCGACATCCGTCCGATGGTCCAGCTCGACGGCGGGCGTTTCGCCGCCTCCGACCTGAACGAACTCTACCGCCGCGTCATCAACCGGAACAACCGGCTGAAAAAGATGCTCGAAGTCGGCGCTCCCGAGATCATCATCCGCAACGAGAAGCGGATGTTGCAGGAGTTCGTCGACGCCCTGATCGACAACGGCAAGAGAGGGAAGGCGGTCACCGGCGCGTCGAACCGCGCTCTGAAATCGCTCTCCGAAATGCTCCGCGGTAAGCAGGGGCGCTTCCGTCAGAACCTGCTCGGCAAGCGCGTCGACTACTCCGGACGTTCGGTTATCGTCGTCGGCCCCGATCTGAAAATCTATCAGTGCGGTCTTCCGAAGGAAATGGCGCTCGAACTCTTCCGCCCCTTCGTGATGAAGCGTCTGCTCGAAACCCAGAAGGCGACGAGCATCAAGGACGCGAAGAAGAAGGTGGATCGCGTCTTCCCGGAGGTCTGGGACGCGCTCGAATTCGTTATCCGCGAACACCCCGTGCTGCTCAACCGCGCGCCGACGCTGCACCGCCTGTCGATCCAGGCGTTCGAGCCGGTGCTCGTCGAGGGGCGCGCCATCCGTCTGCACCCGCTCGTCTGTAAGGCGTTCAACGCCGACTTCGACGGCGACCAGATGCCGGTGCACCTTCCGCTGTCCGCCGAGGCGCAGGCAGAGGCGCGGTTCCTTATGCTGTCGGCAAACAACCTCCTGAAACCCGTCAACGGGCGCGCCGTCACCGTTCCCTCGCAGGATATGGTGCTCGGTTCCTACTACCTGACGATCGAGCGTCCGGGCGAACTCGGAGAGGGCAAGATCTTCCGCGACGTGAACGAGGCGATGATGGCGTACGAAAACGGCGTCATCGGCATCCACGCGCCGATCAAGGTCAGAGTGGAGAAAGAGATCGACGGCGTCAAGCACGAGAAACTGATCGACGCCACGATGGGACGGCTGATTTTCAACAGCAAACTGCCGCAGGACCTCGGTTACGTCGACCGGAGCGATCCCGACAAACTGCTCGACCTTGAAATCGCCTTCCCGACCACCTCCAAAAAACTCGAAGAGATCGTCGACCGGACGATCAAACTGCACGGGTTCCCGGAGGCGGCGAAGGTGCTCGACGACATCAAGTCGATGGGCTACAAGTACTCGACGAAGTCCTCGCTCTCGATCTCGGTCTACGATATGACCATCCCGCCCGAGAAGCAGGAACTGCTCGCCGAGGCAAACGACCGGATCAGCGCGATCCGCGAACTCTACCTCGACGGCGAACTCTCCGACGAGGAACGCTACGAACGGGTCGTTCAGATCTGGAAGGAGACCACCGATAAGGTCACCGACAAGATGAACGCCGGATTCGATAAGTACAACGCGATCAATATGATCTGCACCTCGGGTGCGCGCGGATCCATCAAACAGATGAGACAGCTCGCCTCGATGCGCGGACTGATGTTCGCGACCAACGGTAAGACGATGGAGATCCCGATCACGTCGAACTTCCGCGAAGGGATGAAGATCTTCGAGTACTTCATCGGCGCGAAATCCTCGCGTAAATCGCTGTCGGATACCGCGCTCCGTACCGCCGACTCGGGTTACCTGACCCGGCGTCTCGTCGACGTTTCGCACGACGTCATCATCCGCGAACTCGACTGCGGCACGACCGACGGCATCGTCGTCAGCGACATCCTGAAAGACGACGCGACCGACCACAGCGTGGTCGAGACGCTGAAAGAGCGGCTCGTCGGACGCTTCACGATCGAGGACGTGTCGGATCCCGAATCGGGCGAACTGATCGTCCCGGCGAACACGATGATCTCCGAGGCGCAAGCCGACGCGATCGTGGCGGCGGGCATCAAGGAAGTGCTCGTCCGCACCGTCCTGCGCTGCCGTGCGAAACGCGGCGTCTGCGCGCATTGCTACGGCTCGGATATGGCGTCCGGAAAACTCGTCAGCATCGGCGAGGCGGTCGGTATCATCGCCGCCCAGTCGATCGGCGAACCGGGTACTCAGCTCACGATGAGAACCTTCCACACCGGCGGTATCGCGGGTTCCGACATCACGCAGGGTCTTCCCCGCGTTGAGGAACTGTTTGAGGCGCGCCGTCCGAAGAAGCCCGCCATCGTTTCCGAGTACAACGGCGTCGCGCACATTTTGCAGGATAAGCGGCTCTCGACCATCGAGATCGAGGCGACGGGCGACCATCCCGAACTCGACGGCGGCAAGAAGCGGTACGAAGTGCCGTTCGGCATGAAGGTTCTCGTCGCCGACGGCGACTACGTCGCAGCCGGTATGCCGCTCACCGAGGGACATCTGTCTCCCGCCGACATTCTCCGCTTGAAGGGCGTCGACGCGGTCTACGACTATATCGTCCGCGAGGTGCAGAAGGTGTACCGCGGCGAGGACGTCGACATCAACGACAAGCACATCGAGGTCATCACCCGCGAGATGACGAGAAAGGTCAAGATCGAGGATCCGG
>JAGCXA010000057.1 GCA_017961575.1 Clostridia bacterium | reverse complement strand
GGCGGCATCCCGATATAGACGTGCCCTTCGAGGATCAGTTCCTTCATATAGCGGTAGAAGAAGGTCAGGAGCAGCGCCCGGATGTGCGCGCCGTCCTGGTCCGCGTCGGCCAAGATGATGACCTTGTCGTAGCGGAGGTTCGCGATGTTGAAGTCGCGTCCGACCCCCGTCCCGAGGGCGGTGATGATCGAGCGGATCTCCTCGTTTGCGAGCAGGGCTTCGAGCCGACGTTTCTCGCTGTTGACCGGCTTGCCGCGCAGGGGCAGGATCGCCTGAAAGTTCCGGTCGCGCCCCTGCTTTGCCGAGCCGCCCGCCGAATCTCCCTCGACGATGAACATTTCGTTTTTCGAGAAGTCGCGCCCGATGCTCGCGGCGAACTTGCCGACGAGCGCCGTGACTTCGAGACTGTTTTTTTGGCGCGCGAGGTCGTTCGCCTTCTTGGTCGCTTCGCGCACGCCGCGCGCCGCCTTCGCCTTTTCGAGCGCCGCCTTCACGACCGCCTGATTGCTCCGGTTCTGCACGTAGCGCCCGAGTTGTTCGGTGACGATGGTCTCGACCGCCGTCCGCGCCGAGATATTGCCGAGTTTCGTCTTGGTCTGTCCCTCGAACTGGGCTTCCTTCATCTTGACGAGCAGGATGATCGTGATCCCCTCGCGGAGATCCTCGCCGACGTAGTTCTCGTCCTTCTCCTTCAACGCCCCGAGGTCTCTCGCGGCGGCGTTGAAGACCTTGGTCAGGGCGGTCTTGAACCCGGTCTCGTGCGTGCCGCCCTCGGTGGTGCGGATGTTGTTGACGTAGGACAGGATGGTTTCGTTATAGCCGTCGGTGTGCTGGATCGCCGCCGTCAGCCGTATCCCCTCCGATTCCCCCGAGATCAGGATCGGTTCCTCGTAGATCACTTTCTTCCCCTGATGGAAGAACTTCATATAGTCGGTCAGCCCGTTCTTGTAACTGTAAACGAAGGAGTTTTCGCCCTCGACCCGGCGCTCGTCACGGAAGGTGATCGTCAGTCCGGCGTTCAGGAACGCGAGCTCACGCAATTTGTTCTGAATGGTGTTGAAGTCGAAGCGCACGGTGTTGAAGACCCGGTCGTCGGGGAGGAAAGTGACCGAGGAACCGTGCCCCGGCACGTCGCGTCCCACGATCCGCAGTTTGCGTTTCAGAACGCCGGAGCGGACGTTGCCCTCCTCGTCCTCGGGGCTCTCGAACTCGATCCGGTAGCGCTTGCCGTCCCGGACCGATTCGGCGGTAAGCCAGCGCGAAAGGGCGTTGACGACCGAAGCGCCCACGCCGTGAAGACCGCCGGCGTAGGAATAACTCTTCCCGTCGAATTTCCCTCCGGCGTGCAGTTTTGTGAAGATCAGTTCGATACCCGGTACCTGCTGTCCCGGATGGATGTCGATCGGCATCCCGCGTCCGTTGTCGGTGACGGTGATCGACCCGTCGGCGTGGATCGTCACGTCGATCTTGTCGGCGTAGCCGTTCGCCGCCTCGTCGACCGCGTTGTCGACGATCTCCCAGACCATATGATGCAGTCCTCTGACGTCGGTGTCCCCGATATACATGCCGGGGCGCCGTCTGACCGGTTCCAGTCCTTCCAGTACCGTGATGGAACTTGCGTTGTATTCGTTTTTCGCCATGTTGCCCGGTTCCCTCCGATATGCGGTTTTCGTTTCAATAAATAATTATACCTTTTTCTTCGCCCGGTGTCAAGCGTTTTTGCCACAGGTTGTTGCCTTTGCGTCCCCTTTGTCCATATATAGTTGTGAAAGTCGCCGAAAACGAGATTTGCGCAAAACAGAGCGGGCGCCCCTTGACCGGGGCGCCCGCCGCGTTTTGAAACGGTCGGGTTTTATTTGCCGTAGTTACGCAGGAATTCTTCGATCTCGGAGGCGGTAATGGTCTCGCCGTTCTTGATCTTGTCGCCGAACTCGTCGTTCAGCACGTCGGAGATCAGTTCGCGCGAAATCTCGACCATCGCGCTGTCGACGTCGTAGTTGTGCAGCGCCGTCTGCATCGCGTCGGAGTAGGGCGAATCCTCTTCGAGGAATCCGGCGGGATCGTCGAAGAACGCCTGCCGCTGTTCTTCGGTCAGACCGTTCAGCGCCGTCGCCACGTCCTCGGTCATATCCCGGAACTTGGCGTATTCGGGCGTACCCTCTTCGGGGACCGAGACGACCGACGTGACCACCGCGCGTTCGATCGCGTCGCAGACCGGGCGGTATCTCGGATTGTCGCGGAGGGTGTGGCGGATCTCGGGGATCAGGGTCGGGTCGGTCGCCATCTTGTTCTTCATGGCGTCGCCGTCGTCGATGATCGGGAAGATCCCGTGTTCCTCAAAGACGTTCAGAAGGTCGACCAGCGTTTTCAGGTCGGTCGCGACAAGCGATTTCGCGTCGGGATCGTCGCTGACGGGATCGGTCGAGGTGGTCTCCATGATCTTGAAGAGTTCGAGCAGAGCGTCGTTGAAGTCGCCGCTCGCCTGCGGCGCCTTGACCGAGAAGAAACTGCCGTCCGCCGCCCGCCACGCCTTGCCCGCCGCGTTCAGGATCTCGGTCAGGAGACGCGGGAAGAGTTCGGAGCGGTCGATGTCGCCGGGGAAGGTCTCGGTTTTCCCGTCGACGGTCTTCGTGTATCCGTCGACGATCTTGTAGAGCGCCCGGATCTGATCCTGATTATAGCTCTTGACGTCGGTGCCGATCAGGGGGAAGACGTGCGCGTAGAGCCGCGCGACGTTGTCGGTCTCGTTCTGAATATCGATCTCTTTTCCGTCGACCTTATAGCGCATCAGCGACTTGCAGATCGGGGTGCCGGCGTAGGTGTCGACCATCTTGTAGATCGGCGCCTCGGTGACGGCGAGCATCTGCTCCTTGTATTCCGAGAGTTGGTCGATCGCCGCGACGTTGTAGTTGCCGTCCTTCTCGGCTTCGATCGTGTCGATCGCCGAGACGGCGTTGGTGAGCAGTCCGCAGAGCGGAACCATCAGCGCAACGGTAAAGACGGCGCCCTGGATCGCCCCGACGGCTCCGCCGAGCAGACGGAACCCGCGTTTCGGACCGGCAAAGAAGCCGATGATCATCGAGACGATTTCAAGGACGAACGCGGCGATAAGGAACAGAGCGGTGAAGACGACGGGCGCGAGGATCGCCACGGGAAGCCCGATCAGAAGATCGTACGCCTTCGGAACCTGTTCCTGCAATTGGTCGAGGAAGGTGACTTTCAAGAGGGCGAGCAGTTTCTGCGTCCAGGGGTGTTCCAGCACGCGCCGGGTGTCGGTCAAAAAGAACCGACAGGCGAAGAGCGAGCCGAAGAACGCCGCCGCCACGGTGAGAAAGCGGATGAACGCCCGCTTGAATCCCCGGAGCAGACCGAGCAGAGCCCCGAAAACGATCAGGACGCCCGCCACGACGAGGAGCACCGTCGGCGCGTTGTTGAGAATGAAATCCATAATATGTACCTCCGTTTGACGTATCGGATTCGTATTTTCAGATCAGTTCTCGCTGAACGGCGAGGACCGTGCGCAGAAGAGCCGCCTGCGTTTTCCCGTCGGGGATCTCCCCCGAAAGGATCGCGTCGGTAAGGTCGGACAGCGGCACGCGCCGCACCGAGAGGAATTCGTCGTCGTCAAGCGATCGCTCGCCCTCCGAGAGTTCGGTCGCGAGATAGAGAGTGATCCGTTCGTCGACGATGGCGGGCGAGCCGTAGTAGTCGCCGAGGCAGGTCAGTTTTCCCGCGATCAGCCCGGTCTCCTCGCGGAGTTCGCGGAGCGCGGCTTCGCGTCGGTCCTCGTCGGGAGAGTCGAGTTTTCCCGCCGGGATCTCGATCAGGACCCGTCCGACGGCGTAGCGGAACTGTTCTTCGACGGCGACCGTTCCGTCGGGAAAGAGCGGAACGACGGCGACGGCGCCCTTGTGCCGGATCAGTTCGCGCGTCGCGACCCGTCCGTTCGGGAGTTTGACGCGGTCGAGTTCGAGATCGAACACGGCGCCCGAGAACAGGCGTTCGCCGTCGACCTTGGTTTCGACAAGCTCGTCCGGGTCGGTCACGAACAGGGACTTTTCCGCTTCTTTTCCGCCGCTTTTCATCGCGCCCTCCCGTATCTTGATACAGGATGAGTATAGCACAAATCGGGGGCTCTGTCAAGACCGAAAAAGGTCGCCCCGTCCCCTTTCCTGTCTTCCGTCAGGAGGCGGATCTTCGCTCGCCGACGCGGGCGCAGAACAGGCAGAAGGGGAGCGAGAGCAGACACCAGAGAAGCGAGTAAGGAAGGCAGATCTGCCCGAACAGATGCAAAGGCATCTCCGAGTAGTCCCAGACCTCCATTCCGAAGCCGAGGTTGAAGATCACCCCGAAGAGCAATTCGATCAGCGTGACCGCCGCGCCCGACGCGAGAAGACGCAGGGGAAGCGCGCCGCGCGAAAGCCCCCGGTTGAGCCGGAAGAGCGCGACGGCGCCGAGCCCGCCGGCGAGCGCCATCGTCGGGTGGGTGGATCCGCGCCAAAGGATCTCGATAAAGGGATAGCCGAGCGCCCCGAACAGAAACAGATAGGCGTCGGCGCGTAGTTTTTCCATACGGTACCTCCGCCGGGAAAACCGGCAAAGGATAGCGTGTCCCGCGCGCGCCCGATTATGCGGGCGCCCGCCCGCGCGCCAAAAAAACCGAAAAGGAAGAAAAAAACCTTGCAAAGAGCGAGGCAAACGGGTATAATAGAGGTGTAAAAAACAAAAAAAGGAGAATCTTCCCATGAAACTCGGTGTTCTGACCAACCTGTTCGGCAAGATGTCGCTCGAAGAGGCGCTGACGAAATTCGAGGCGCTCGGGATCGAGGCGGCGGAGATCGGCTGCGGCGGCTATCCCGGAAAAGCGCATTGCGATCCGAAGGTCCTGCTCGCCGACGCGAAGGCGCTCGACGAATTCAAGGCGACCCTCGCCCGGCACCATATCGAACTCTCCAACCTCTCGGTGCACGGCAACCCCGTCCACCCCGACAAGAAGATCGCGAAGTCGTATCACGACGATTTCGTCGACGCGGTCCTGCTCGCCGAAAAGCTCGGCGTGGATACCGTCGTTACCTTCTCGGGCTGCCCCGGCGGATCTCCCGAGGATAAGACCCCGAACTGGGCGACCTGCGCCTGGCCGGACGATTTTCTCGCCGTCCTCGACTATCAATGGAACGAGGTGCTGATCCCCTATTGGAAGAAGACCGCGGCGTTCGCCAAAGAGCATGGCGTCACCAAGATCGCGTTCGAGATGCACCCCGGCTTCTGCGTCTACAACCCCGAGACGCTGCTTCGTCTGCGCGCCGCCGTCGGCGACGTGATCGGCGCGAACTTCGACCCCTCGCACCTGATCTGGCAGGGGATCGACCCAGTCGCCGCGATCCGCGCGCTCGAAGGCGCGATCTACCATTTCCACGCCAAGGACACCAAGATCGATAAGTACAATACCGCCAAGTTCGGCGTGCTGGATACCAAGCATTACAGCGACGAGGCGCACCGCTCGTGGATCTTCCGTTCGGTCGGCTACGGCAACGGGCTGGATTACTGGCGCGACATCATCTCGGCGCTCCGCCTCGTCGGCTACGACAAGGTGATGAGTATCGAGCACGAGGACAGCCTGATGACCCCCGAAGAGGGACTTCGCCACGCGGTGGAGTTCCTGAAAGAGTCCATCATTAAAGATCCTAAGCCGGGTTCTATTTCTTGGGCTTGACGACGACGCGCGGATACGAAAAGAGCCCTTGCGATCGCAAGGGCTCTTTTTAAATGAATTTTGTTGCGGGCGCACAGAGATGTGCGCCCGCTTTGTGTTCAGAGGTTGGCAATATCCTCTTCGGATACCAACTTGACTCCCTTGGAGGCGAGGATCTGTGCCGCTTTGTCGTTGTCGGCGACGCGGAGAACGACGTAGGCGTTGTGTCCGCGGCTGGTTAAGAAGGCGTACATATACTCGATGTTGACGCCGTTCTCGGAGAGGACGTGCATCACGTCGTTGAGCGCCCCCGGACGGTCGGAGACGGCGACGGCGACGACCTCGGTGATCGAAACGACGCAGCCGATCTCGCGCACCGCCTGCTTGGTCTTTTCGGCGTCGCTGACGATGAGCCGCAGAATGCCGAAATCCTGCGTATCGGCGATCGACATCGCGCGGATGTCCACGCCCGCCGCGCCGATGGCGTCGGTGATCGAGACGAGGGTTCCCGGTTTGTTTTCAACGAAGATGGAGACCTGTTTGATTGCCATTCTGTGTTCCTCTCTTTCTTGTCTGTCGTTCGGTCAATGGAGTTTTCTGTGGTCGATGACGCGCTTGGCTTTCCCGGTCGAGCGTTCGATCGAACCGGGGCTGACGAGCACGACCTTGACGGCGACGCCGATCAGCGACTTGATGGCTTCGGCGAGCGCGCGCTCGCGCTGCGAGATCTCCGAGACGGTATCCGAGAAGGTCGCCTCGTTCATCTCGACCCGGACGGCGATGGTGTCGAGGTTGTTGACCCGGTCGACCTCGATCTGATAGTTCGGGGAGTGCCCGGTTTTCAGCAGTACGGTCTCGATCTGGGACGGGAAGACGTTGACGCCCCGGATGATGAGCATATCGTCGGTTCTGCCCATCGGCTTCGACATCCGGACGAAGGTACGCCCGCAGGCGCATTTTTCGTGGGTGATCGTGCCGATGTCCTTGGTGCGGTAGCGGAGGATCGGGAACGCCTCCTTGGTGATGCAGGAGAAGACGATCTCGCCCTTCTCGCCGTCCTTCACGGGAAGTCCGGTCTCGGTATCGAGCACCTCGATGATGAAGTGATCCTCGTTGACGTGCATCCCCGCCTGACACTCGCATTCGTAGGCGACGCCGGGGCCCATGATCTCGGTCAGCCCGTAGATGTCGTACGCCTTGATGTCGAGTTTCTCTTCGATCTGGCGGCGCATTTCCTCGGTCCAGGGTTCGGCGCCGAAGACACCGCAGCGGAGCGGAAGTTTCTTGGGATCGACGCCCATCTTCTCCATCGTTTCGGCGATATACATCGCGTAGGACGGGGTGCAGGCGATGCAGTCGGGTTCAAAGTCCTGCAAAATGGTGATCTGCCGCTCGGTGTTGCCCGAGGAGACCGGGATGATGGTCGCGCCCATCCGGCGCGCGCCCTCGAAGATGCCGAGTCCGCCGGTGAAGAGTCCGAATCCGTAGGAGATATGCACTTTGTCGCGCGGGGTAAGCCCGACGGCGGTCAGTTGCCGCGCGACGATGTCGCCCCACGTGTCGAGGTCCTTCTGCGTGTATCCGACGACGATCTGCTTGCCCGTCGTGCCGCTCGACGCGTGCAGACGAGCGATCTTTTCCATCGGAACGGCGAAGAGCCCGAAGGGGTAGAAATCGCGAAGATCCTGTTTGGTGGTGAAAGGGAGTTTTCTCAAATCGTCAATGCTCTTGATATCGTCGGGGGTGACGCCCGCTTCCTTCATACGGTCGCGGTAAGGGGCGACGTTTTCATAGACCCGTTTGACGGTCGAGACGAGGCGTTCGCTCTGCCACGCGGTGATCTGATCCCGCGAGGCGGTCTCGGCTTCGGGCTGCCAGTAGCGCTTGGGTTCGTGCATTGAGATCTCCTTTTTGTTTATAAATATGTCCCAGCGGGGAAACGGAACCGGATGAAAGGGTCAGTCGAGAGAATAGCCGAGGTCGAACGCGCGGAGGTTGACGTCGACGAACTTCGGCTTGACCGACGACCTGATCGCGTCGAGCCAGGACTCGCGCGGGATCGCGGGAAGCAGGCGGGCAAGCCGCCCGAGCAGAACGACGTTCACCGCCTTCGCCGTGCCTGCCTGCTCGGCGAGCGAGAGGGCGTCGACGGCGTCGAGCGCCACGTCCTTCGATTCGAGTTCGTTCAGGACGTGGGAGGGATAGACCGCTTTGCCCACGATGACCGGCATCGGGTCGATCTCCTGCGTATTGACGATGATCCTGCCGTTCGGGGACAGGTATTCGGCGTAGCGCGCCGCTTCGAGTTTTTCAAACGAGAGGATGAAGTCGCTCTCGCCGAGGTCGATGATGGGGGAGGCGACCTTGTCGCCGAAGCGGACGTAGGTCACGACCGATCCTCCGCGCTGGCTCATTCCGTGAACCTCGGAGACCTTGACGTCGTAACCGGCGTCGACAAGCACCTTTCCGAGCAGTTTGCTGGCGAGGAGGGAACCCTGTCCCCCGACGCCGACGATCATTACGTTGACGGTCTTCATTGCGCCGCCTCCTTTCCGCCGATGGCGTGGAACGGGCAGAGCCCGGAGCAGACGCCGCATCCGGTGCAGAGCGTGTCGTTGACGACGGCGTGGCCGTCGCGGAAACTGATCGCGGGACAGCCGAGCGACAGGCACTTCTTGCAACTGCGGCAGAGTTCGGGATCGACCGAAAGCGGCGGGTTGGTCTTCACCCGTTTGAGCAGGACGCAGGGACGGCGGGAGATGATGACCGACGGCTCGTCGGCGTCGAGTTCCTCCTTCACCGCCGCGTCGGTCGCGGCGAGGTCGTAGGGGTCGACGACGCGGATGCGCCGGATCCCCATCGCGCGGCAGAGCGCTTCGAGGTCGATCTTGCCGGCGGGATCGCCGTGAATGTTGTAGCCGGTGGTCGGGTTCTCCTGATGCCCCGTCATCCCGGTGATCGAGTTGTCGAGCACGACGACGAGCGACGCCGAACCGTTGTAGGCGATATCGGCAAGCCCGGTCATCCCCGAATGGACGAAGGTCGAGTCGCCGATCACGCAGGCGGTCTTCAACTTCCGCCCGGTCTCGCCCAGCCCGCGCTTGAATCCGTGCAGACCCGAGACCGACGCGCCCATACAGAGGGTCGAGTCGATGGCGGCAAGCGGCGGCTGTGCGCCGAGGGTGTAGCATCCGATGTCTCCGAGGGTGGTGACGCCGTTCTTTTTCAGCGTGTAGAACAATCCGCGGTGGGGACAACCCGCGCACATCATCGGGGGACGGGCGGGGATCGGATCTTCGATCACGACGTGCGGCTTCGGCTCGATGCCGAAGGCGGCGGCGACGACCGATTGGCTGTATTCGCCGACGGGCGAGAAGATCGATTTGCCGTCGACGTCGACGCCGATGTTCCGGCAATGCTCCTCGATGAACCCGTCCAACTCTTCGATCACGACCACGCGCTCGACCGATTCGGCGAAGCGGCGGATCAGATCAACGGGAAGCGGCCAGACCATCCCGAGTTTCAGGACGCTGACCTCGTTTCCGAGCGCCTCGCGCACGTATTGGTAGCAGGTGCCGGAGGTGATGATCCCGACGTGCTTGCCGCCCTCTTCGATCCGGTTCAGCGGCGTCGATTCGGCGTAGGCGGTCAGTTTTTTCAGGCGTTCCTCGACGAAGGGATGCCGCTTCTTGGCGTTGCCCGGCATCATAATGAACTTCTCGCCCTTGCGTTCGTAGGGGATCGGATCGGGCGCGACCCGCTCGCCGGTCTCGACCACGCTCTGCGAATGCGCGATCCTGGTGCAGAGCCGGAAGAGGACGGGGGTGTCGAAGGACTCGGAGAGGTTGAACGCCTCTTTCGCGAAGGCGAGGCATTCCGCCGAGTCGGAGGGTTCGAGCATCGGGACCTTCGCCGCCTTCGCGTAATGGCGGGAATCCTGCTCGTTCTGGCTGGAATGCATCGCGGGGTCGTCGGCGACGCAGATCACCATTCCGCCGTTCACGCCGGTATAGGAGAGGGTGAAGAGCGGGTCGGCGGCGACGTTCAGCCCGACGTGCTTCATACAGGTCGCCGAGCGGACGCCCGACAGACTCGCGCCGAAGGCGACCTCGGTCGCCACCTTTTCGTTCGGCGCCCACTCGGTGTAAATATCACGGTATTCCGAGAGGAATTCGGTGATCTCGGTGGAGGGGGTGCCGGGATAACTCGAAACGACGCGCACGCCGCCCTCGTAGAGCCCGCGCGCGACCGCTTCGTTTCCGATCATCAGTCTTTTCATCGTTTATCCTTTC